>PMZQ01000069.1:187-26843 GCA_003170155.1 Actinomycetota bacterium | reverse complement strand
AGACGATGCTCGACCGCGAAGTGTCCGGGGCGCGTGGACTTGGGCCTGCGGCGGCTACGCAGAAAGGTCGTCCAGACGAGCGCGTCGGATGTGCAGTCGAGCCAGATCTTCAGCCAGCCGCGCCAGCCGTCCCGCCAGCCGCGAAAGACGAACATGCGCGTGAAGAACTTCGCCGGTGGCCTGAACACTATTCCGATCAGTGCTGCCCGCAGGCTGCGCTCGACCGTCACTTGCTCGGCCTCGAGGCGGGCATAGCGAATCGCGTCGCAGGCAGTCTCTCGCGCCGAGGTGGCGAGCAGATGGCGCAGGTCACCTTCTAGCATCCAGACCGGGCCGCGAGGCGTGATCCCCTCGTGCACACTGCGCGTCTCGTCGTGGCGGTAGGAGCCGCGGCGAAAGACGCGGTGGCGATAATCCGGATATCGAGCCGAGCCCGCGAGCGGCCGGCTGAGGAAGATCTGGCGGATCGGCATCGCGGCGATCTCGTGCTCCTTGCTCGCCGGCGAGGCGAGGTAATCCTCGAGCGACAGTCGTAGCTCGGGTGTCACGCGCTCGTCGGCATCTAGCTCGAGGATCCAGTCGCAGCGGGCTCTGTCGAGAGCGAAGTTGCGCTGCGCCGCGAAGCCCGGCCAAGGGTTCTCGATCACGGTCGCACCTGCCTCGCGTGCGATCTCGCGCGTGGCGTCGCCCGATCCGGAGTCGACCACGATCACCTCGTCGCAGAACCCAACGCTGGCGAGCGCCCCCGGGAGCGTCTCCTCCTCGTTCAGTACGATCAGACAGGCCGAGATCGTGGCCCGGCGTCTTCCGGTCGATTCCCGTTCTCCGAGGATTACTGGCTTGAGTGGCAGAGCCGACCTCCCTGTGGCGTCAAGAAGGACGATGACAGCTCGAAGAGCGTACAGCGATACGGTGCACGACCCAACCGGCGTATCGGTGTATGAATCGGACGCGCCCGCTTCAGATCCGCTTCGGATGACTGTCGAGGCGATACCGGCTCGCTCGAGCCGGAGATAATCTCATCGGAGAAGCCAGTGCCGGCAAAGAGAAGCCGGCTTATCGATCGATGTTCGTGGCCGGGAGGAGGAAGGCATGGTGGAGTCGGCCGTCGAACTGTTTCCGAGCTGGCAGCTATGAGCCTCTTTCGACGCAAGCGGGAGGGCGAGGACGGGCGCGACAAGCGTCCTTTGCCGCCGCCTGCCCGGGAGTCGGAGCCGAACGAGCCGTCGCCCACCACCCGGCCGCTGCTCGGCGGTCCATGGCGACCGGCCGGCTGGACGCCCGAGCAGATCGAGACCGCGGAGGATTGGCGGGAGATCGAGGATAGTTTCGCCGGTGCGATCACCGCTCCGGCCCCCGGCGAGATCGTCTCCGGTCTGGTCGAGGTTCGCGTTCTTTCCGCGGCGCCCGTGCCCGAGCCGGTCGCGCTGCGGCTCGAGTGGTCACGCGACGAAGTGAGCTGGCAAAGCGCCGATTCGGGTGGCGCTGACGATCAGAGTGGGCTTGGAGCCGAGATCCTACTACCGCTGCTGCACTGGAACACGAGCTCCCTTCCCGACGGTGCCTGCTTCCTTCGTCTGGTCAGCTCGGACTCCGGTGGCGCCGATACCTACAGCGAGCCGATCTCGTTGCAGATCGACAACCTGGGCCCCGAGGTGCACCTGCGCGAGCAGCTTGCCGGGCGCACGCTCTCGGGCCTTGTGACGGTGAGCGTGGACGCCGAGGATCTCGTCTCGGGAGTCTCGCTGGTCGAGCTCGAGATCTCGAGCGGAGACGAGCGCTGGCGTCGGGTCAGCGAGGCGCGCACGGCGCCGTTCGCGCTCCGGCTGAGCACCGAGGAACTCACGGACGGGCAGTGGGCGCTGCGCGTCGCGGCCCGAGATGGGAGTGGGAACCAGAGTCGCAGCGAGCCCTGGACGGTCGAGATCGCCAATACCACCGCAGCCGCCGAGCTGATCGAGCCGGGTGAGCACCTTCGCGGCCATGTGAATCTGATCGCGCGGGCAGCAGACTCGCGCTCGACACAGATGATCTTCGAGATCGCCGCTACTGGCAGCGACGAGTGGCGGGCGCTTGGCACCGCGCGCGCTCCCTTCCATCTTCCTGTCGACACCCGCCAACTCGTGGACGGGATCTACGAGTTGAGGATCGAGTCGCTGACTGCCGGCGGTCAATCCACCTACTCCCGGTGCTTCGGCCCCTATACCGTCGACAACACGCCCCCCTCGATCGCGATCGTCGAGCCGCATGAGGGAGACACCCTCAAGGGCTGGGTCGAGCTGGTGGCCGAGGCCAGGGACGACACGAGCGGCGTGGTGCGGGTCGAGCTGAGCTATGCGGAGGCGGGTGAGTGGAGGCTGATGGCCGAGCTGGAGCCGCAGGACAACGAGGTGCGCGGCTTCTGGCAGACCGACGAATGCTCGCCTGGAGCCTGCCGGCTGCGCGCGACGGCGTTCGATCGGGCAGGGAACAAGGCGAGTCACGTGATCGCGGTGACGATCACACCGGCGCCGCCGCAATCCGAGCCCGCAAGCGAGGAGGCTGCTCCAGCTCCCGGTCCGGAGCCGGTTCGCAGTGCGCCATCCAGCGCGCGTTCGCTCTCACCCGAGGCGGCCGGCCGCTTCGGACAGGTTCCGAATTGGGACTGGACGCGACCCGCCCGAGCCGAGCCAGCCGAAAGTGGGGCGGAGAGCACCCCGTCCGAGCCGATCGCCGAGCAGCAGTCGCCGACCGTCAAGGCCGAGGTCTCCGCGGCCGGCGTTCCCAGGCCTGAACCGCAGCCGGTCGCAAACGGAGTCGCCTGGCGCTGGAAGGCGCCGCAAGCGAGCGAGGAGCCCGAGCCGAAGCCCGAGNNCGAACCGGAGCCCGAGCCCGAACTCGAACCCGAACCGGAGCCGGAGCTCAAATCCGAGCCCGCGCTCGAAGCAACACCCGCACCGGCGATTCGCCTCGTCGAGCCGCTTCAGGCCGAAGAGCCGGAGGCAGACAGCGAGGAGAGAGTCGAAGCCGAGGCGCCTGCGCAGGAGCGCAAAAAGGATCCGGTCGCGGCGTCCGGGGCCGAAGAGGGCGGAAGCGTCGTCAACTTTCCGCGCGTGGCCCGGGGCTGGGACATCTGGGAGCTGAGCGAACTGGTGGAGGAGACGCTCGGACAAGACCCGGCTCAAGAGGAGGAGCGGCGCCAGATCCTCTACCACCTGCGTGAGCACACCGCGGTCGACGGCCGCATCCCACCCGAGTTCGAGGAACTCATCTACGAGTTCTTCGGTGAGCTGATACCCGACGACTCGGGCGTCTGACCGGTCAGAGAAGCCGGCACCGCCCAACCGAGGCGCGGCGTCGCTATTGCGATCGATCACACCGGGAGGGAATCCGCGTTTCCTCTCCGGTCTTCCTGGATAAGAGAGTTCAGTTTTCTCTCTGCGAGGCTCCAACCGAGGTCAAACCGAAATCTCAGATCCTCTGACAACCAGGGACTTCTCGCCCGCGCTGGGATTAGCCGGGAACCAGAAGGCAGCGACCGCCGGAGCTGGGCGGGCGCTCTGTCTCGAGTTTAGAACTCGAATCAGAATGACGGCCGAGTGCTTCTTTTTGATTCGAGTTCCTAGGAGGCCGCCGCGCGGGGTCGAGGCTGAGGGTCGGATTTTCGGGTCTTGCTTTTCTCGCCGAGACGAGTCTGAATACGAGGTGCCCCCTGTAATCCGGCTCACAGTCGATCGTGATCGTCCGAGGTCGCACCTGTCCCTCGCTAAAGTCTGCACGTCGTTAGCCGTTGTAATAAGAAGATGATTCCCCGAGCCCCCCACTGGTTTCTCCTTCTCCTGTGACCGAGACTGTCTTCCATCGGCCGACTCTCGGCACCGTCGAAGGGCTCAGGCTCGGCGCGCGCGCGCGAGTCGGCACCGCTAGGCGCAGCGATCATTACTGGCGCCTGACCCGCTTCGCGCTCGACTTCTTCTTGCTCGGGTCGGCGATCGTCGTCTCCGAGCTCGCCGCTCCGGCCGCGCATGTGCGCTCGGGCGGCTACCTGTGGCCGTCGCTGTTTGCGCTCGTGGCGATATCCGTCTTCATCTCTCGGGGTGCCTATGCACAGCGCCTGCAGGTCGACTTCCTCGACGACATGCGCTCGCTCGTGGTGGCGGTCGGCCTGGCGACGATGTCGGTCGTGACTCTCAGGGTCTTGCTGTACACGGCTCCCGCCGATACGGCCGCCGAGACGATCAGGCTGGCCGTCTTCACCACCGTCTATCTCACCGCGGGGAGGATCGGTCTCGATCTATCCCAGATCCACGCGCGCCGCTCGGGCGAGGCCGTTCCGACGCTGGTGATCGGTGCCGGCAACGTTGGGCACACGACTGCAAAGAGGCTGCTCGAGCATCCCGAGCTTGGCTTGCGCCCGATCGGCTTCCTCGACAAGGAGCCGCGCGAGGATTCCTCGGCTACCTCGCACCTGCCCGTGCTCGGCGCGAGCTGGGACTTCGAGCAGGTCGTGCGCGAGTACGGCGTCGGTCAGGTGATCATTACCTTCTCGACCGCGCCCAACGACGTGCTCCTGCGCATGGTCAAGCGCTGCGAGGAACTCGGAGTCGGCGTCTCGCTGGTACCGCGCCTGTTCGAGAAGGTGACCGAACGACTGACGATCGATCACATCGGCGGCCTACCGCTACTCACCTCTCATCCGGCGAATCCGCGTGGCTGGCAGTTCGCGATCAAGTACGCGTTCGATCGTTTACTGGCGCTGTTGATGCTGATCGTCTGCGCCCCCTTGATGCTCGCGGCCGCGCTCGCAACGTGGATCTCGCTCGGCCGGCCAATCATCTTCCGGCAGCTGCGTGTCGGGCTCGACGGCCGTACCTTCGAGATGCTCAAATTCCGCTCAATGCGGCTGAATTGGGAGGTGCCAGACGAGCCCAGAGAGGCGCAGACGCTGCCCGACGATACCGCCCCCGGTGGCATCGAGGGCGACGATCGCCGCACCTGGGTCGGGACGATCCTGCGTAAGGCCTCGATCGACGAGCTGCCGCAACTGCTCAACGTCGTCATGGGCGACATGTCCCTGATCGGGCCCCGGCCCGAGCGGCCCGAGTACGTCGAGCTGTTCGAGTCGCGTGTCTATCGATACAACGATCGGCTGCGCGTGAAATCGGGCATCACCGGCTGGGCCCAGATCCACGGACTGCGGGGCAAGACCTCGCTCTCCGATCGTGTCGAGTGGGACAACTACTACATCGAGAACTGGTCGCTCTGGCTCGACATGAAGATCGCGCTCAGAACGGTGTTGGCGGTTGCCGGCTTCTCCGGCAGCGTCAAGTAGTGTGCCCAACGTTCGTGGCCGGGCCACCCTCTTCGAGCTCGCCGATGATCGCTTCGGCGTACTCGGGGTAGAACTCGACCAGGCAACTCGGGCAGAGGCTGTGGCTGAACTCGGCCTCGGAGTGTTGCGACACGTAGGACTCGACCTGGCTCCAGTAGCCCCTGTCGTCGCGGATCCGCTTGCAGTGAGAGCAGATTGGAAGGAGGCCGCCGAGGATCCTTCGCTGCGCTTCGGCGCGGTCGAGTGCGGAGGCGCCGGCGAGCACCGCTATCACGAATATGGTGGTCACGGTTACGGCGGCAATCGCGTGGCCGGCCGGTTTGTCGTAGACAGCGGTTTGGACTCCGATCACGATCGGCGAAAGCAGGACGAGTGGCGTGAACCGCCGCGCCATTCTGCCGCCAGCGCCGGGCGAGATGAAGACCGCCAGCCAGGTCCCGCGGGGATTGAGCGCCGCCAGCCCGACTACCAGGATCGCGAGCCCGGCCAGAGCGTTCACGCCGATGCCGTTGACCGAAGAAAAGCCGCGCAGGTAGTCGACGTTGTAGGCGTAGCCGACGATGCCCGCCATCACTACGATCGCGAGCACGTTGTTTACCCAGGCCGTCGCGGGCCTGCGGCTCTTTCTGGAGCGGGCGAGCAAGATCAGGTTCACGCCGGCGAGCAGTAGGCCGATTGCGGCATGAGGCGACGGCCGGCCTGGCTCGGGGCTGCCGGTCGTGTCGCGGAACAGCAACTCGTCGATGCCGAGACCGCGCCAGGAATCCTCGAGCAGAGTGAGCGCCGAGAGCGCGACGCAGAACCCTCCCGCGACGCCGGCAAGCAGGCGCTCCCAGCGCCTCGGCTCGGCCCGGGCAAGCACGGCGAGTCCCGCTCCGACGACGGCCAGCATCACGGCAGCGTTCGCCTTCGTTGCAGGGAGGCTCGGCCAGACCCGCTTGAGTGAGGTCAGGTCGAGAGTCCAGCCCACGAGTACCACCACGCCGAGCCCGGCCACTACCACCCCGGCGATTCGTGCCACCAGGTACTTGTTGAGACTCGTGCGGGCGCGCATATCCGTAGTTTAGGGAGGCAGTTCCGGCTCGAGTTGGGACGGGTGATCGGTTGTGCCGCCTCCGGCATGAATTCGTACTCGGGTGTCGTTGTCGAGGCGGGCTCAAGCGGCGGATACGCAAGACGTTGGCGTGCTCTCATGCATTGCGAATCAAGCCGGGGCGCGTTCTGGCCGAAAAACCTTCTGCCGAGTCGTATACGAGCTCACGCTCGGCGGCATTTGAACCAGAAGCCCTCAGCTAACATGGATATATATCGGCTACACGAACAGGCGATGCAGAGGAAGGGGGTCGAGGATCTTGTTCGAGCGTTTCACCGAGCGAGCTAGGCAGGTAGTAGTCCTCGCCCAAGACGAGGCTCGTGCTCTCAAGCACAACTACATCGGCACCGAGCACATCCTGCTCGGGCTCCTCCGCGAGGAGGAGGGCCTCGCCGCGCGCGTGCTCGAGTCCCTCGACATCACCGTGGAAGAGGTGCGGGCCCAGGTCTCCCGTATCGTTGGCCAGGGCGACGAGGTCACGAACGGCCAGATTCCCTTCACGCCGCGCGCCAAGAAGGTGCTCGAACTGGCTCTGCGCGAGGCGCTCTCGCTCGGCCACAACTACATCGGCACCGAGCACATCCTGCTCGGGCTGGTGCGCGAAAACGAGGGTGTGGCGGCGCGCATCCTGCTCGACTTCGACGCCGATGCCGAGAAGATTCGCAACGAGATCATCCGCATGCTCTCCGGTCCCGGACGCCGCCAGCAGGGCGCTGCAGCCGGAGCGACCGGCGGCGAGAAGTCGAAGAGCTCGAAGCTGCTCGACCAGTTTGGGCGCAATCTGACCAGGCTCGCCACCGACGGCAAGCTCGACCCGGTGGTCGGGCGCCAGACCGAGATCGAGCGCGTGATGCAGATCCTCTCGCGCCGCACCAAGAACAACCCGGTTCTGATCGGCGAGCCCGGCGTGGGCAAGACGGCCGTGGTCGAAGGCCTCGCTCAGCGCATCTCCGCGAACAACGTGCCCGAGATGCTCAAGAACAAGCAGATCTACACGCTCGACCTGGCGGCGCTGGTCGCCGGCTCCAAGTACCGCGGTGAGTTCGAGGAGCGCCTGAAGAAGGTCATGAAGGAGATCGGCCAGCGGGGCGACATCATCCTCTTCATCGACGAGCTGCACAACCTCGTCGGTGCGGGTGCGGCCGAGGGCGCGATCGACGCAGCCTCGATCCTCAAGCCGGCACTGGCGCGCGGTGAGCTGCAGACGATCGGTGCGACCACGCTGGACGAGTACCGCAAGTACCTCGAGCGCGACGCCGCGCTCGAGCGCCGCTTCCAGCAGATCCGTGTGGACGAGCCTTCCGTCGACGACACCATCCAGATCCTGCGCGGCCTGCGCGACCGCTACGAGGCGCACCACCGCTGCAAGATCTCCGACGACGCGCTCGACGCGGCGGCGCAGCTCGCCGACCGCTACATCCAGGACCGCCACCTGCCCGACAAGGCCATCGACCTGATCGACGAGGCCGCCTCGCGCATGCGTATACGCACCATGAGCGCTCCTCCGCGCTACCGCGAGCTCGAGGAGGAGATCGAGACCGTGCGCAAGGAGAAGGAGGCCGCGATCGAGGCGCAGGAGTTCGAGAAGGCGGCGGCGCTTCGCGACAAGGAGCGCAAGCTGACCCAGAAGCGGCGAGAGCTGGAGGAGTCCTGGCGCGAGCACGAGGGCGAGGCCGAACAGCCCGAGATCGGCGAAGAGGAGATCGCCGACATCGTCTCGATGTGGACCGGGATTCCCGTCTTCAAGCTAACCGAGGCCGAGTCGCAGAAGCTGATCCGCATGGAAGACGAGCTGCACAAGCGCGTAATCGGCCAGCATCCGGCGATCGTGGCCGTCTCCAAGGCGATCAGGCGTGCCCGCGCCGGCATCAAGGATCCGAAGCGGCCGAACGGCTCGTTCATCTTCCTTGGGCCTTCCGGTGTGGGCAAGACCGAACTGGCGCGCACCTTGGCCGAGTTCCTCTTCGGCGACGAGGAAGCGATGATCCAGGTCGACATGTCCGAGTACATGGAGAAACACTCCGTGTCTCGGCTGGTGGGCTCGCCTCCGGGCTACGTCGGTTACGACGAGGGCGGCCAACTGACCGAGTCGGTCCGGCGCAAGCCCTACTCGGTGCTGCTCCTGGACGAGGTCGAGAAGGCCCACCCGGACGTGTTCAACATCCTCCTGCAGATTCTCGAGGACGGGAAGCTGACCGACTCGCAGGGGCGGAAAGTGGACTTTCGCAACGCGATCGTGATCATGACCTCGAACTTGGGAGCGGCTCAGATCTCCAAGAACCAATCGCTCGGCTTCACGCAGAGCGACGACGCCGGTCTCTCCTACGACGAGATGAAGTCGCGCGTCACTGGCGAGCTCAAGAAGGTCTTCCGGCCGGAGCTCCTGAACCGCATCGACGAGGTGATCGTCTTCCACAAGCTCGAGAAGGCCGAGATCAAGCAGATCATCGACCTGATGCTGAGGCGGCTGCGCGAGCAGATGGCGGTCCACAAGGTGACGATCGAGCTGACCGACGAGGCCAAGGACCTGCTGGTCGAGAAGGGCTTCGACCCGGCCATGGGCGCCCGGCCGCTGCGCCGCGCGATCCAGCGCCTGATCGAAGACCCGCTCGCCGACTTCGTGCTCGGCGCCGAGCTGATGGCGGGCGCGACCCTGATCGTCGATCGCAAGAAGGGCACCGAAGACGTCGAGATCGAGATCATCCCCGGCCCCGAGCCCGAGCTCGAGGTGGAGCCCGAGAAGGTCGCAGTCCCCATCGACGTCGCCGACGACGAAGGCTCCGAGGAACTCGCGGACGAGAAGTAGCGGGCGTTCGCGCCTATGCTGAGCCCATGCTCGCCGCCGCTACCGGCTCGGTCGCTGGACTTGTAGTTGTCTCTCTCTTCGTCGCGGTGCTCCTGGCCATGAGCCGCGGCAAACGAACGCTGCGAGACTCGCTCGTGGTTCGCGACGGTCGTCCGGCTTTGAGCGACGAAGCCCGGGTGAGGCTCGACAAGCGCGGGCTCGACCTCGCGGAGATCGACACCTTCATCGCCAAGACCTACGCGGTGAACGAGCGCGGCGAGATCGTCACGCGAGCAGAGAGCGCCGCAACGGAGGCGCCCGCAGCGGTTACGCCTGCCGCCCGCGCGTCCGAGCCCGATCCCTTCGCGCCGCCCAAGTCCGAGCCGGCGACCGGTCGCGACAGCTTTCGCTCGATCTGGGAGGAGCAGGACTCGAGCCCCTCGATCTGGGACGAGGCCGACAGGGCCACTTTCTGGGGCGACGACAAGAAATCCAAGTAGCACCTGCAGGGTTGACACAGAGCCGGCACAGTCGCCGTCTGCACCTCTCCCTAGACTCGTCCTTCCATGGCAAAGACGGCCGTTCTGTTCGCGTGCACGGAGTGCGGTTACTCGACCGGTCGCTGGCTCGGGCGCTGTCCGAGCTGCGAGAACTTCGGGACGCTGGTCGAGGAGACCGGTGTACCGCTCGCCGCGAAGGCGCCGAGAGTGCAGCGACCCGTGCTGCGACTGGTCGAAGTAAAGGCGAACGAGTCCGACCGCATCCCGACCGGCGTGCCCGAGCTCGATCGCGTGCTCGGCGGTGGCCTCGTGCCGGCTTCGCTCGTGCTCGTCGGCGGCGAGCCTGGGATCGGCAAATCGACCCTGCTACTGAGCGCACTCAGAGCGATCTCCGAGGATCGCCGCAGCCTGCTCGTCTCGGGCGAAGAGTCGGCGGCCCAGATCAAACTCAGAGCGGAGAGGTTGGGTGGGGCCGGCAAGGTCGAGATCCTGACCGAGACCGAGTTGGAAGTGGTCTGCGAAACGCTCGAGCGCGAGCGCCCGGAGGTCTGCGTGATCGACTCGGTGCAGACGCTCTACTCGGCCGCGCTGGGCTCGGCGCCGGGCTCGGTGGCGCAGGTACGTGAGGCTGCCTCGCGCCTGCTCAGAGTGGCCAAGGAGAGCGGAGTCGCGGTCGTCCTGGTCGGGCACGTGACCAAGGACGGCGCCGTGGCGGGCCCGCGCGTGCTCGAGCACCTGGTCGACTGCGTGCTCCAGTTCGAGGGCGACCGCTACCGCGAGCACCGGATCCTGCGCGCGACCAAGAACCGCTACGGCTCGACCAATGAGCTCGGGGTATTCGAGATGACCTCCGCTGGTCTGATCGGCGTGCCCGATCCCTCGGCGCTCTTTGGTCACTCGGAGCCCGGTGAGATTGGCGCCGCGGTCGCCTGCACGCTCGAGGGCTCGCGCCCGATCCTGCTCGAGGTGCAGGCACTCGTCTCGCGCAGCGAGCTGGCCATGCCGAGGCGGGTCGGCACCGGTGTCGACCCAAAACGCCTGGCGATGATCGTGGCTGTGCTCTCGCGCCATGCCCGCATTCCACTCGGGCAGGCTGATGTATTTGTCAACGTCGCCGGAGGAGTGCGCATCGACGAGCCGGGCGCCGATCTGGCGATCGCTCTTGCCATCGCCTCGGCGGCTCGGGGCGTGCCGGTACGTCCGCGGCTGGCTGCCTTCGCCGAGATCGGATTGACCGGACGGCTGCGGGCGGCGACCCAGGCCGAGCGCCGAATCGAGGAGTGCGCCAAGCTCGGGCTCGAGCGAGTGCTGGTCAGCCACGGTACCGTCAAGGCGAAGGGAAGGCTCGAGCTGGTCGAGGCGGCGAAGCTAGCGAATGCACTTGCGAGCGGCTTGGAGCCGCGCCGCGGTGAGCCCGACGAGCTGCTCTAGGAGCCTATTCCAGTAGGCCCGCAGGTCCGACGCGGCCCGGCGACCTGGCGTTTCCGGCCGGCTGCGGTAAGACTAGGAGCATGAACGACGAGAACCGCACGCCCCCCGAGAACGATCTCCCGGCGCGACTTCGCCTGACGCGGTCGCCGGCGAAGGATCCTCGGCGCGATCCGCGCCTGCTCGACTCGATCGCCCGGGTCGCCCCGGGCACCCGTCTGCGCGAGGGGATCGAGGACGTCATCCGCTCGCACGAGGGCGCCCTGATCGTGATCGGTGATCCGCAGGCGCTCTCCTTCCTCTACTCGGGCGGGATCCCGCTCGACATGCAGTTCTCGCCCCAGCTTCTATACGAGTTGGCGAAGATGGACGGCGCCATCGTCGTCAACGAGTCGGTCTCGCGCCTGGCCTACGCCAATGTGCAGCTGATGCCCGACCCGACCATTCTCTCCAGCGAGACCGGCACGCGTCACCGCACCGCCGAGCGGGTCGCCAAGCAGACCACCGCTCTGGTGATCGCGATCTCCCAGGAGCGAGAGACACTGACGCTGTTCGTGGGCTCCCACCGGTACCTGCTCGATCGCATCCCCGACGTGCTCGCCCGCGCCAACCAGGCGCTGGCGACGCTCGACGCCTATCAGCGCCGGCTCGACCAGCAACTGGCCCGCCTGACCTCGCTCGAGCTACGCGGCTCGGTCATGCTCGAGGAGGTGCTCGGGGTCGTTCAGCGTGCGGAGATGTCCACGCGCGTCGCTTATGAGATCGAACGCGACTGTGTCGAGCTTGGTAGCGCCGGCCGGCTGATCAAGCTTCAGCTCGAGGAGCTGATCGGCGAGCTCCCGAACGAGAAGAGGGCGCTCGTCCACGATTATCACGCGGTCGGCGGCGCCGAGGCCGAGGAGGCTCTGGAGCGGCTCTCGCGGCTTTCCTTCGCCGAGCTCCTGGAATCGGAGTACCTGCTTCAGCTGCTCTCCTATCCGCGCCGGGTCAATCCGCTCGATCACCGGGTCGAGCCACGTGGCTACCGCGTTCTCTCGCACGTACCGCGCCTCCCGAATGCCGCGGCACGCAGGATCGTGAGCGCGTTCGGCGGCCTCGACGCGATCATGGAGGCCTCCGACCAGCAGCTCCAAGCGGTCGAGGGCATCGGTCAGCGGCGCGTGCGCGAGATCAAAGACGGGCTGCGCAGGCTGAGGGAACTAGACCTCGGCTGAAATCCGTCTGAGCAGGGATTTTTCTAAAGAAAACATAAAAAGGCGCGTTTTCCAGCGTTTTTTGCTATTATGGAGCTGTATTTCAGCCGGCGGAAACCTTCTGCCGGCCTTTTCACGGACAGGAAGCTCGGAAAAGGAGTGTCGCTTGTTCGGAGTCGGCGATAAGGTCGTATACCCCCACCACGGGGCCGGGACGGTCGTTTCCAAGGAGTTGCGGACGGAACTCGGGCAGAAACGCGAATACCTGACCATCAGGATCCTTCACAACGACATGACGGTTCAGGTTCCGAGCGAGAATGCCGAGCGCGTCGGGCTGCGACGGGTGATCGAGGAGCGCAACATCGACGCCGTCATCACCGCCCTCACTGCCGGCAAGACCGAGATGCCGAAGAACTGGAATCGCCGCTTCAAGCACAATCGCGACAAGATGAAGACGGGCGACATCCTCGAGTTGTCCGAGGTCGTGCAGAACCTGTCCCTGCGTGAGTACGAGAAGGGCCTCTCGACCGGCGAGAAGCAGATGTTCGTAAAGGCCAAGAAGATCCTCTCCAGCGAGCTGATGTATGCGCTCGACCTGACCGAGGAAGAGGCGGCTGCGTGGCTGGAGAGTGTGCTGACCCAGAACGGCAAGAAGGCACCGGCTGGAGGCTCGAGCAAGCACGAGCCGGCCACGGCCTCCTTCGCGTAGAGCCTATTCCGCTAGGCCTGCACACCCGAGCTGGCCGATCCGCGGCGCCAGCAACCGAAGGGCCGCTCACCGCACTACCAGTGCACCATCGCAACCCTTCGGTCACTAGCATCCACGGCTTGACCGTCTCGGACGCACATCCCTACCGGATTAGGCTCTCAGGCGGGAGACGAGTTCCCGCGCAGGGTCGCTTCCGACGTCGAGGTCGCTCATGATGAGCGCACAAGCCTGGGCTGTCGTCTGCGCTGCGGGGGCGGGCGAGCGGTTCGGCGGCGAGCGCCCGAAGGTATTCGCCGCTTTGGCCGGACGGCCGCTTCTGGCCGAGAGCCTGGAACGGCTCGAGGCGTGCGGAGAGATAGAGGGCATCGTCGTGGCGGCGCCCGCCGGCTGGGAGGAGCCCGTGATCCTGCTCGCCGAGGAGCTTGGTTGCAGCAAGGTGAGCGCAGTCGTCACCGGTGGTAGTACGAGGGGCGGCAGCGTGCGCCTGGCGCTGGCTGAGATCCCGGACGAGGCAGAGCTCGTGCTCGTGCATGACGCAGCTCGCCCGCTTGTGAGCGAGGAGATCGTGACGCGCGTGCTCGAACCGCTCGGGCGCGGCTGGGAGGCCGTGGTGCCGGCGCTCCCCGTCGCCGACACCGTCAAGCGCGTCGAGGACGAGCGCGTCGTCGAGACGATCGACCGCGGCTCGCTTGTCTCGGCTCAAACTCCACAGGCCTTCCGAGCCGGGGTGCTCCGCGCCGCCTACGGCACCGGGCATGGCGAGGCGACCGATTGCGCCGCTCTGATCGAGGAGCGAGGCGGACGCGTCTGCTGGGTCGAGGGAGACCCGCGCCTGCACAAGGTGACAACCCTCGACGACCTGGCGCTGGTCGAGGTCTGGTTGGAAACGCTCTAAGGTTCGTTGGATGAGTGAGCTCAGAGTCGGAATCGGCCTCGACGCGCACCAGCTCGTAAGCGGCGTGCCGCTGGTGCTGGGAGGAGTTGCGATCGAGCATCCGCGCGGACTCGCCGGCCACTCCGACGGCGACGTGATCGCCCATGCGCTGATCGACGCCCTGCTCGGGGCGGCCGGGCTTGGTGACATCGGCTCGCTTTTCCCCTCCGAGGACGAGCGTTGGAGAGGCGCCGACTCGCTCGACCTGCTCGCCCGGGCCTACGCCGAGGTGCAGGGCGCCGGCTGGGCGCTCGTCAACGCCGACTGCGTCTTGATCGGAGAGGAGCCCCGGATCGCGCCCCGGCGCGAGGAGATGCAGCGACGCCTTGCGGAGGCGATCGGTGCCGAGCCCGGACGCGTGACCGTTCGCGCAACCAGCACCGACGGAATCGGTTTCACGGGTCGCGGCGAGGGGCTCGCGGCCCAGGCAGTTGCCCTGCTCGAACGCTGAGGCGAGAGCGCCCTACCGGAGTGGGCTCTAGCGACTGCGGCGGCGACCCGGTTTGCCCCGGCCCCGCTCCTTCTCGTCGCCGTTCTTCTTCTTGCCCTTGGGCTTGTCTTTGGACTTGCCCTTGGGCTTCGACTTGGCCTTGCTCTCGCCCAGGCCTTGCCGCTCGAGCTGGCGGCGCATCTGCCGGTTCGAGACCTCGGAGCCTGAGCCCTGCTGCTGCTCGGCGGCTTCCATCCAGGCCCGCCTCTCGTGGGCACTGAGGGTCGAGAGGGCTTTCTGCATCCGCTGTGGATCACGCATTCCGCCGGCCCGCTCGAGTTTCTTGATCGCGCTTGCCAGCGCGGGGTTCGAGCGCTCGATGGCCGACTCGGAGAGTTTCTTGATCCCGCGTCCGAGCAGCGGAACCTTCATCAGCCAGACCATGATCGGACGCATGTAGCGACCGCCTCTGATCCGAGCCAGAATCGCGAAGATCCCAAGCACGAGCACAAAGAAGAGCAGAACCCAAAGCGGGGTCAGATACCAGAAGATCGACGCGAGCATCGCCGACGATCCTAGCGTCTAGAACCTCCGATGGGACGAGGATCTGTCGGCGGAGCGGTTCGGCTTTTCGTCTGGGCTAGAGACACGTCCAACGCTCACGGCTGAGGAAGAAGCCGTGGCCGGCCTTGTTGCGGCAGGTGAGGCCCGTCTTGGCCGAGCTGCAGGTGAACGGCCCGTAGCGCCAGGTTTTGCCGTAGGCGAGTATCGGTGCCTTGCTCGGATCGGGCAGCACGACGTCGCTGACACAGCCGATCCGGGCCTTTCCCTTGGCGCTCAACGTCAGCGTTCCGCCGAAGTCGAACTCGCAGCCCTTGGGCCGGGCCGGTTTCGGCTTGAGGCCGCTTGTGATGTCGCAACGCAGCCAGGCCGGTGAGCCGTTGTAGTCGCCGCAGACGATGTTGTGAGAGGGCGTCTGGAAGCCCTTGAGCGCGGCGCTTGGAGAGGCGAGGGCGGAGCCGGTGAGAAAGGTCAGGGCGAGAGCACCGGCGGCGAGCAGGTATCTCATGGGCTTGATCATAAACACAAGCGGCAGAGAAGACAGCTCGTTTTCTCCGGGCGATCCAGGGAGAATCGCTGGGGCACATCCCGGTAATCGTCGCCAGGTCGCTAGCCCGGTCCGAGGCGCGGGTGCCGGGGCTTCTCGATCACTACAGCTGCTACGCATGATCGGGCAGTCGTGGTGGCCACCGTTGCTCGGGCAGTCGGGCTCGGCGGCGCCGGTCAGAGGAATCTGGCACCGCTAGCGAGCTTCGCCGGTTGCCGGGAGTCGAGCTCTACTTATCGGACGCCCTGCACCAGTCCGTTGCGATACCGTGCTTTCCGTGAGAGAGCGACCATTCTCCTCCGTACTTCGCCCCGCTCGAAAATCGGTCTGCACTCCGATTCCCTTCCCTTGGCTGCGCGAGAGGGTTTCGGCACTGAACCCAGCAACGGTAGGAAGAGGCTGAGTGTCTGCGCTTTTACCGCCTGTCGACGCCGCCACAGGGCGAAACGGGTCGGAATCGCCGCCGGTCGTGGTCGCAGTTTCGGATCTCGTACGCCACTTCGGTGACGTCGTTGCCGTCAGCGGGGTCTCGTTCGAAGTGGGCGAGGGCGAGATCTTCGGCTTTCTCGGACCGAACGGCGCCGGAAAGTCGACGACGATCAACATGCTCTGCACGCTGCTCAAGCCGACCTCCGGCAGCGCTCACATCGCCGGTTTTGACATCGTCCGGGAGCCGCTCCGGGTGCGGAGCCACATCGGCCTCGTCTTTCAGGAGACGACGCTAGACGACTACCTGACGGCTTCCGAGAACCTCCAGTTCCACGCCGAGCTCTACGGCGTCGGGCCAGAGATCCGCACCGAGCGGCTCGAGCTGGTTCTTTCCATGGTCGGTCTCGCCGACCGCCGAGACCATCTCGTCGGCACCTTCTCGGGGGGCATGAAGCGTCGCCTCGAGATCGCGCGCGGTCTCATCCACTCGCCGCGCGTTCTCTTCCTCGACGAGCCGACCGTGGGCCTCGATCCGCAGACGCGAGCGCACATCTGGGAGTACATCCACGAGCTCAGGGATCGCGAGGCGATCACCATCTTCCTGACCACGCATTACATGGACGAGGCGGAGCACTGCAGCCGGATCGCGATCGTGGACAACGGGGCGCTGGTTGTGGTCGACACGCCCGATGCGCTCAAGGCGATGATCGGCAAGGACCGGATAGAGCTCCAGGTGCCCGACAGCAAGGCGACAATCGCCGCGCTCAGCGAGCAGTTCTCACTCCAAGCGACGGTCAGCGAGGGCGCGGTCACCTTCCACGTCGCCGACGGCGAGGAGTTCGTGCCAAAGCTCTTCGCCAGGCTAGGACAGCCGATCAGCTCGATCCGGGTCTCGCGGCCGACGCTCGACGACGTCTTCATGACCTACACCGGCCGCACCATCCGTGACGCCGAGGCCTCGACGGGCGAACGGATGCGAAACCACCCCCGAATGCGCAGACGGGGAGGACGTTAGCCGTGGCCGCGAATGTTCCTGCCGTTGCTCCGGTACACCTCGCGGGTGGCGATCTCCGCTCCGACCTGAGAGCGGTGAAGGTCGTCTGGCGCCGGGAGTTGCTCCGCTTCTTCCGTAATCGCCTGCGGCTACTCACCTCGTTTGTCCAGCCGGTTCTCTTCCTGCTCGTCCTGGGTACCGGCTTCGCCTCGCTTGCACCCTCTGGCGGCGCCGTCAACTTCAAGACGTTCATGTTCCCGGGCATCCTCGCGATGACCGTCCTGTTCACCGCTCTCTTCTCCGCGATCTCGATCGTCTGGGATCGCGAGTTCGGTTTCCTGCGCGAGATGCTCGTCGCCCCGGTGCGGCGCGGCGCGATAGTCGTCGGCAAGTGCGCGGGCGGCGCCACCACGGCGGTCATCCAGGGTGCGCTGATGCTGCTTCTGGCCGGTCTCGTCGGCGTTCCCTACTCGCCCAGCCTGCTTTTGACGCTGCTCGGCGAGATGGTCATCGTCGCGATCGCCCTGACCGCGCTCGGTGTGCTCCTCGCCAGCCGGATGAGCGAGATCCAGTCCTTCCAGGCGGTGATGCAGTTCATCGTCATGCCCATGTTCTTCCTCTCGGGCGCCATCTTCCCGCCGAGCAACCTGCCCCAGTGGCTCTCGGTGCTGACACGCCTCGATCCGCTTGCCTATGCGGTAGACCCGATGCGCCGCGCCGTCTTCACCCACGTCAGTGCGTCTCCGGCGCTCCAAGCGCGCCTGAACGGAGGCATCACCTGGGACGGCTGGCGCCTGCCGATCGGGCTCGAGCTCGGGATTGTCGTGGCGGTGGCGGTCGTCGCTCTGGCTCTAGCCGTCTGGCAGTTCAGCAAAGCGGAGTGAGCTGCTCGGCCTCGCGGTTTTTTGTCTTTTCTCCCGCTGAGCCGATACCGCGTCCCGAGAGGATTAGCGAGGTGCCCGAGGCCTGGAGCGGGCTCTGCGTCGAAGCTCTCAGCGCCCGCGCTTCCGCTTCGCCGGAACCTCGGCCAGCAGCGGCTCCAGGTGAGTCGTGACAGAGGCATGCGGAAGCGCGGTCTGGATATCCCGCTCGATTCGCTCCAGTAACCCGTGGCCCCGCTCGACCGTCCAGCGCCCGGGAACCTGGACGTCGACCGAGACGAAGGAGCGCCGGCCCGAGTTCCGCGTCCGTAGTGTCTTGAAGCCGACTCCTTCCCCACGGAAAGGAGCAAGCACCGTCTCGATCGCGGCCTGCTCCTCCAGCGGCAGCGCGTGATCCATCAAGCCTCCGCCCGAGCGGCGGATCAGACGCACGCCCGTGACGACGATATTGAGCGCGACCGCCAGCGCGACGATCGGATCGAGCAGGTGCCAGCCGCTGACAGCGACAGCGATCACCCCGGCGACCACTCCTGCCGAGGTGACGACGTCGGTCATCAGGTGGCGCCCGTCCGCCTCGACGGTGATCGAGCGAAGCCGGCGCCCCGAACGAATCAGTGCCGTAGCCACGCCCAGGTTGATCAGCGACGCCGCGACCGAGACCGCCAGCCCCGGCCCCACCGATTCCAGCGCCTGGGGATGAAGCAGCCTCCCCGCGGCAATCCAGCCGATCGATACGGCGGCGACGAGGATGAAGACTCCTTCCGCCCCGGCCGCGAAATACTCGGCCTTCTCGTGCCCGAACATGTGCTCCTCGTCTGGCGGCAGTGTCGCCCAGCGCACCATCACCAGCGCCAGGGTCGCCGCCATCAGGTTCACCAGCGATTCGATGGCGTCCGAAAGCAGCCCCACCGAGCCCGTCATCTGCCAAGCCAGCGTCTTGAGCGTGATCGTCGCCAGCGCGGCCGCGATCGACATCCACATCAGCCGGGTCAGCAGCGTGCGATCGGAGAGCGCGGGCATGAGGGGGAGGGTACCGGGCTTGTCCTCGTTGCCGCGAACCCACGCTTTCGTCGCGGTGCACCGATTCCGCTCGCTTTACTTCTCGGCGGACGGACAACTCCTCGACACCCGCTCGCACGCCCCTCGCCACGCTCTCGCCACCGTCTCCAGGAACGTCGCTTCGTCACCGGCTTCTACCCGAGCGAGCTGCCGAGCTCGCTTCGCTTCTGCGCCTCTCGGCGCCCGGCAGTCGGCTACTTCATCAGCGTCGGAAAGAAGACCTGCCAGGCGAGCACGCTCTTGGCGACGAGGCTCAGCACCAGATAGCCGCGCTCGCCGAAGAGGTAGCTCCGCCAGGGGCCGCTACGCCGGTACTGGAGAAACATGTTCAGGGCGAAACTGTTGAAGAGGACGAACAGCGAGGCGAAGATGGCGAAGACGAAGCCCGGAACGTTGCCGGTCTGATTCTGCGAGTAGCCGAGCTGGACAGCGATTGCGATCCAGGGCACGGCTCCCGCGAGGCAGCCGTAGACGAATGGGCGCCAGATCACGGGCCGGCCGAGCCTGTTCGCGCGCTCCATCGTTAGTCCGAACAGGATCATGGCCGCGTTGACGCCGAAGATCGCGATCAAGGCCGAGAGATCGCTGATTCCAGTCAGCATGGCGATCAGCACGACCATCAGCGAGGCGCTAAGGGAGTACTCCCACCAGCGCGCGGGATTGCGCTCGCCTGCCAGGTTGCGTTCGTACCAGCGGTGGATGCGCGGAGCCGCCACGAGTGCGTGATCGAGTGCGGCCAGAAGTAGGAAGGCCGCCACGGCCGGACCGATGCGAAGGTTGTAGACGTTGTTCGTGCTCGCCGCGGTGCCGGGCGGGCCTTTCAGGAAGCTGATTGTGACCGGCAGCGTGAAAGAGTTGGAGAGAGCGAGGATGACGATCGCCTGAGTGGCGTGCAAGACAGCGAGCGAAACATTCCAGATCCGCAGACTCCGGTAGGCGGTGACCTCTGTGGCTGACGCTTCTTCTAGTCGAGCCATGTCCGTCATCGCTCCTTCCCGTTTCCGTTCCTAACATCGTTTAGTCGTTTCGGAAGGAAATTTCAACTTTTGGCACAAACGCCTCTTGACACCCAATGGTGTCTGGCACCGGGGCGGTGCCCACTCCGGCTCGGAGCGATTGGAGGCATCTTGGTGAGCCGAAATCTCGCCTCTCGCAGTACTTTGCGGCTGTGGAACAAGAGTCCCACTTTCGCTACGAACGCCTCACGACGACCGACGGTGTTAGGAGCTCATCTCGAAACAACCTCACGAGGATGAGGATCATCGCGAGGTGCAGTTAGGTGAGATAGTTGTCTGCTTTGCGGTCGCGGCGGACGGCGATCCGGCGTTTGCTCTTCATCCAGGCGCTGGCCCGTTCGACGGGCCAGCGAAGACGGGCTCGAGGGTCGCGGGTCTTGCGGCTTCGCTTCTTGCCGCGCCATACCTCACGGCTGGGAGTGCTGACGGGAATTGGCTAGCCCGGTCGGCGTCGCGCGACCTACCCGACGCCGACGTTTACGACCAGATGCAGTTCTTATGGCACACGCATTCATCAACGATCTTCGGGTCACCGCTTCATCTGAGACGAGTTCTTGACATGGGCTCCCGCACGGGTTCCACCGGTTTTCGGGTGCCGGAAACGCTCGGGCGACCCGTCCGAGCCGCCCGAGCTACGTTCGAATGAATCAGCTTCGTTGCCGATCGAGAAGCCGCCTAGTCCGAAGACGCCGATGCTTTCCTCATCGCAGGGAACTTCAACACACGCGCGCCGATGAGACCGAGCAACAGCGTGAAGCCGCCGATCAGTTCCATCCAAGCGCCGTTGCTCATGGCATCGAACGCGGCGATGCCCTCGGCCATTGCCAGACCGGCGGTGATGCCGGAGACGATGAGCGCGAGGTCGGCAAGAAGACCGCTTCGCGAGCTGACAGCGCTGGCGATGAGGAGCGCGCTGGCGATTGCGAGCACGAGCATGAGCAGGCCGAGCGCGTGCCCCGATACCGACGTGTCCCAGTAAGTGCCTCGACCCGGTAGGGAATAGCCCGGGCGGCCCGTCCGAGCCGCCCAGATTCCGATAACGATCAGCACGAGGCCTATCGCAGCCACGGCAATGGCCGGGTTACGCCCGGCGTTTTCGCGTCCGATCGCCGGCGAGCTGCGAAGTGGGCGACTCCCGCGCCGAGCGGAATCAGCCCCGCGCAGATGCCCAGCCAGCCACCCGTTCCGACCCAGTCGAGGCTCTTGAAAGCGTAGGACGCCGGGACGAAGAGGAAGAACCCGAACCCCGCTGCACCGGCCGTCGCCGCCACCAGGTCGAGATCGGCAGCGCCTAGTAGCGACGCGACCAGGCAGCAAGCGGCAAGCCCGAGAACGATGATTACCACGGCCATAACCGTGCCGTCGTCCGCGTACTTGGCAGTCACTCCGCCCATGGTCTTCGTGTCGACGTAGCTCGTCCAGAGTGCGATCAGCCCAAGCACGACACCGACGGCCGCGACTAGCTCACCAATCTTGCGCCTCCTCAGCTCCATTAGCTCCGTCTCCTTTTTCGAATACATTTCCCCCATCGCTCCCGGCGATTATTGAGGCTGCGAGATCGGTATTCAAGCTCTAGCCCCTGCGTCACTTCCGGGCGCACGACGAGACGACAGGGCTTTGCCGAGCGTCTCTCGCTCCACGAAGGAGCCACGCCACACCCGAGGGAGGCGACTCGACTGCTCTCGAATCCCCGGAAGCTGGCAAAGACACGCCCGGCTCACCGTCGGCGCGCTGCTCATGAACGCAGGACGCCATCCCGACGACCCAAAGCTGAGCGCCCTGATCGGAGACCTCTCAGTCAGGAGCCCCGAGTTCGGCCGCCTCTGGTCGAGCCACGACGTGCGCGAAAAGAGATACGCAACCAAGCGGTTCTATCACCCGCTCGCCGGCGAGATCGCGATCGCCTACGAAGCACTCCAGCCGGCCACGGACAACGAGCAGATCCTGTTAGTCTCATACCGTCGAAACGGGCTCGATGTCCGAACAGGTTACGCAGCTCCTTGGAAGCTGGATCGCCGACCGGCAGCCAGAGCCAGCATCAGACGACATAGCCAACTAGAGGACTAACGGGGAGTTGATCCGCAAGCATGCTCTATCGGAAGATCGGGAGCAGCGACCTTGAGGTGTCAGAGATCTGCCTGGGCTCGTGGCTCACCTACGGCGGCGCCATCGGGCGCGAGCAGGCCGAGGCATGCGTCGCGAAGGCCTTCGAGGCCGGCATTAACTTCATCGACACTGCGAACGCCTACTCCGGAGGCAAGGCGGAGTCGTTCCTCGGTGAGGTGCTAGCCGATCGGTCGCGCGATTCGTACGTGCTCGCGACAAAGCTGTTCTTCCCCATGACCCCGGAGGATCGGGGCTTGTCGCGAGAGCAGGTCTTCAAGCAGATCGACGCGTCACTCGCGCGCCTGCGGATGGACTACGTCGACCTCTACCAGTGCCATCGCTACGACTGGGATACGCCGCTTACCGAGACGATGGAGGCGCTCACCGAGGTCGTCCGGCAGGGTAAGGTGCGCTATATCGGCTTCAGCGAGTGGCCGGCGGACAAGATCCAGGAGGCGCTCTCGCTTCCAGGTGTCGAGAAGTTCGTCTCGAGCCAGCCCCAATACTCGCTGCTCTGGCGCGGCCCCGAGCTCGACGTGATTCCGCTCTGCGCCGACAACGGGATCTCGCAGATCGTGTTCTCACCGCTGTCACAGGGAGTGCTGACGGGCAAGTACAAGCCGGGATTGCCTCCGCCATCCGGCAGTCGAATGACCTCGGATGCCATGAACGAATTCATGGTCGACGGGCGCTACCACGACACCCTGCTCGGCCGCGTCCAGCAACTAAAGCCTGTTGCCGACGAGCTTGGAATCACGATGGCTCAACTAGCGCTCGCCTGGGTGCTACGCGAGCCCAACGTCGCCGCGCCGATCATCGGTGCCACCCGTCCCGAGCAGGTCAAGGAGAATGCCGCCGCATCGGGCGTCCAGCTCGACTCCCAGACGCTCGAGCGGATCGACGAAATCCTCGCCGACAGCGTCGCCTATAAAGGGCCCGAGTCCTAGCGCTTGCCACCGACACGGCCAGTCCGCGGCGACCTCGAGCGAGATAGCGCAGGCGCTGAAGCTCGCAGTTTCGGATTCTTCTAGCCAGCGAGGAGCTTGATGCAGCAGGCGCCGCTCGTGGCCAACGGCTTGCCATCCGAACGGAACGGGTCAGCTTGTTGTGCTCGCTCTCGAAAAGCCCACCAAGGGCTCCAGGGAGTAGTTCCGGGGATACGAGACGAACGAGGGTAGACGCTCCCCCGGATGGAGCTAGTCAGATTCAAACCCAATGCCTCTCNNGGCGATTCCGGAGGCCAGCCGCGTCTGGCCGGAAGGAATCGCCGGCCGAGAACGCGAGATGGAGCCAGGAGGGTTCGAACCGGTAACGCCTGTTTCCGATCCAGCTAAGGCTTCTGAGTCACAGGTCGGGGTTGGGCCTCGTGATCGATTACCAAAGAAGTCTCTCCATGGACACCCTGGAGGTCGAAGTCGCCCGCTTTGCTCAGTGTGTGAGCTTGTTGTAGTCGATCGCGTCCTTCGGAGCCGTCAGCGTCACCACTGCGTTCCACTGATCGAACGTCAGCTTCCCGGGCGATGCGCCGGTCTTGACTAGCTCCATGGGGTAGGGCTGCCCGTTCGTGGCGATGTAGAGAGTGCCGCCTTGCGCCGTGTCCGTGACGGCGATGACCGGCTGCCCAGCAATCGTCGTCGTGGCGCCCTTTACGAGTTTGCCGTGACTGGTAAGCATTCCGCCAACGAACTGGTGCAGGTCGGTCAGAGGCGTGAGCGAGGCGAGGTTGCCGGTAGTCGCGGATCCCATGATCCAGCGTCCAGCGAAGAACTGTGCAGCCGCCTTCCCTCCGAAACTGACCCAGAACGCCGGCGATCCTTTCATGTACGCCTTCGAGCCGATACGGATAATGTCGGCTCTGGCACCCTTCTCGGCCATCCAGCCGCTGCCCCCCCGGCTTCCGGCTATGTGGAGGTCGAGCGTGAGTGGCCGGCCGTTTTCCGGGACAGTCCCCGAGATGTGCACCGACTTGGCACTGTTAGTGGCCGCGAGCGCCGCTGCGACGATCGCGTCGGCCGGTTTCGAGGCGACCTCGGTCGCCTTCTTGGTCGACCCGCCACAACCGGCGCTTGCCGCTAGCAGCAACGCCAGTAACGCGATCCGGCCTAGGTTTCGCGCGCACATGGCGCCATTCTTACCATTTCGCTAGATCGAAGAGTCGGCGAACCTCGAGGAGTACTCGCTCGTTTCCCATCCTCCTCAGCGCGATCGAGCCTTTCCCGAATCTCGGCGTCGAACAAGCATAAGCGGTAAGCCAGGCGGGTTCGACCTCAATGCCTCTCGCGCTCTCGGGGCGCGAAGTGCGCTCAGCGGTATCAGGCGATTCCGGAGGCCAGCCGCGCCTGGCCGGAAGGAATCGTCGGCCGAGGACGCGAGATGGGCGGTGCTGGTCTCGAACCAGCGACCTTGGGATTAAAAGGAGACCGCCGGTACCTCAGTGGATCTCGCCCTAGCTGGAAAACGAGCGTTTTCAAGCCGGTTTCGGCCGTTCGATCTCGGCCGATTTCGGTGTGGTTGGTTGCCAGAGTGCTGCCCGGTAGATGCGAGCGGTCTTCTATACCGTGTGTTCGCTGGGATAACCGCAGAGCGAACCCGCGTTTCTGCTTGACGTTTGCGGCGAGCATCACAGATCGGGATAAAGCCTTTTTTTATTAGGCAGTTGACCGTGCCAGCCGGCGTTGGTGACTTCGATTCCGGAAATTGCGGAATGACAGCGCGCTTTGCGCCGTTTGAATAGCAATGGTTTTACTTCTTCTGATCGGGATCATTGCGGGGGTCATCACCACTGTCTCACCCTGCGTGCTGCCGGTGCTACCGATCGTGTTGGCCGGCGGAGCGGCCGGCGGCCGGCGGCGGCCGTACGCGATCATCGCGGGCCTCGTCGCCAGCTTCACCGTCTTTACACTCACGGCGACGGCGTTGCTCTCGTCGCTAGGACTGTCACAGGACGTGCTCCGCAACATCGCCGTGACGCTGCTCTTCGTAGTTGCAGTGTCGTTGATGGTGCCTCGACTTGGAATGCTGATCGAGGCGCCACTCTCCCGCCTCGGTCGCCGCCGCGGTGGTGACCTGGGCGGCGGCTTCCTGCTCGGCGCCAGCCTGGGTCTTGTCTTCGTGCCCTGCGCCGGTCCGGTGCTGGCGACCGTGACGGTGCTGGCGGCGCAACACCGGATCGGAGTGGACACCGTTTTACTCACGCTCTTCTACGCGCTGGGTGCTGGCATAGTGCTGCTGCTCGTTGCGATCGGTGGGCAGCGAGTATCGCGGCGCTTGCACGCAAGCACGCGCTGGTTCCGCCCCGCGCTCGGACTGGTCATGGCTGCGTCCGCGTTCGCGATCGTGTTCAATCTCGATCAGACTCTGCAGACCGACCTAGGCTCGTATACGAGCGCGCTTCAGCGTCACACAGAGCTGTCCACCTACGCGTCGCGCCGGCTCGCGCAGCTGCGCGGTGGTGGCGAGCTCCCGAAGCCCGGTCATACGAAGCAGGCAGGCGTCAAGCTTCCCGACATCGGAACCGCCCCCGACTTCGTGGGGATCACGGACTGGCTCAACACGACACAGGACAAGCCGGTCTCGCTCTCGCGTCTGCGCGGCCAGGTCGTGCTGGTCGACTTCTGGACCTACTCGTGCATCAACTGCCTGCGCACGCTGCCGCACCTACGCGCCTGGTACGCCGCCTACCATCGGGACGGCTTCACGATCGTCGGCGTGCATACGCCGGAGTTCGCCTTCGAGCATGTCCTTTCGAACGTTCGCGACGCCGTTCATAGGCTGGGCGTGACCTGGCCGGTGGCGCTCGATAACAGCTACTCGACTTGGAGCGCGTACTCGAACCAGTACTGGCCCGCTGACTACCTCGTCGACAAGACCGGGCAGATTCGGAGCGTCCACTTCGGCGAAGGCGGCTACGCGAAGACCGGGGCCGAGATCCGCGCCCTGCTCGGTATCACCGGCGCGGTCACATCCGTCCCCGACGCGACCCCGACCGAGGCGACCACGCCCGAGATCTATCTCGGTCCCGATCGGATCGACCCTGGTCTCTACGTCGGCTCGCCGGTCGTTAAGGGGAAGACGGCCGAGTACAAGCTTTCCGCCAAGGTGCCGCTGAACTCGATCTCTTTCGGCGGGCATTGGGCCCTCTCGGGGCAAACGGCTCGCGCGGGCACCGGCGCGCGTCTATCGCTTCACTTCCAGGCACGTGACGTCTATATCGTGCTCGGCGGGAGAGGGCGAGTCACGACGCTGCTGAACGGTCGACCGCTCGGCGTGATCAACGTCAAATCCGACCGCCTCTACACAGCCTTCCAATCGAGCACACCGCGCGACGCACTACTTGAGTTGAGCTTCTCGCCGGGTATCGGGGCCTTTAGTTTCACTTTCGGCTAGCCAATCACCTCCGGCATTTCGGGCCGTGTGAGCCAGGCCGAGGCCACCGTGATCGACATCGCGGGCGTGGCCCATAAAACGCCATCTCTCGGGATCGTCTGCGCTTCTTACCGTCGGAAGTCGTCATGCCTCCAGAGGGAGGCTGACCTCTGGCGGATAACGGCGCGGGCACGGCAACTCGTACAAAAAAGCCTTACCGGGAGCAGCCTCCGCCGGCCTCGCCGGCGGACTTTTCGCGGAGCAGAAGTGGAGCCAGGCGGATTCAAATCGGTGCCTCTCACGCTCTCGGGGCGC
>PMZQ01000069.1:0-154 GCA_003170155.1 Actinomycetota bacterium | reverse complement strand
CCGTACCTTGCACAATGCGAACCGGGTGCTCATCAGCTTCGAGCCTCTGCCGGTGACAGAAGTCCAAGGTTTTGCCCGATCTAGAACCTGACGTTGACGAGTATCCGTGAGGGGATTAGGTTCCGCTTAGCATCGGTAGCCCTCTGCGTGCGCC
>PMZQ01000123.1 GCA_003170155.1 Actinomycetota bacterium | reverse complement strand
ACCCACGGTCGAGTGGCGCGGTATCGAACGAAAGGGATAGGTGGGGCACAGCTTGGGAAGTGACTAATTCACGGACTAACGAAAGGACCGTCGAATTGAGCCGCCTCGCGCCGTAGCCATCCTCTCAGGAACGACCTTTACGCGGTGTTGCGCTGGCACGCCCGTTTCTGTGCTTCGCTTGCGTATTGTTCGGCGTCACGTGTTGCTTGTTCTGATTCATAGGGACGGCCGGCCCAGCGAAGCATGTCCGCCCAATCGCGGGCGATGAGTGCTGCCTCCTGCCAGAGCTTGCTGTGTGTAGCGAGCTCGAGGACGTGCTTGAACGCCTCGTCGGCGATGTCGTAGTCGGCCTCTCCTGCTGCCGCGAGCGCCTGGGCGTAGAGGGCGGGTGCGATTTCGGGCGTGTGCTCGGGCATGATTGAGAGCGCTTCCTCGGCGGCTTGCCGGGCTTCTGTGAAGCGGTGCTGCCGGGCGGCAAGAAGCGCTTCGAGACCTCGAAGCGTGCCGCGATCGCCAGCTTCGGCGTGGGGCGGCAGGAGAGCTCGCGCAGCCCGGAGGTGCTTCGCGACACCTGCCGCCGTTCCACCCCAGAGGAGAATCTGCGCACAGACGATGTGGGCGCCCGCGAGCCGGATCGTGTCCTCCGTGCCTCGAAGGAGCGCAATAGCCTGTCTCATGTGCCGCAGCGCGAGTCGGCGTTCGTCCTGCATAGCGGCGACGCGCGCGAGCGACCAGTGCATGCGCGCCTGCGCATAGGGGTCGCTCTGTTCGAAATCGCCTGTGTGCTCCTCGAGCACCGCTCGTGCACGCTCGACCTCGCCGAGGTCAGAGAGCGCGTGGCTTAAGTGGGTCGCGAGCAGTATCCGAAGCGGTCCGTTCTCGTGTGCTGTTTGGCCAAGCGTACGCTCACAAGCGACGACCGCTTCTTCGAAGCGCCCCGACTGGCGGTAGCAGGCGATCAGGGTCGCATAGACATCAGGGAACAAATCGGGCCGGATGAGCGGGTGCGCGACAGCAGCTTCTAGCTCGCCGATAGCGTCCGCGAGTCGGCCTGAAGACGCGGCGACCATACCAAGCGCCGCCCGAGCCTTGGCCACGATGTCGAGCTCGCCTTCGCTTTGAGCGCGTGGGATGAGAGCTTCGATGTCACGCTCGACGGATTCGGTGTCCGGCTCGAGACGGATGCGGAGCTCGAGGTCGGCGAGAGAGAGCTCGAGCTCCTCGCGTGTCGTGACATCGATGCCGTGCTCGAGGTACTCGATCGAGACGCCGAGCTTGCGCGCGATGTGACGCAGCGCCTTGAACGACGGCTGCCTAGCGCCCGCTTCGATCCGCGAGACGTGGGCGTTCGTGACGCCCGGGCCGGAGAGGTTGACCTGGGAGAGACGCTGCGCCTTCCGCAGTCGGCGGATCCGCTGCCCGATCGTCTCGTCCCCGGGCCTGTCTTCTATGTCGGTCATACGCCGTGTATTCTGGACATTGTCACGAGTCACTGCAACGACGAGAAGTTGTCGTGTGACAAAGACGGTGCAACGCTTCTCGCATCTCCGTCCAACGCTACCGAGCGAGAGGAGGTGCATCGATGCGCGTACGTTTCGCTATGTTCGCCGCAGGAATCGCGACGATCGCGACGCTGCTCGGCTTCTATCGCGGCTGGTAGTCGTCGTCCTGCGTACAGGCAAGGCCGGCGCGGGGAGCGCGATGATCTCCATTCCCGCGCCGGCTCGCCTTCCAAGGTCATCCAGACGCCTTGCTCAGGAAAAGCGAGGTGCTTCCTCTCACATTTAGTCCGGTGGCCGGACGGCTTCCAGCGGCAGGAATGACCTTCACACTTCGTTCCTGCACCTTAAGGAACAGTCCCTCGTTGCCGATGAATATAGAAATGACTACCACCACTTCGCCTACGCGATCAGACGACTGTGCTTTCAGACACGGCGATAGAGTCCGCTTGACTTGCGAGACCGAAGGTATAGCCGAAGGGTCGGGGGGTGACGTAGTCAGCTGGTACGTGAACGAGCGCGACCGCGTTTTGGTCCGGCTGTGGAGCGGCGGACTGCATCACGTTCTGGTCAATGCGCTCGAACAAGCATAAGCCGCCGGCAGCGGATACTGCTGAAGGTTTCCAGCGCAAGGGACACTCGCACGACGACGACCGTGGTGGGCAGCGCTAGGCACGGCGCTTCGGGCTGTGGCGACCTGAGTCGCTCTTGTTTCGCCTCGTACGCTCACCCAAGCGCCAGTGCGCTCAGGTGTTCCTGAACACTGGCCCACCCCACCTCTGCTGCATGAGCCCTCCTCGCGGCGTCCTGAAATCGGCCAGACCAATAGGAACGGTGATAAGTTCCGCGATCTCGGTAGGCCAGAGTCGATGTTCGGTCGAATCGCGCTCTTCCGCACTCGCATCGTTGCGATCCGCCACGGCATGTACAGGGCCACAAAGGTGGCACGGCGCGCTGGCCGCCCGTTCAGTTCTCGATCGTGACGAGAGTACCGATCGGTGTGTAGGGCCAGACTTTGGCGGCCGACGCGAGTGGGAGCTCGACGCAGCCGAGGCTCTGAGGGGTGCCAAAGGACGCGCGGTTGAAGGCGTGGATCGCGTCGCCGTGATTGAAGTAGCTGATGTAGCGGATNNGATGTGCTCGAACACCGGGAAGGTGCCAAGCTTCGTCGGTGCAGCGGGCACGCCGGTGTTTCCCGGCGAGCTGAGGATCACTCGCCCGTTGTGCCAGAGGTTCAGTGACTGGGGCAATTCACGGTGGACGTAGACGTAGCTGTAGCCACCGGTATGGAGCTTGCCGGCGATCGCGTCGCTGATCAGCGCACGCCAGACCCTCTCTCCCGCCAGGCCGTCGACGGCAAGATTGTGCGTGTCCTCGAACATCATCACTGCGCCGCGGGTGATCTCGTTCGCCGCTCCGGCGCGCCAGAGTGCTTTTAACTCTGCCGGCGTCTTGGAATAGAGCCAGGCGAACCGTCCCGGCGGCGGCGAGATGGCAGCCGCAAGCTGCGCCGCCGGCGATGTCGGCGTCGATCGAGCGGCCGCCTGCCGCCAGCTCAGGGGCAGATAGCCGAGCTCGGCAAGCAGCTGCTGCAACCGCAGCGTCGAGCCGCTCGGGACCTGCCAGGCGAGCGTGCCGGTCAGCGTCTTCCCCGAGCGGTCAACGAGACGGACGGCTCGAGGCAACAGGACGCGCACCTTCGTGCCGAGACCAAAGCCGAACCCGCTCGGCTGGAAGGCGAGCGTGTGCGCGTCGAGCGTCAGCCATCGGCCCGGCGTCGCCGGTGAAAGCCGTGGATGACGGGCGCCGAGCACGCGAGAGATCGAATTGGAGAAGGTCAGAGTGAGCTGCCCATCCGGCGCAAGCGCTGTGCCCGGCCTCGGCTCGGCCAACATCTGCGTGTAGGGCCGCGCCGGGAACCAACTCACCCACACAGGCGCCGGCAGGAGCTCCCAGGAACGGGCCGCGGCGGCGACCTCGATTGCGCCGGCACTATCGGATCCGTTCGCGACCAGATCGAGCGACACGACGGCGCGAGGACTCGCCAGCCGCCGCGGGCGCATTTTCCCGAACGAGACGAAACTTACCGGCCTGTCAAAGGCGATGGCGACGGGCTCGTTGGCCTTAACCTGCAGCCAGCGAGCAAGCAGATGCGCGCTCGGCGTCTCGACCGTGAAGTTGCGCCGCTCGCGATGCCCGACCAACCAGCCCGCCCAACCCGGCCGTTGTACCGTCAGCGCAACCGTCAGCTGCTCGCCGCTGGCGAGCTTTCCCAGCGGCCAGAGTCTCCCTTGCCGTAGTCGCACCGGGACGCGTGCCCCGTCGGCCGAGTGGACGTCGATGGCCACCACCCATCCGGCGAAGCCCGGGAGGTCGACCCTCGCCAACGCATTGTCGTCAGCACCAAGTCGCGGCTGCGGCCAGGCAAGAAGGGCTGCTCCAGCCAACACGGCGAACACCACGCCGACCGAGACGACCGTCAACACCCAGAAGCGCGCGTACCCTTTCAGCTGTCCTCCCACCCGTCAGTCGACTAGTTGCTCGACCATTATGTTGCAAGGCTCTGTTACCACCGCTGCCGTCGCGAGAGGTGCACCAACGGCAGTGCGACTCAACGCGTCAGCGTTCGCATGGTTTATGCCCTGGGATACGGAAGTGAAGCCCCAAACGAAATCGGTGACGGTAGCTGCCGAGCGCGGCGGCGAGCTGCGATCTCCTCCGGAAGCACCTTCCCCTAGATGACAGTGGAAGATACGAACTCTCAGGCCGCCGCTCAGGGGTTCGTACGTCGCACCTTGGCTCATAGACAGAGGAGCGCGTTCAAATCTTTTGGAACTAACTGGGGCACGTTCAAACCCAATGCCTCTCGCGCTCTCGGGGCGCCGCTGAGTGGGCTTTGCCGGAGAGCACAGTGTTGGACAC
>PMZQ01000006.1 GCA_003170155.1 Actinomycetota bacterium | reverse complement strand
AACACACGGAGATCGCAGAACGCGTCGCCGACCTTCTGACGACAGCTGATCCACCTTTGAACGTGGCGCTCTTCGGCCCTTGGGGATCGGGCAAATCGAGTTTCGCGACCCTCCTGAAGAAGGCGCTCACGGAGCGTCGAATGAAGACGAAGTTCGTCGTCTACAACGCCTGGAAGTACAGCGGAGAGGCACTCCAGCGCTCGTTTATCTCAGAGACCGCGAAGGAGCTCGGGGTTGAAGATGAGCTCTTCACGCATCAGCTCGCCCAGACGGTTGAGCGAACGCAGCTCGACCTCAAGCAGGTGACCTCGAAGCAGGCGCGCGCATACCTAAAGTGGGTTTGTCGCCTAGTGCTGCCGCTAGTGGTTTTCGGCCTCTCCGCGATTGCGGCGACTATCACGATACTCAGCTTGATTGCAGATAGGAGTGTCAGCCGAGAGCTACTCCGCCATTTTGGGCTCCTCGGCGGGACTTTGGTCGTTGGATTGATCACCGCAGCGTTCAAGCTGATCGCCGATAGTACGAAGGCGCGAGTACAGGAAGGCCCGCTGACCGAAGAACGATTCGAGAAGCGCTTCCAGGATCTCCTTGCCGAAGCCAAAGGCGACCATGAGCGCTTCATCTTCTTCATCGACGAACTGGATCGGGTTTCGCCGAGGCAGGTAGTCGAGGCGCTCTCGACCATTAAGAACTTCCTCGACCAAGACAACGTCGTCTTTGTCGTCGCCGCCGACAAGGACGTCCTTGAGCAAGCATTCAAGAAGCTCCCTCAGGCGACTCCTGCGAATGAGGACGAGCCGTATTACAGCTCAGCGAGCGAATTCCTCGACAAGATCTTCCAACACCAGCTTGCGTTGCCGCCACTACGTGGCCCGTCGCTACTTCGCTTCGCTCACGATCTTGTGATCACGAGGGCCGGTGGCGTCTGGGAGGAGCTGAGAAACGCCAAACCAGATGGACTTCTTGATCGCGTGCTCTACGTACTCATTCCCTCGCATGTGCGCAGTCCGCGCCGTGTGAAGGTTTTACTGAACAACTTCGCGACGAACGCGAGGATCGCTCAGTCTCGGGGCGTCGACTGGGTGACCCGCGCTCGAGAAATCGCGAAGCTGACGGTGTTTCAGACCGAGTTTCCCTTGCTCGCCGCCGACCTCCCTGATGAGCCGAGACTTCCGGCTCTTCTCCTCGACTGCTCCGGTCGCGTTCTGTCCGGAAAAACGCACCGGCTACTCGAGCGCCACAGCTTAGAAGTCACTAACGATGCCAATCACGTCCAGAAATCGGATGGACAGGATGCAGATGGGAGCCCGCCCATACCTAACACCAGCAACGTTCCAGCTGGGAACGCCGTCGACGACTCGATGGCAGCGAATATGGCCGGCGCGACCGATCGTCTACTCGCACCTTCCACGGACCACGCGAAGCTCGTAGGAGTTCAACGGGACAATCTCAGGCGGTACCTGATCCGCACGAACGAGGTTCGCAATCCAAGCCGTGAGCTGCTTTTCCTCGAACCAGGCGGTTCGGCGGAAGGGCTCACAGACCCAGAGCTTGGAGAACTCCTCGAGGCGGAAGCCGTAGACAACCCAGGGGCAGTTGTAGCGGCTGCTAACGAGCGAACGAAGGACGAGCAGCAGACTATTGCTGTCATCCTCGCGGGAATGTCCGAGCAGGCGTGGTCGGAGGAGCGGTCAAACATCATCACAGCGCTCCTGGATGTCGTGCGTGTGCTTGAAGGGGATCTGGGACGGAACACTCAGACGGTGGCGGACGCTGTCGCGAGCTTCGCGAGAAGCGCGCCGCTTGAGGAACGCCACCTTGCGGGCGCTCTTCGCGTTGGTCTTGCCGCGGCTCGAGCAACTGGCGATACAACGCTTCGTGATCAGGTGCTAGCCGACGATCGGCTCCTCGAGTCGACCGCTCGCGTTGAGGATATTGCTCCACTTATAGACGATCTTCCAGCGAACGCGGCCGAGAAGGTACGCGAGGCAATCGCGGCCAAGCTTCCAGAAACGACCTCTGTGCTTACCGAACCTCTGTCTGTTGTCTCGCCCGAAGCTGCCGATGCACTGTTCTGCCACGGGGGGATTCAGGACGCTATCCAGACGATCGTGACGGAGTCGGATGCTGACGAGATTGAGACGATCACCGGCGATCTCTTCGAGATTCTCGATGATCGTGAGGTCAGGGCACCGATCGCTCGATTGCGTCTGATGCAGGTTCTCGCGGAATCAGAAACACCGAATGTCTATCCAACGGTTCGAAGCGAAGCCGAGAAGATGACGATTGCCAAAGGAGAGAGTCAGATCGCGACTCGCGTTGTGCTCACCGTTCTACCGCTGGGGCCGCCTCAGGACTGGCAGCTGTGGACGACCTGGATCGATGAAGAGATTGAGGGCATCCCCGGGCAGAAGGAGAAGGCACAGAACGCACTCGCCAAGCTCTTCGGCTCGATGTCGAACGCCGACCAAGACGAGCTGGAAACGGCGCTTGAACTCGCCCCAAAGATTGTGAGCGTGGGCGGTCTATCCGGCGAAGATGACCTCGGCTCGCTTCGAAGTACAGTTCAATCAGCGCTAGAAGCGCGCGCATGGTGGTCAGATCCCGATCTGTTTGATAAGCAGGAGCGGATCCACACGATTGTCCGGACAGTGGGAAGCGCACTCGGCTCGGCATCTATACCTGAGTTCGCGGCCTTCAGGTACGCGGACATTGTTCGAGCTGTTGACGCTGGATTCACAGCGATCGCCTTTCGTGCAGTCACTCAGTGGACAGTCGAGATGGAGGTATCGCAGATTCGCGATCTCGCAACGCGCCTATCGAATGCGTCGCTCTCCGGAGACCACGATCGGGACGTGGAGCTAGTAGCGGCGAGAACTCACCTTCGGATCGATGCACGAGACGTTGAAGAGAATGTCGATGAGACGCCGTACGCGATCGGTATCGACATGATCGTGGCAACTGCCCGCCCTGGTGACACGCGAGCTCAGGGCGTGGTTGTGTCTTGGATGGACGGGGGCGTGACCGAAGAGGCCGTGCTCGAGATGATCGCCGGAATCGAGCGCCCGCCGGCACCGACGGAGGCAGATGCGCTCCGAGCGTGGTTCCTCAATCTCAACACGAAGGACGACCGAACGGACTTCCTCCTCAAACTTGCAGGCGTGGGTGGATACGCCCTCGCCTGGTTGAGCGAAGTGGCTTCGACATCGCCTCGTGACTACTCGGAGGAAGTCGTTGCGCATTCAGTGGTGTCGGACGCAATGAAGGCAAGCCGAGCCGAGGAGCGTCGCGAGGCGGTCGACGCACTCGTTGCGCTGGGCCCCGATAGCAAACAGGCGCAACGCGAGGTCGGTCGCCTAATCGTCTGGCTTCTTAGTAGCGGCCAAAAGGTGAACTATGAAATCGCACTCGATGCGGTTCGTGCACTTGGTGCCGACCACGGAAACGGGCGCAAGATCGGCGAAGCGTTCCGCAAAGAGTGCGAGCGAGAGAAGAAGAAAATTCCTTACCGCGACCAAGAGGCCTTTAGGGCTGCGAAGATCGTCTTAGCTCAGGGCTACTTCGAAAAACCGAAGAAGAAAGGCCCTCTCTCCCGACTGCTCGGAAGATGAACGGCACGATGTAGTCCGGTCATGACGACTACAGCGAGAATCCGCTCGACATCGATCAGTAATCGATTCGCGTTCTGATAGCCACGGCCCATCGCTAGTGATAGAGCCGAAAGTGCTCTTTACTCCCGCAAATCGGCATTTCCCGGCACCCGACCACGTTGCCTCGGTAGTAACCGCTCCAACCGTCGCGACCTTTACGCCGAGGTCCCGACAATGTCTGGAACTGGTGAACTAGTTGCTGACGGCACCGCCACTCGTCGGTCAGTGGCGTCGCCGCCGTTGAAAAACGAAGGCGTTGTTGTGACAAATGTTACAATAGGAGTATGACGAAGAACCCAGAGAGCATCGAGATTCGAGCGCCGGACGAGTTTCGGCCGGTGGCTCGCTCGCTCCCTTTAGCGCGAACGCTGGGCACCATCGCGCTCCGCGGTTTCATGGAAGTCGCGGACTAGCCGCTTTCAGCGGTACCCGACGTAGCCTGGGCCGAGCGCACTCCACCCGGCCGGCAAGAACTGCTGGAGCTTCTGAGTAGTAATCTCCGGCGCTTCCGGCATCGCAGGTGGAGCGTCCAGCGGATCGAGCCGGAGGATGTAGGAACGTGCCCAGTCGATCCATTCTCCGGTAGCCGGCTGATTGCCGAACTCCGACTCCATGGCGTCGCAGTAACGACGCAGCAGCTGCGCTGTGCTCCACCTCTCGGCCTGGGAGCGAAGCTCTGCGGCCCGGTGCGCCTCTATCAAGCGCTCTTCGGCCTCTGCCATGAGAACGTGCCACCTTCGCTCCCGCTCCTCGGCGGCCCGACGAGCAGCCTCCTCCGCTCTCTCAGCCGCAATGCGACGCTGCTCGATTGCGTAGTCGGCCTCGACGATCCGCTCCTCGATCTCGCGAAAGAGGTGGGGTAGGCGCTCCTCGAGCGTCCAGGACTGGCGATCTGCCCAGCGGGACTGCCGACCAGAGTGTGCCCAATCGTTCGTCGAGTGCAGCTCGAGCTTGAGTCGGCCGTTTGCATCCGCGTCGTAGGCGCCGCTTGGAAGCTCGCGGTCGCGGTAGAAGTACGAGTCCCGCGATACGTTGCGGTAGCGCCTGACTTCTTCCTCCCAGGGGTCGCGGGTGTGCACGCCCTCCTCCTGCAGGCGGATCCAGAAGGCGTGCTGCCCAGCCTCGATACGGAGGTGGCCGTTCTTTGTTCCCGTCCATTGCGCGTATCCGTAGGCGTTCTCGGTCTCGGTCGGTGCACTCGCCGACCATCCGCGTCTATCGGCCTCAGCGGCAATCGCATGGACGATCCGGGTCGCGCGCGGCAGAAGAGCCCGGGACACCTCATGGCGCTGCGCTAAGTCCCTGAACTGGCGAGCTGCCGAGTGGTAACGACCGACCTTCTCCGGAACCCGTACCGGCGAGAGCTCCGCCTGTGGGGAGAGTCGATCCGGCGCGTCGACGAGCTCGATCTCCAGCTCGTCTCTCGACGCCTCGGTGACCACCAGCCGTCGACCAGGTGGAACCTTGCCGTAGCGCTCAGCGAGCTGAGCACGCTTCTCGTAGTCGATTCCCTCGCGCTCGTACCAGTGCTTGCGCGGCACACGAAGCGTGCCGCCAGCGGCGATGACATCGTCCACGAGTTGCTGAGTCACCGAGGCATTCGCTTGTCTGGGAACTGGTGAGTTCGGCCCGTCGACTTTCTTTAGGTAGTCGCTACCCGCCTGCGTGATCTCGGCCTTCCACGTAGGTCCGCGGCCTGAGGTGGTCACGAGATCTCGATTACGCAGCGCAGCCGCCGAGATGCGATACGAGTCGCCCTCCGTGACGCCGTCAGGGCAGCCGTTAGCAATCCAGCGCAACAGCGCGACTTGCGCTTCACTGAGCGTCTTTCGTTGGGCCATGTTCTTCTCCGTCAGCCGATGTCTCGTCGTGGAGTCCGTGCGGATAGCGAGCCCATCTCGACCTGCGCGATGAATTACCCGCGTCGGCGAGCGCAGCACTCAGGCGGCAAGATCTCCAGCCATCGCGCGAATCGCGGCAACAGAGTGGCGATCGCGCGTTACCGAACAGATCGCAAGGTAGTCCCAAATGCGGCCGATACGGCCGAGATAGTAACGACGTACATCGCCGTCGTGGTGGGGAGCCATCCGCCACTCGTCGCCCTCGCTCCATTCATCTGCGTAGTTGGGGCTAGTGTCGATCAGATCTGAGCGAGTGATCTGATATTGCGCGTCATCGTCGCGCGGAAGCGGTACGCCGAGGCTGACATCGCTCGCGAGGAAGTCGTTACGCACATCGTCGTACACCGACGACAGCTCAAGTGCTGCCGAGAGGTCAAGCACCACCGTCGCTAAGTACGACGTGAACCGGCGTGATCGTGTGATGTGTTCGAGCCCACTGCCGAAGAAGTAATCGATCTCAGCTGTTGGATCGGCATCGGGCGGGGCAAGACCGAGGCCGTCGTTCTCGTGGTGATCGCAAATCCAAGCCGCGACTAACCCGAGATAGCGAGCTGCCTCTACTCGATTCTGACGAGCGAGCAAGATGACAGTAGGGATGAGCGAAACTGCCCACCGGTCCGACAGAGGTTGCGTTGAACCTGGATTAGCATTAACGAAACGGCAAATCCAGGTGGCGATCTCGTCGCGGAGCCTTGCGTCCGCGATAGCGAGGAGCGACAGGATCTCCAGTAGCCGGAGCGCCATTACCCGATAGGTGCTGTAGTAACCTCCACTTGCATTAAGCGCGACGAGAGAGTCGGCTTCCAGGACTTGCGCATCGGCCCAGATCTCCTCGGCGTAGGTGAGGAACAACTTCCGCGCAGCGTCGGCCATCTCGACCGCCCCTGTTGGAGCCGGTTCAGCACCGTGCGCTGAGGCCCAGACAGCTCGAAGCAAACAGAGCGCCGTCATCGCCGCAAGATCTCTGCGCCCATTGTGGGCGAGCCGTGTCGCCACTAGACCCGCTTCGACGACCGAACGCGGCTGAGGCACGTCGCCGGAACGAAGCCAGAAGCGAGAGAAGCTCTCGACGCGATCCTCGGTCACCGATGCGTCATCTATCGCCGCTAGCAGCCCGAGAAGCGGTCCATCAGCCACTCCCGCAAGTAGGGCGTCGGGCGAGCCGATGAGCATTTCCGTCAGGCGTTCTCTATCCCAGATTTCGAGCGGCGTCTCGTCTTTTTCGACTGCGCGCGCGGCATAGTCCTGAGCGGCGGGCGCAGCGGCGCCGGTTAGTCGCCCTGTCAGCACGAGGACGGCCTTACGCGGGAGCGTATAGTCGAAGTTCGGGTGGGCGTGCCGGTCGTTTCGTAGAAGATCGAGCTGGCCGGTGACGCTCGTCCATCCACTGAGATTGAGATCGCCGGCTTTGCTCTGGATTACGAACTGCTCTCTCGTGCCGCCGCGTTCGGCTCGAGCGATTATGTCTTTGCCAAACTCGTAGCTTCCGTGCAAGTAGTGGATGTCATAGAACCCGGCTCCGCGCAAAAGCGCTAGCAGAGGTTCATCAAACTCGCGTTCAGTTACCGCGGCGAGGAAGACGGCGATGGCGTCGTCGAGCATTGAACTCCTCTCGTTTGCGCTCGATTAACGCGTTGAGCTTCGCGTGCTGTTCGGGCGTTATCTCCTCCCAACCTTTTTTCCATTTCTCAACGTCCGCGGGATTCAGAATCAGCGACTGTTGAATCCGTCCTTCGTCATCGAAATGGAGCTCAACCTTCTCGTATATCTCGTACACGGAGTCGAAGAACGGCCTGTCCTTTGCGTCGACAACATTGCCTGTTGCCTCGGCAATCCGGCCTAAAGACGAGTAGAAGTGCTCAGCCAGTTGTTTCGCCCACTCCTCTGCCGCCTGATCCAGGGAAACGAATAGATCGTGGAGATTCCCATTGATGATGTCCTGAGGCGCCTGCGTCAGCTTCGTTCTGATCTGAAGCGGTTGTTGCTCGACGACCTCGCCACTCTCGGTCGTAATCTGTGTGGTCTGCATTCGCGAACCGGGCTCGACAGTGATCTGACCTAATACCGGATCGCTCGCTCTTGCCAACGCTTCGATGGTGGCACCGATGAACGCTTGTTCCGCACGGGCATACTCGATTAACTTAAAGATCGGCTCGCGGTCGTCAGCGATCGCTGGGCCCACGGATTCACGGCCGCTCACTCTTCCTGATCCTCCTGCGTAGCAGCGTGCCGGACAATCCAGGAGCGATCGCGGGCGCCACGCTCGACCATCTGCGAAAGGCGGGGGTCGTCGGCTGTCTGCAGCCTAGCTTTGGCTGCTAGCACGGCTGCGGCTCGCACCTCGCG
>PMZQ01000012.1 GCA_003170155.1 Actinomycetota bacterium | reverse complement strand
CGTCATTCCGAACGCCGCAAGCACTGTGAGCATGACTTCCTCCTCCGGGATAGTGGTGAGGCGAGTATGACTTTTCCGCCGAAAGTCCGCCCGCGGAGCGGGCGACGACTTTCGGCGGCGGTCCCTACGAGCGAGACGCAGCGCCTTCGGCGCTTTGCGTCTCGCCTGCTCTTATAAGCGGGGCGGGCTTAGGGGGATTGTGGACGGGGTCCGTAATGGAGTTAGGGGCAGCGTTACGTGAGCCGCGCCCGCCTCGTCGGTCGCGGCGGCCGATACCGGGTTCGACCCTCACGACTATCCTTGGCTGGCCGCCCCCATCGACTAGCGGCCTAGGTCACAGCCCTTTCAAGGCTGCAGCGCGGGTTCGAATCCCGCTGGGGGCATTCCGTTGGGGTTTCTCAACGTCGCCGAGCGGATGGGAACGAGCCACTCCGAGATCTCCCGGATCGAGAGCTCCCAGGCTCTGCAGAGTGAGTTCGCAGCCTCGCACGCACGTGGATCCAGTCGCCGTGTTGCGTAGACCACGACAGAGGTGGTCTACCGAGAGGTTAAGAGCACGTTTCAATTGAAGCACTCAACCGCCTGGCTGCGCTCGGCGGCGCGCTGCGTTGTCCTCGGTCGCGCCCGTAGCCCCGGCTACGAACGCAGCACTGCGTCCTAGCCTCGCATCCACCGATCACACCCAGTCGGCTGGTCGTCAATTGAAACAAGCTCTATAGACATTTCGACTGGTGAATGGCTCAAGCCGCGTGGTGTCCAGTCGATACTTGAGTTGTGAGGCTAACGGCGGCAGAAATCGTGGCCGCGCTCGAGCAGGAGAAGCGCGAGCATGAGCGCATCTCCGCCCGCTCGGATGCGCTTGCAGAAACTACAAGGCCGCCGGACGAGGGCTCGCTGCTGATCGGAGTGACAACGCGCGTTTGGTCGTACACGAGCAGCCCCAACCCCTTCGTCACGGCCATGCTCGTGGGGATGCGGAAGCGAGCGAGCGCCAGCGGCTGCCACATCGTCCTGTTGGGCGCGGCCGACGACGACGATCCCCAGGCCTACGTGCGCTGCTGTCGACAACACGGGATCGGCGGTGTCGTGTACCACGGGGTCGACCCGGACGACCCCGGGGCTAGTCACGTCCGAGCGCTGCTAGACGCCGACATACCCTGCGTCTCCGTGGATGCCGGTGGGTTTGGAGTGATGCTTGGCCATGTCGGCTCCGACAACGTGAGTGCGGCCAGCGACGCGGTCCAGCACCTGTATCGTCTCGGGCGTCGCCGTATCGCCACGATCGCAGGACCGCGGGAAGCGCTGGCTGCGAGCGAGCGCTTGCTCGGCTATCGCACAGGGCTCGAGCAGGTGGGACTGCCGTTTCGCGAGGAGTACGTCGCTCGGGGTGACTACTTCTACGAGAGCGGCTTGACGGCGACGAGCGTCCTCCTCGCCCTGGCGGAGCCGCCCGACGCGATCTTCGCCGCAGCCGATGTGATGGCGATCGCCGCCATCAAGGTGATCCAGGAGTCGGGTCTGCGCGTGCCCCAGGACATCGCTGTGGTCGGCTTCGACGACATCGAGTACGCGACGCTTCTCTCGCCCCAGCTGACGACAATGCGCCAGGATTGCGGAGGCCTCGGTGCGGCCGCCGTCGATGTGTTGCTGAGAATGCTCACGCACCTCGACAAGGCCCCGCAAGAGGTCGTGCTTCCGGTGGAGCTGATCGTTCGCGAGTCGTGTGGCGGGCGCGCGCCCATGATTACGGCCTCGTAGCTCGAGCCGGTAGTCGCTTTCGTTCGTGTAAACGCCGAGGGCCCTTCAAGACCGTCCCACGAGAGGGCGGCTACAGCTTCGCGTGATCGGACGCGTTCCGGCGGTAGGAAACGGCTCTCACGCTTCGGCTCCCGCACACTAAGCCGCGGCTGACCGAGCCGATGAATATCGAGGTGAAGAACTTTCGGCCGGTCTCTCGCCCGCGTCGAGCACGAGCGCCATGAAGTCGGCGTGCCAGATCAGCACTCGAGACCGCTCGACCGCGATCGCCTGCTCGAACGGATGCCGTCCCTCAACCCTTCGCCAGAAGAGCGGTATCGACCGAGAGCCTTGCCCGGCCAAGCATCTCTGTCGTTCAAAGAGGACGTTACCGGACCGTTACACGACGGATGGTTTACGGCAGATACCGTCGAGGCATAAAGGGGCAAAGAAAAAGACCAAGCAGCGCCATGGGGCGCTATGGAAGGGGAATCGCCTGATGTTTCCGTTCATCGCTACGCAGTGGTTCTACGCAGGAACGACGAGATGCGACGTCTGCCAGCGGTCGATCAAGGCAGGGGACCGGTTCGGTCGAAGCGAACGCATCTGCCAGGCGTGCCGGGGATACTAGCTGGACGACGCCACACCTTCGAATCGTCACAACTACTGGCGCCCGCGTCGAGCAGCAGCCCCGGCCCTCGAGAGCAACTCGAGGTGGTAACTACACGGGTTGGGAAGCTGTCTCATGCGGTGCGCTCGTTGTTGGTTCATCAACGTTTATCACCGTATATCGGCGGTCTTCGCATGTCCGGAAACCCACTAGGTCAGAGAACCGCTTCTCTAGCGAATACCTCTGCATGTCGGCCTGTTTTGCGTATCCGACCGCTGAACGTCAATGAAAGTACAGCTCGACGCAGGTTGTGAGACGACTTGTTGGCCCCGAGCTGGCCGCGGCTGCTACGTATCCGGAAATTCCGTCGACCAGCATCGGGTGTCCACGAGATCGAGCACTTCTCTGCTCGCCGATTCTTTCCGACCAGCGATCGCTTGGAGCGTTGAACGCGACCAAACCCCGGCGCTTTCGCACCGCTCAGGCGAGCTCGTATTGATTGTCTGGCCTCGCTAATGAAAACCTAGATGCTCGAAGCCGAGCGCCATTTTCGCCGTGTCATCGACTAGCAGGCTTGGCTTGAAGGCGTCGGTGGTCACGTCGTCACGCCACGAGCCCGACACTCGAGCAGCGAGCCAGGCCGAGGTCAGGCATAGCTGGGGAAAACGACACTGGCT
>PMZQ01000023.1:2999-45409 GCA_003170155.1 Actinomycetota bacterium | reverse complement strand
CAGCCATGCTATTGAGAGGAAAGAGCGGGAGAGAAAACCTCGCGCCGGCGCGAATCGTGTCATGCTCGTAACGATGCAGATAGTCCTGATCGTCAACGGCAAGGCCACTCGGGTCACACCGGAGGGCGTCGCCGGCGTCGAGAACGCCCTCAAGCGGGCCGGCAACGTCGTCACGCTCGAGACGCAAGCTCCGCGGCACGGTATCGAGCTGGCCAGGCAGGCAAGCGAGAGCGCCGACGCCGTTGTCGTCTTCTCGGGGGACGGAGGTTTTAACGAGGTGCTCAACGGCATCGCGCGCGACGTTCCGGTCGGCTTCGTTCCCGGCGGCGGCACGAGCGTGCTTCCGCGGGCCCTGGGGCTTCCGCGAGATCCGATCGGAGCAGCCGCCCAGATAGCGCAGGCGCTGTCCGAGCTGCGGACACGGCGAATCTCGCTCGGCAGTGTCAACGGCTATCGCTTCGCCTTCGAGGCGGGAATCGGGGTCGACGCCGAGGTCGTTCGCCGCGTTGACCGTCTCGGCCGTGACAAGGACGGCCGGCGCCCGGGCGACATCGCGTTCGTCCGCTCGATGATCTCCGTGCTCAGAGAGCGGCGGCGCTCGCTCGATCAAGTGATCGAGGTACGCGGACTCGGTCGCGCGGCTTTCGCCGTCGTCTGCAACGGCGATCCGTCGACCTTCGCTGGGCCGCTACCCGTGCGCTTCGCACCGGCCGCCCGCTTCGAGCTCGGACTGGATCTTGTCGCCCCGGTACGCCTGCGACGGCGCTCGATGCTGCGAATCGCGCTGGCGATTCTCAGGGGCCGCATCCCCCGCTCTGACGATGCCCTCTACGGGCACAACCTCGACCGGATCGAGGTCGTCTGCGACCGGCCCGAGCCCCTGCACGCGGACGGCGAGGATCTCGGAGACGTGACCTCGGCCGTGTTCGAGTGCCAGCGGGCAGCCGTATCTGTCTTGATCTAGGGTCGCACTCATTCCCTGCCGTCCAGATAGATGTGGGCGAGCCCGCGGCCGGATCCGCGAGCCCGCCCCGCTCCTGCGCCGGATCCCCCCGAACTCGGCGCAGAAGCTGGCGCGACTCCTAGGACGTTGCCTCCGGAGTTGCGCGGCTTACGAGGTGCGGCGCGAGCATGCGCTCGATCTTCGAGGCGCTCGCTCGCCCCTCGATTCGCTCCGTCACGCGTCCGTTCATCACCAGTACGAGAGCTGGTGTTGAGTCGATCTGATATCGATCGGCCAGGTCCGAGCGCTCGTTCACGTCCACCAGCACGACGCGAAGGTTCTTCCTCTCCTTCCGTGCGATCTGGGCTACCAGGCTATCCATCCGCCGTGCAGGCCCCGAGCTCACGGAAGAAAAGAAGAGGAGCAACGGTTCGCGATTCTGTTCCAGTGCTGTCTCCCTGACTTTCGGACGTATCCATTTCCCCGCCCGTGCAGAGCGTGAAACGCGAAACCAAGAACTTCGAGAGGATCGTGTCGACGGAGTTCAGGCGGATCGGTCCGTCTACACTGCTGGCCGTGGGCCTCTGGTATTGGCTGGGAGCCGTGCTCGGCCTCGGGGTGGCGCTCGGGACCGTGGTCGCAGGGCTCATAGCGCCTGTTCGAGCGGGCATTTTTCTGGCGGCAATACTGGCTGCGGCGGCCGGCTACGGCCTGGCGCTCATTTTCGTCACGCCGTTCGCCGCCCTCTCGGGAGCGGTGGGGGGCGTTGCCGGCGCTGTCGCGATTGCCCAGCTCTGCCGCCGTACTCTGACCCGCGGCGGAACCCGTGGTGCGACGGGAGCTCTCATCTTCTTCCTTGGGCTGATCGTCGGCGGTCTCGCCTTCGTGCCGGCGCTGGGCTATCTCGAAGCCGGGCTGGTCGTGTTGCTCGCCCTGCGCCTGAGACGCGGAGGCGCCGGCCGCTACGCCGGGCTCCGCACGCTCGCGCGCGACTGATGCGCAAGCTCATCCTGATCGTCATCGACGGGTTGACACCGGCCCTGCTCGAGCGCGGGCTCGAGAGCGGCCTGGCGCCGACGATCTCGCGCTTCGCGGCCGCCGGACAGCTCGAGCGCGCGGTATCCGTTTTCCCCTCGCTGACGCCGGTTTGCCTGGCCACGATCGCGACGGGGGCGCATCCCGGAATTCACGAGATTCCGCACCTGGTCTGGTTCGATCGCAAAGAGCGGCGGCTGATCGAGTACGGCTCCTCGTTCGCCGCTGCGCGCCGCTCGGGTGCCCTGAACTGGTGGCGCAACACGGTTTACGCGATGAACGCGAAGCATCTCGGGTGCAGCGCGGTCACGATCTTCGAAGCTCTCGAGGATCACGGTTTCCGGGCGGCCGCTATCAACGCAACCTGCTTCCGCGGCCGCGTGCGTCATTTCCCGACCCTTCCAGGAGTGACGCCACCGGTACTGGGCCCGAGCCGCTTCTTCTTCTACGGACTGTTCGAGTCGCACGAGACCGGAGCCTCACCGACTGCCGTCTTCAGGCGCGCGAGCGGCTCGGTCGACGACTACGCCGAGGCCGCCGGTCGCTGGCTTGTCACTCGCGATGACTTCGACTTCCTCTTCTACTACCTCTCCGACTTCGACTACATCTCGCATGCGCTCGGGCCCGACAGTGCCGATGCCGCTCTCAAACGAGCCGACGGATCAATCGCTACGATCGTCGAAGCCGCAGGCGGAATCGACGCCTTTCTCGATCGTTATGACGTGCTCCTCTGCTCCGATCACGGGCAGACGCCCGTCCACGAGGGAGTCCGGCTTGATCGCGCGCTGGCGGATCTCTCCTTGGCCGGGCGGCGTGCCTATCGCGGCTCACAGATCGTGCTCACCGCCTCGAATCGTGCGGCCATGGTCTACCGACTCGAGGACTGCCCGCTCGAGACGGCGGAGCTGGCCGAGCGCCTGGGTCGCGATCCGAGCGTTCAGGTCGTCGCCTACCGGAACGGCGACGAGGCGGTGGCGCTGCGGAACGGCGCTGAGTTTCGCTTCGCCCCGACCGTCCAGGGCTGGCGGAAGAGCGGAGAGGAGCGGGTGCTCGATCAGCCGCAGGCGCTCGAGCGCCTCTGGTCGGCGCTGGCCAACCCGAACGCCGGCGAGCTACTGATCTCAGCCGCCCCGGGAGTGGAGTTCGCCGACCTCGCCGGCCGTCACCACGCCGGCGGCGGCTCGCATGGCTCGCTCGAGCGCGGCGACTCCGAGGTGCCGATGCTGGCGGTGGGTATCGAGCGCCTCCCCCGGAGCATCGCGGAGATCGCTCCGGCTATCCTCTCCCACTTCGGCATCGCACCACCGCGCTACCCCGAAATCTTCGCCGCCGCCTGAGCGAGGAGGCTCTCGCCTCCATGAACTCATTTCGGAATGAAGACCCGCCGAGCACTACCGGGTGGCGGAGTGCTTCGTTTTGAAAGGAGGTTCCGTGCAGCAGAGTATTCGCAGAGCTCACGTGATCGTACGTGGCCGCATCCAGGGCGTCGGCTATCGCTACGCGACCCGCTCGCGCGCGGCGTCGCTCGGTGTCGGCGGCTGGGTGAGAAACCGGGTGGACGGAAATGTCGAGGCGGTCTTCGAGGGCGCGGCCGAACGCGTAGAGTTGCTTCTTCGCTGGTGCCGCGAGGGACCCTCGGCGGCGTATGTCGATGAGATCGAAGTCGAGTGGCAGGAACCGACAGGTGAGCAGGGATTCGCAATCAGGTGACGGTAGAGGCAGTCGCCGAGGCGTTGCCGGGAGCCCCTTGCGCAGCCTCGGAGGCGAGCTGCTGAAGCTACCCGTCCGCCTGCGCGGAGCCGAGTTCGGTCGCCCCACTGACGTGCTCGTCGATCTGGAGCACCTGCGAGTGGTCGGGCTGCAGGTGCGTTGCGCCGACCACGCGCAGCGATTCCTACCGCTGGCGGCCGCGACGCTCACAAGCGAGGAGATCACAGCCTCCTCCAGCCTCGCTCTGCTCGACGAGAGTGCCTATTACAGCGAGCACGGCTCGTCTCTTCGGGCGCTCCGGGGAACGGCCGTCGACGTGGCCGGATGCCAGATCGGAACGCTCGACGACATCGTCGTGCGCGCCAACGGCGACGTGACGAGAATCGTCGTCGAGGACAAAAGCGGAGAGTTGCGGCGATTTCCCGCCGCGAAAGTACGGATACGACAACGCAAGACAGCCCGGAGACGACCTTGAGCACGAGCGGACAGGCATCAACGGGCACCTTTCTCGGCTCGCGCGCTGCGCAAGCGCTCAGAGCACGCCACAACTGGGTTCAACTGGTGAAGTTCTGCACGGTCGGAGGCAGCGGCTACATCATCAACCTCAGCGTCTACGCACTCGCGCTCGACCTCTTGGGGTACGACTACTACGTTGCGGCGACTATCTCGTTCGTCGTTTCCGCCTCCAGCAACTACCTCTTTAACCGAGCCTGGACGTTCCGCGATCAGCGCGGGCACTTCGGCCGCCAAGGACTGCGCTTTTTCGTCGTATCAACGATGGCATGGGCTGCGAACATCGGGTTCCTGTCGCTCCTGATCGCGTTCGGATTGGGAGAGATCGTCGCCCAGGCAGTGGCGATCGTGTGCGTCACGCCAGTCAACTTCATCGGTAACAAACTCTGGTCGTTTCGTACCTGAACGTCCGCAATAACGCAGAATCCGTTCCGAAATGAAGACCGAGCGCCCAGCCTCGAGACGATTCATACCGAAGGCCGCCGCAGGTGTCTGCCTGGGACTCATCTTTCTGCTCGCACTTGCAGCCGTCCCGGCCGGCGCGACCGGGCACGAGAAGGTACCGGTAATCGGCTTCACCCCGATCGGTAGCACGCGCCTCGACCAGGCGACCGCCGAGAAGATCTTCCTGCGCGCGGACAAGGTGAAGGACTGGATCGAGCGCTATCCGAGCGCGAGCCTGACCAAGGAAGCCGTGTTCGACAAACAGGGGCGCTACTGGACGGCGCGCATCTGGGCCAAGAAGGCGGGCGAGATCGCCGAAGGACGAGTCGACGACGCGAGTGGGCGGGTGACACAAGCCTGGACCGGCCCTCAGGTCGCCTGGGGAATGGCGCGGGGATCGCCGGGCGCTTTCGGTGGCAGGGAGATCAACTCGCTACCGGTTTGGCTCGGGTTTTGCGCCATCTTCCTGCTCGGACTGGGAGACCTGCGCCGACCGCTGTCGCTGCGCAATCTCGACCTTGTTGTTCTTCTCTCCTTCTCGGTCAGCCTCTGGTACTTCAACCATGGGCGCGTGTTCTCTGGCGCGTCGCTCGTCTATCCGCCGCTTATCTACCTGATCGGCCGCCTGCTCTACATCGGCGTGCGGGGAAAGCAAACGAGCGCGAGCCGGCCGGTCTGGCCTGTCTGGCTGCTGGCGGCCGCGACGGTCTTTCTGATCGGCTTTCGGATCGGACTGAACGTCCGCACCTCGAACGTCATCGACGTCGGCTACGCAGGAGTGATCGGCGCCGACCGCATCGTCTCGGGCCAGTCGCCCTACGGCCACTTCCCTTCCGACTCGGCCAACGGCAAGACGCTGAAGGTCTGCGGACCGGCGGATTCCGAGGGGAACGTCCGCGATCACATCCAGCCCAACGGGCGCTGCGAGTCGTCGAACCCGGATGGTGACACCTACGGTCCGGTCAATTACCTATCGTACGTGCCCGGACTCGCACTCTTCGGCTGGTCGCATAAGTGGGACGACCTGCCGGCAGCACATTTCACCGCGATCCTCTTCGACGTTCTCTGCATCGCGGGATTGGCTCTGGTCGGGCTCCGTTTCGGCGGCATGCGTCTGGCGGCGACGCTCGCCTTCGCCTGGGCCGCCTATCCGTTCACCCAGTACGTCTCGAACTCGAACACCAACGACGCGATCGTGCCAGCCTTTTTGATCTGGGGCTTCTGGCTGGTCACCTCACCCTGGGCCAGAGGCGCCGCGGTGGCGCTGTCCGGCTGGACGAAGCTCGGGTCGCTGATCGTGGCACCGCTCTGGGCCACCTATCCGGAGGCGCTCCGGCTCAACCCGCTCGACTGGTTCGGTCGACTCGGCCGCTTCGTCGCCGCGTTCGCGCTAACCACGGTCGCAGCCTTCTCGGTGCTACTGCTCGAGCCCAACCTGCTTCACGCGGCGCGGATGTTCTGGGATAAGACGATCGCCCGGCAGTTGAACAGGCAGTCGCCGTTCTCGCTTTGGGACTGGCGCCAGTATCACGCCGGGCTCCCCGATCTGCACGTCGTCCAGTTGGTGCTGATCGGGATCGTCGTCCTGGCCGCGATCGCCGCTGCCTTCTACCCGCGCCGCCGCTCGCCGCTCCAGCTCGCCGCCCTCACCGGAGCCCTGCTCGCGGCCTTCGAGCTCGTGCTGACGTACTGGTTCTACACCTATATCGTTTGGTTCTTCCCCTTTGCCGCGATCGCGCTCTTGGCCGGTAGCGGCGCCGCCGTTCGAGCGAGGAGGGGTGTTGAGAATGCTGCTTGAGTTGATCCGCGCTGGGGCCGACAGGCGCTCGTCCCTGCTCGTCGCGGTGATCGCCGGCGTTCTCTTTCTCGGCTCCTGGGCGACGATCCATCACGGTTTCTACAGCGAGCACCAGATCGTCGACACGCCGCTCTACCAGCACTACGGCGACTGGGTTCTGAACGGCAACGTCCCCTACAGAGACTTCTCGCTCGAGTACCCGCCCGGTGCCCTGCCGGCGTTCATCCTTCCCGCCCTCGGCAACAGCGCGAGTGCCGAGCCGTCCGCTGCGGAGATCGGGCCTTACCGCGTCCGAACGGCGTACCGCAGAAACTTCGAGCTGATGATGGAGCTCTGCGGTCTCGCCTCGATCGCGCTGCTCGCGGTCGGCTTGCTCAGACTTGGCGCCTCGAACGGGAGAATGGCGATGTCGCTCGGCCTGGCCGCGCTCTCTCCGCTCCTACTCGGTCCGGTGCTTCTCTCGCGCTTCGACCTCTGGCCGACGGCGCTCGCGCTGGCCGCGCTGGTGGCAATACTCGGCGACCGTCACTGGATCGGCTTCGGCCTGCTCGGAGCGGCCACCGCGGCGAAGATCTTCCCCGCGGTGCTGCTCCCGATCGGCATCGTCTGGGTCTGGAAGCGCGCCGGAAGAAGGGGGCTCGCGTCCTGCCTGGGGATCTACCTCGCAGTGCTCACCGCTTGCTTCGTGCCGTTTGCGATCGTGGCTCCGCACGGGCTCGTCCATTCCTTCGCAGTCCAGCTCAATCGTCCATTGCAGATCGAAAGCCTCGGTGCAGCCGTACTGGTGGGCCTGCATCACCTGGTCGGGCTCGCGGCCTCCGTGCAAAACGGCTCCGGATCTCAGAATCTGGCCGCCTCGGGCTCGGGGGTCGTGGCCTGGGTGCAGACGGGTTTACAGGGCGCCGCTCTGCTGGGTGTCTGGGTCTGGTTCGCCAGGGGTGAGGCCAGCCGCGAGCGCTTGGTGCGTGCGAGCGCCGCCGCGATCGTCGCCTTTGTCGCATTCGGGAAGGTGCTCTCGCCCCAGTACCTGATCTGGCTCTGCCCCTTCATCCTGCTTGTGCTCGGAAGGCGCGGCCTTGCAACCTCGGCGCTACTTGCGCTATCGCTCGTGCTGACTCAGCTCTGGTTCCCGTACCGCTACTGGGACTACGCGCTTCACTTCGGCTCGCTACCGAGCGCGCTGGTGCTCGTCCGCGACGTCGCTTTGGTCGGCATCTTCGCGCTGATGCTCGCCGAGCCGCGCCGGCGCGAGCAGGAGCTCCCGGCGGCGGTCCCGGCGCAGGCGGCTCTCATCCAATCTGAAGCCTGATCGCCTCGCAACCGAGCGCGCGGCCGTCACGGTCGCACTCGACGAGTGCGCCCTCGATGCGTACATCCCCCTCGGCGGGCTCGAAGCGGACTCTCATACCGGTGCGCATCCGCTCGATCGCAAGCTCGGCTCTGACTCCGATCACGGAGTCGTGCGGGCCGGTCATGCCCGCATCGGTGATCGCTGCCGTTCCGCCGGGCAGAACGCGGGCATCGTTCGTCTGTACGTGTGTGTGAGAGCCGAAGACCGCGGTGACGCGGCCGTCGAGCCAGCGGGCGAGCCCTATCTTCTCGCTCGTCGCCTCGGCGTGAAAGTCGATCAGCACGATCGGCGTCTGCCGTGAGGCTTCCGCGACGAGCTCGTCCACGACCTCGAAGGGACTGTAGGCGACGTTCATGAACAGCTCTCCGAGCAGATTCACCACGGCGACTGAACCACCCTCGGCGGCGGGCAGAACGCTTACTCCCCGGCCCGGGCAGAGCCGAGAGAGATTGGCCGGGCGAATGATCCGCTCGTTCTGGCCGAGATAGGAGACGAGCTCGGGCCTGCGCCAGACGTGATTACCGAGCGTGATCACATCGGCGCCGGCGGCGAGGATGCGCTCGGCGTGCTTGGGCGTGATGCCGGCCCCGCCGGAGGCGTTCTCGCCGTTGACGACGCAGAAGTCGAGTGCGAGCTCCGTACGCAGGCTCGGCAGTCGCTGCTCGAGCGCACGACGACCGGGAGCTCCGAAGACGTCGGCCACAAAGAGGATGCGCATCTCGATCGCTCTCTGCCGCTAGGAAAGGATCGACATCGTGGCTGGAAAGACCTCGATCGTCACGTGGTTGCCCTGGTCTTGAGTGTAGTGCGCCAGCTTCTGGTGCTCGACCTTGGAGAAGTCGACCACGCCCCCCACTCTGGTCACGCCGGCGATGACCGAACCGCCGATCTTCTGCTGGGGGTCGGGCTTGAGCCGGCTCATCGAGACGATCAGGGTCGCATCGGCGTCGGGGCGGATATCGATCCGGTTGCCTAACGATTCGCCGTTGACGATGTAGGGGCTGATCTGGACGATCTTCCCGTCCACGGGCGCGTAGACATCCGTCCCTGCCGCCGCCCCGACGTCGAGCGCGCCGTTGTCGGTGCCGACTCCGCCCGACAGCTCGTAGTAGTTGAGGCCACCGTTGTCGGACCCGACAATGCGATGGAAAAGGCGTGTCAGCAAGCCTTCGTTTGCTTGCGTTCCCTCGGGTGAGAGAGCGACCGTATCGGGCGAGGCGTAGTAACCGATCGCGGTCACCGCGCTGCGCGCGACCGGAAGCTTGATCGAGAGAGCGCCCACCCTGGCGATGACTATCGGGACCGGCTGCTCGCCCGTTGGCGACTGCTCGCCTGTGGTGGGCGTCGTCCCCAGCGGCAAGCGAGGTCCTCCGCCGCTCCAGGCGCTGAGCATGAGCACGAGCGCTACGATCGTCGCAACCAGCCCGGCCGCCGCGTGCCAGTAGGTTCGCTTGGGTCGCCGCACATGACGAACCGGCTCGTGCCGTCGCACGCGCCGCCTGTGCCGGCGCGCGTCTGCACGGTGAGGCATGAGGTCCACGGTACCGGACAGCCGTGAAGCTTTCAAACGGCAAGCGTCCCTAACACGGGCCGTTTCCGCGCATCGGTCGACTTCGAGGCGGGGCGGTTGCCGGAGATCCTGAACGACGCCCGCCCCCCGCACGCTACGATCCTGCCTATGCCCGACGGGGCGACCAGAATGGTGATCCCTCGCTGGATTCAGCTCGTCGGCTTGCCGCTACTGCTGCTGCTTGTCTGGGCGCTCGCTCACACGCTCGCTCGCGTCGTCTTCCTGTTCATTGTGGCCGGGCTGATCGCCTTGCTCCTGAACCCCATGGTACGAACGCTCGGGCGAATCTGGATACCACGTGGAGTCGCGGTCGCCATCGTCTACCTAAGTTTCGCCGCCGCCGCCACCTTCTCGATCATCGCGCTGGCAACCGTCGGCGTCGATCACGTCCGCACCAGTGCCAATCGCGTCGACAACTACTTCACGAGGGCCGACGTTCATCACCAAACGGCGGCCGAGCGCGACGTCGACCGGTTCCAGAGGTGGCTGGATTCTCACCACCTGAAGCGCATTCAGATCCGCAAGCAGGGCCTCGAGCTGGTGCAGAGCATCAACGTCAAGAAGGTCACCTCGAATGCGATCAGCCTGATCGAAGGGGCGGCCGTCAGCGCGATCGAGATCCTCTTCAGCATCATCCTTGTGATCGTCGTCTCGATCTACATACTGCTCGACATGAACCGGCTGGGCAGAGCGATAGACCGACGCTTTCCACCCAAGCGAGGCTCACCGCCGCTACTGGCGCAGCTCGAGTCCTCGCTTGCCGGCTACGTCAAGGGACAGCTCTTTCTCTCCCTGATCATCGGCGCGAGCGCAGGGGTGGGATTGTGGCTACTCGGTGCGGTCGGCCTGTTCCCGCATGGCGATCGCTACGCCCTCTTCTTCGGGCTCTGGGTCGCTTTCACCGAGCTGATTCCCTACCTCGGCCCCTGGCTCGGAGCGATTCCACCGATCATCTACGCGCTCGTCACTCACCCCTTCGCGGCTGTTTGGGTGATAGCGCTGTTCCTCGTCATCCACCAGATCGAAGGTCACATCGTCGTTCCCAAGGTGATGGGAAGCGCACTTCGCCTGCACCCGCTGCTGGTCATCTTCGGATTGTTGGCCGGGGCCGAGATCTATGGAATCCTGGGCATCTTCATCGTCCTGCCGCTGCTCGCCGTGCTGCGAGCACTCTGGGAGTTCTTTTCCGAGCAGCTGACGTTCGAATCCTGGGCTCCCGCGGCCGCCACGTCCGCAGGAGTGACGATCGTAGAGTCGGCGCCGGTGCTGGTCGAGCAGTCGCTCCCGGCCGAGACGAAGGCGACGGAGGCGAGTGACACATTGGTGCAGGAATCGGAGACCGAGCGCGCCGATGAATAGCGTGGCAGCGATACTTCTCTCGGCACGATCGGTGTCTCGGCGCTACGGCCGCCTGGCCGCACTAGCGCCGATCGACCTCGAGTTGCATTCGGGCGAATCGGTTGCGCTCGTCGGCCCCAACGGCGCCGGCAAGTCGACCTTGCTCTCACTTCTGGCCGGATCGCTCCGAGCCAGTGAGGGCCGAGCCTCCATCACCGGCGTGGCCAAAGTCGGCTGGTTGCCTCAAAGGCCCGCTCATTACGGCCGCCTGACCTCACGCGAGAACCTCGTTCTCTTTGCCCGCCTCGAGAACGTCGGCGATCCGGAGCGGCGCGCCGCCGAGTTGCTCGAACGTTTCTCTCTCCCCGGCGATCGCCCCAGCGCCAACCTCTCGGTCGGGAACCGGCAGCGCCTGAGCCTGGCGATCGCGCTGCTCGGCGATCCGAATGTTCTGCTTCTCGACGAGCCCACCGCCTCACTCGACCCGAAGCAGCGTGCGCTTCTGTGGCAGGAGGTCGAGCGCCACGTCGCCGAGGGCGGAGCGGTGCTCTTCTCGAGCCAGAACCCCGAAGAGGTCGAGCGCCACGCCACTCGCGTGATCGCGCTCGACTCCGGAGAGCTCGTCTTCAGCGGTGGGCCCGACGAATACGCCATCTGGGAGCGAGAGCCTTGAGAACGTTGCGCGCCGCCGCCCTGCTCACCTACAAGGACCTGGTCTCGCTGCGTCGGGCGCCTCTCGTCGTAATCCTGCTCGCCTGCTATCCGCTCCTGATCGCGGGGCTGGTCGGGCTGGTCGCGGGCTACGCCAATGCTCGACCGCGGGTGGCGATCGTGGATCTAGACCACATCCCCCACACGACAAAGATCGCCGGCCACAAGTACGACATCAAGGACACGATCGACGAAGTGGCGAAGAACGTCCGCATTTCCTGGATGTCGAAAGCCGATGCCGAGCAGGCGCTGCGAACCGGCAGCGTCGTCGGCGTGATCACGATCCCGCAAGGCTTTCTGACCGATCTGAAGAGCATTGTCCAGAGCCCGACGCTCGAGTTTGAGACGGCGCAGGGCGGCATTGCCTCCCGCGTGACCCAACAGATGCAGGCGCTCGTCTACAACCTCAACCTCAAGCTCCAGGAGTCGTTCATCAACGATGCGATCCACTACATCTCGTTGATCCGCAACGGCGGCAAGGCTAGCTTCCTGGGCTCGAGCTACAACGTGCTCGGAATAGAGAAGGCGCGTGCGCTGCTCCTCGCGGAGAAGAGAAACGCGAGTGCGGCCGAGGTGGCGCGTTTCCTCGACACCGCGAACGGCGCGCTCAGGGCCTCCCAGGCCTCGGCTCGAGCAGTTGCCCAGCCGATCAAGCTGGCGATCGAGACCCGTAACGGGCGCAGCTGGTTGTTCTCGGCGCAGATGCAGGCCTACGCGCTGGCGCTCACGATCAGCATCCTCGCGCTCGCACTGGCCGCCGCGGTGACCGCGTCCGAGCGCGACGAGAACGTCGCCTGCCTGCTCGGACGAGGGTTGGTCTCGAAACTGTCTCTACTCGGCGCGAAGGTCGCCCTGGCCACCATCGTCTCGCTCATGGTCGGAGTCGGCATCCTGCTGGCTTTCGGAGCCATCGTCGACCTCGGCGGCATCACCGGCGGACAGCCCTGGGGACGGATTCCGCTCGTACTCGTCGGGGTGCTTTTATTCGGCGCCGCGTTGGGCGCGATCGGAACCCTGATCGGAGCACTTGCGCGGGAGGGCCGCTCGGCCACACTGGGGGCGCTGCTGGTCGCCCTCCCGATCGTCCTGCTCGGTCTGGTTCCCAGAGAGATCGTGCCACCTGCGGGTGTCGTCAGCGACTTCTTCCCCTTCAGCCACGGCGAGCGCTTCTTCAGCTCGGCGCTCTATGACCTCCACCCCTGGGCCACGGTCGCCCCCGAGGCGCTCTGGCTTCTCGGGCTGCTCGTTTTCTGGGGAGCGGCGGCGCGGTTCGTCCTCCCCCGTCTCACGGAGGGCTAGATGACAAGCGGGCGCGGCGACGAATCTTCGGAGCTCTGGCAGCACCTGGCCTCCGAGGACGACGCCGAGGACGCCCCCTGGGGCAACCTGCTGCTACCCGAGCCGGAGCGCATGCTGGAGCTCGCCTTCTCGCCACTCGCCGCCAGCTCGCTGGCGCTCGGAATCGAGACCATCTACGAGGGTTATCTCGTCCACTATGGCCACTCGCGCCTGTTCGTCACGGACGAGCCGAATCTCGCGCTGCTGCTCGGCGACCGGCTCTATGCGCGCGGCCTCGTGCACGTGAGCCGATTCGGAGACGTGGCCGCCGTGGCCGATCTGGCGACGCTGTTGGAGCTCTGCGCCCGTTTGCGGGCCGAGAGCAGGCAGGGTGACGGTGCTCTCTGGGCGGCCGGGATCGCGTCTCTGGGCAGCGGCGGGATCAGAGCCGAGGGCGAGACATTCCTTCGCTCGGGCGACAGCGAGCCGCTCCTGTGCCTGGCCCAAGACAGAGCCGGCGCGAGCGCGGTCGAACGCGCTCTCGCCAGCCATGCGCACCGGTTTCCCTGACGGGTACCGGCGAGACCGAAACCCGCACTGGAAACGCGGTCGCCCGCACCTTTGAATCGCCGCAACCCAACTCCCGGAGGTGGTCAAGCCTGATCGCCAGCTTTCTCGGCGGTCTCGGCCTGGCCGTCCTGCTTCAGCAGTACGCCGTCGTCTACCCCTCCATGGGCGCGGCGATCGCCTTCGTGAGCGGAGGTGCGATCGCCGGAGTCGGGCCGACCTTCCTCGGGAAGATCCTCGGCTCGAGCGCGGCCGCCGCCTAGCCTCGTTCTTCGTAGATCGTCTCGCGGAGCTGGGCAGATTCGAATTCAATGCCTCTCGCGTTCTCGGGGCGCNNCGCACGGAGCCCGCCGGCCGAGGGCGCAAGATGGACCTTAGTGGACGGTTTTCAAACCTTCCAGAGCCGCTCTCCGAGCTTCTCGACCGACAACGGCGCACCTCATGAGACAGCTTTCCAACCCTTCTCCCGAGATTAAGGATCTCGATGAAAGGCTCCCGGGGGACTAGCAAGATGGAAAACCAACTACTGAATGGCCGGAGACCGACGGGGAGATGCGCTCTCGTCGTTTCAAGCAAGGCCCTCGCAAATGCCCTGCTAATAACCATATTACGATAGAAACGACCCGAGGTCTAGAGCGGCGAGACACCTCAACACACCCGGACATTGAACCCAGAACGTCGGCCCCGAGCCGCGATAGCGGCGATTTTGAACCTCAAAAGCTTCTTTGCCACCTTCCAGAACGGCCACGACGTGGTCAATGATCACCTGATCTTCGATGCTGCCAGTGTCCTCGACCTTCGCCGATTGTGCGCGTCGGCGAGTCAGCGAAAGTCACGATGCAGCGCCTGTTGCGGGCTTCTCACCCGAGGGCTACTGTCGTCCTGATGACTTTATCCCAGGCAACACGCGTTCGTTTTATCCATTCGGCGGACTGGCAGCTAGGGATGACCCGGCACTTCTTGTCTGCCGAGGCTCAGGCTCGCTACTCGGAAGCTCGCCTCGAGGCGATTAAAGAAATTGCCAAGCTGGCAGAGGTCGAGAGTTGCGCGTTCGTGGTGGTGAGCGGCGACGTGTTCGACTCGAACCATCTTGATCGCCAAGTTGTCGTTCGAGCGCTCGATGCCATGTCGAGCTTCACCGTGCCGCTCTTCCTCCTGCCGGCGAACCATGACTCGGCGAACGCCGCGTCGGTTTACCGCTCATCCACGTTTCTGGATCATCGTCCCAAGAATCTAATCGTGCTCGATACGTTCGCGCCAGTCGCCATCCCGGGGGCGGACGCAGAGTTGGTCGGAGCGCCTTGGGACTCGAAGCAGCCGCTCGAGGATCTTGTCGCGAAGGCTTGTGCTGAGCTCACCCCGGCAGGAAGCACGCTTCGAGTGTTGGTGGGGCATGGTGCGGTGGATGAAGGGAACCCCGACCAGCAGAACCCGTCGCTGATCCGGATGGCATCAGTCCGCGAAGCGATCGCCTCCGGGCTCATCCACTACCTCGCGCTCGGTGACCGACATTCGGTGACGCGCCTCGACCCGGGAGACCGCATTTGGTATTCGGGAACGCCTCTTGTCACCGACTTCACGGAGAACGAACCGAACAAGGTACTCGTGGTCGATCTGGATGGCAAGTCGGTCAAGGTCGAGGCGCGCCAGGTGGGCTTCTGGACATTCTTTAAGGAATCGTTCCCTGTGAACAACCGAGAAGAAGTCGACGCGATCGCGGAATGGCTTGAAGCGATCGCCGACAAGCGAAGCGCCGTCGTCAAGTTGAGCTTCGTCGGCACGCTGAACCTGACGGAGAAGGCGCACCTCGACGAGGTACTCAACCACTACTCCGATCTGTTTGCGGCGCTGGAGACCTGGGAGCGCCACACAGATCTCGTTGTTCTTCCGGATGAGGAGGATCTTCTTGACCTCGGCCTCACCGGGTTCGCTGCCGCGACCCTAGAAGATCTACGCGAGCAGGCCCGCTCAGACGGCGAGGCCGGCGAGGTGGCCCAGGATGCCCTTAGCCTTCTCTTCCGCCTCGCGCGCGCCGGCTCATGAGAATCCATCGAATCTCGCTGCGTAACTTCCGCGGCGTGCGGAGCGCCGACGTCAGTCTTGCTCCGAACGGAGTAACGATCATTCAAGGCCCGAACGAGGTTGGGAAGACGAGTTTGGCCGATGCGATCGTGTTCCTGTTCGACGAGCCTCACACGTCGAGCAAGAACAAGCTGAAGGCCGTCAAGCCGGTGCATATTGATGCCGGGCCGTCGGTCGAAGTTGAGCTGACGACCGGCGCTTATCACCTCATCTACTCGAAGCAGTGGTTTGTCGGGGCGAAGACCGAGCTGAAAATACTGGCGCCGGTTCCGGAGAATCACACTGGCCGCGAAGCCCACGACCGTGTCCTGGAGATCCTCGACGAGACCCTAGACAGGGCTCTCTTCGGAGCGCTGCGCTACCAGCAGGGGGTCAGCATCACCCAGGCCGCACTTGGCGAAAGCCGCACGCTCGCCGCCGCCCTCGATGCTGCGGCGACAGGTGGCGCACTCGGCGGTGACGACGGCGTTGATGTCTTCGCGCGCGTCGAGAAAGAACGGGAACTCTACTTCACCGCTACTGGCAGGCCCACGGCCGCACGAGCTGCTGATGCTTCGAAACTAGTGGATCTCCAGCAACGCGTGAGAGACGTCGAAGCCGAACTTCGGGGTCTCGATACATCTGCCGAGCGGCACCGACAGATCGGCCTGGATATAGGCGCGAGCACCCAGGAGCAAACCACGCAGCTCGACGTGATCGCAGAGCGAAGAACGAACGTGAATCAACTCGCAAAGAAGGAGCATGCGGTCGAGCTGCTCAAGCTCGCACGAGAGAAGGCCGAGGGACGAGCGAGAGAGTCGAGAACGGCCAGCGAAGCTCGGCAGAAGGTGATCGAGGCTGTCAGTGAGGCCGAGAAAGCTGTCGCAGAGCTCCAGAAGGATGCGACACGGGACGCTCAGGGGCTTGAGGCAGCTCACACAGCACAGATCGAAGCTCTCAAGACGCGAGACCTGGCACGGGTAGCGCGTGAAACGGCCGAGGCGGAAGGCCAGCGGGCGAACTCCGACTTCGAGCACTTCAGAGACACACTTGAACATCAGCTATTGAGTGAACGCCGCGCTCGGGCAGAGGAGGCCGAAGCGGCGGTCCGGACAGCAACGGAGTTCCTCGATGCCTGCCTGATCGATCAGAACAAGCTCGATGAGATCGACCAGGCCTCCCTCGGGGCCGCCGAGGCGCGCGGGCGTGCAATTGTCGAACAGCTCACACTTACGGTTGACGCCATCCAGCCACTCCGCGTTCAGATCGGGGACGAGGAGGCTGCGCTTGATGCTGGCGAGCGCTTCGAGAAGGCGGTCGCGGGAGACATCGAGCTAACTCTCGGAGATGTGGCGCGGATCACCGTCGCTGGTCAGCAGACCGGACGAGCGCTTCAAGAGGCGGCCCAAACTGCCGATCGACACCTCGCCTCGTTGTTCGAGGCTGTTGGCATAGCAGGAGACGACGCCCTCAACCAGGCCCGGGCTCTCGTCCGACAGCGATCAGACGCGGAGACGTCGGTCGCAACCGCCACGAAGACGCTGAAGGACAATCTGCGAGACCTCACGTTGCAACTCATCGCCGAGAAGGTCGGACGATACGAAGCAAAGATCGCCTCATATCAAACCGAGCGAGACGCCTCAGTCCCACTGCCAGCTGACCTCGATGAGGCGAAGGGGGTCAGTGAGGCAGCTTCCAAGATCGCCGATGAGGCGCGCCGCTGCGAGGCACAGTGCCAACAGGCGCTGGAGCAGGCCGAGGCGTTCGCGAACAGCCTTCAGGGGGAGGCCGGCAAGCGGAGCGTCCGCCTCGAACTCGCAGCGGCAACGCTCAAGGACGCCCAGGAGCAACTTGACGCCGCTCGCCTCAAGGTCTCCGATGCTGAGACAGAGAAGCAGCGTGGCGAAGACGAGAAGGCCGGCATCGGCGCGGCTGCGGTACATGACCAGGAGGCTGCGGATCTGGCAGCCGGAGATCCAGTTTCCGCTCGGACGCTATTAGAGAATGCTGAAGCAGTCCTCGATCGCCTCCGCAACGATCAGCGCGAACTCGAGTTGGAGCTTGCAGGCATCAGGAGGGAGCTTGACGTCCGGGGCCAGGCGGGCCTCGCTGACCTGCTCGCCGCGCAGCAATCGGAACTCGCTCGGTTCGAGAGGACGACAACGCTCACCGAGCGCCGCGCGGCCGCTGTCGAGTTACTCCATGCGCGTCTCAGCGCGCATCGCGACGCCGCCAGACGATCATACGTCGCTCCGTTCCAGCAGCAGCTCGACGCGCTCGCGCGCATCGTGTTCGGTCCAACGGTCGCGCTTGAAGTTGACCACGAGACACTGGAAATCGTCAGCCGGACCATCGACGGAGTCACTGTCCCCTATGACTCGCTTTCCTCTGGCACGAAGGAACAGCTTTGCGTACTCGCGCGACTGGCGTGCGCTGCGCTGGTGAGCCCCGCCTCCGAGGACGGAGGAGATGGCGGCGTCCCCGTGATCTTCGACGACGCGCTGGGTTACTCCGACGCCAGCCGGCTCGAGCGGGTGGGTGCCGCGTTCAATTCCGCCGGTCACCAGAGCCAGGTGATTGTCCTCACTTGTGTACCCGAGCGCTATCAGAACATAGGGTCGGCAACGGTGATCCACCTCGAAGAGAATGCACTCAACCCCACTGCCGCTTGAGCTCGTCCCGCCACTCGGTACCGGCGGACGGCCGGGACCTCTCGCCGTCGGCCGGAGCCACAGGCGACTTCCCCGGCGTGCTGCCTCACGGCCGCAACCTCGAGACAGCAGCGGGCGGTCATTTCAGACGAAGAAGGAGTGATTAGACATACCGCAGATAGTGGCACTCGCGATTTCGCATAAGCCAACGCAGCCGCCTAGAGCCGCAGCGCGACCTCACCCGGCACCTCCCCTGCGTGAGACCGCCACCCGCGCGCTCCTGCCTCTCGCCACCCGCGTCAGCGGCCGCTCCACAACGGGAGGGGACTCTTGCTACTCCTACTCTGCGTCACGATCCCTACGCTGTGGCGCGCCCGCGTGACAGCCACGTACAACTTCGCTGCGCTCACTTCCACCAACTCGGTCCCTTCCTCAATGAACGCAGTGATGGGAGTCGTGGGGTAGATCAACACACGCTCGAACGTCAGACCCTTTACCTCTCCGAAGTTCCTCGCACTCGGACCGGCTTGCTTGTTCCCTCGATCCCACCGCAGCTCCTGGGGATGATACTGCTCGATGTATCTCTCGACATCGTCCGTATGAACGAGCACCACACCCTCATGCTCCACTACTTCGCGCTGGCCGGATCTCGTGCTCGGCAATGACGGGTAGATGCCATCAGCAAATGCGCACACTACTGCGTTCGAGCGATGGTTCACGTCAAATGTTCTTTGCGCGCACAGTCCCTCGCGCTCGCAGGTGCCGATCCACTTCATCAGCCGCCGCCCGCGGTATTGCTTGTTCTTGTTCGATCGATTCGTCCGATACACGGCCTGTCGCGGATCTCCGACCATGACGATCATAATCTTTGACTTCAACATCAGCTTCAAGAACTCCAAGTCGTAGCCCGCGAGATCCTGCATCTCATCGACGAGCACCATGTCGTAAATCGCCTCGATCCGACGGATGACGTTCCCTTTGGAAGAATCGTCTAGGACGCATGCAAGATCGGCGACCGCGTCACTGTAGACATTCGATGCGGCATCCAAGTAATACCGCTCGAAGTCTGTGCGCTCAATGAAACGTGGCTTCTCACTTATGAAATTGATCGACCTGACGCGCCCTATGTCAGTCTTATAGGTCTGATACGGCTTGACCCCGTCACGGAGCAAGAACTCAAACCAAGTCATTGTTGTCACATTCGCAGGCCAGCCACCACCATCACGCCACAGTCGCGCGTTCACCTCTCGTAAGTTCTCATTCGTATAAGAAGTAATCAGTACGCGCCTGTTTGGATCTTGGCGCGCTAAGTCTAGAAGATGAGTGGTCTTTCCGGATCCCGCCGCTGCGACAATAACCTCATTTGGCGAGACCATCTAGAGCATCCTTTATATACTCAGGCATGACGATACTTTGAGCTGCGTCATGAATCTTCAATGCGCAGTCGGTTTTGTTTGAGCTCATGTGGGCGACTAGGTCAGCGACAGAAGCGAAGTGCTTCCCCAGCACTGTGTTCATGGTCTCAAGAGAGTTCGCTGCAGCAAGTTGCGGCTCAAGAGTGGGTAACTTATTCTTTTCACTTCGGCAAATTGTGATAAAGGCGTAGCCTCCGTAGTCCTGGAAGTTCTTGTCAACTTTCTGGGTGAAGTCGCCATCGTTATCAGCGAGCACAATCGTCCGGCGCTTCAGTCGGACTGCCAAGTCGAGAAAGCGTTTAGCGGACAGACCACGGACGCTAATCACATCGATGCCGTCCTCGATCGGGCGCCGGCTGTATCGGTCGAGATAGGCGCGTTGAACGACCAGCTCATCGGATGGACCCTCCACGAGGACAACCGCTTTGGCCAACACCAGACGCAGCGTGTCGTAGCCTGGCAGCTTCTTGAAGTAGTTCTGTGTGTCTGCGGGAAGGTCGGTCAGCCGCGGTGCCGAGTCTTTGCAAAGCAGCATCAGCTGCTCGAGACCAAGTTTGTTGACGACGAACGAACTATGCGTAGTGATGATGACTTGTCGCTGAGCGCACTTGGCATCTATCTTCTCGAGCAGCTGATTCAAAGATGAAAATGACAAATGGTTCTCTGGTTCCTCGATCAGAATGACGTGAGCGTCTTCGACGCGCCGTGCTAGGGCGAGCAGGATCTTAAGCTTGTTTTGCTCACCACCTCCTGAGACCTGGAATGGCAACTTATCCAGATGAGGAGCGAGCGCACCCTCCCACTGTGATCGAGACGTGTCAATCTCAAGAGTTAGCCGTTTGTCCGTGATCCGATCCTGTCTCGCGTCGAGCGACCTGTTGATCTCGTCGATTGACGGGTCAGTAGCGAACTGCTCCTGGAGAAAGCGATAGCCTCGCGCCAACTCTGCACGCTCCTTTGCACTGAGGCTATCGTTGATGATCCTCTGGAGGTAGTAGTCTGCTCCGGACTGCAGACGGATCCGCGATGCGTCGATGAGTGAAGCTGTCAGCCTGACCGTGCGCGAGTTGAGTGGGCGTTGCGCGAAATCGTGCCAGTCCACACGGTAGTACTCAACCGGGACCGACGTGACATCGGATCTCTTCGCAACGAACGCCGCGTATTCATCCCCAAACTCTGGGTTGAGGTGGGCTACGAGCCGTATGCCCGGCGCGTTCTCACGCAGCGAGTTGTTCTCGCCTACCATGTTGACGGTCTCGGGAGCCTCCGACAGGTAAAGCTCAATCAGGAGTTCCGGTGGTTCAGGATTCTCCCCTGCTGCGATGGCGGAGACGTATGCTCGCGCCGCATTAGAAGTGATGAAGTGCTGCGGCAGCTCGCCTGCCAGATATCGATCGTGCCACCGGCCCGTGAGTGCGAGGTTTATGGCCTCGAGGACCGTCGACTTGCCCGACTCGTTGTCACCGACAAGGATGTTCAGACCGTCTGAGAACTCAAGAGTCGCACCCTCAAACCGTCGAAAGTTCTTCAGGACGATCTTGCGTATCACGACGATCTCCGTAACGGGCCATCGAGCGTGCTGCGGAAGGCCTTGGCCATGACGGCTTGGATGCTGCTCTCGACGTCGAAGAGCCGCACTCTCACAAGATCCTCTCTTGCACGTTGGACTGTTCCTTGCGCCTAAGACGTGCGAAATCGAGCAGTTCACTCGCGCGAGCGTTCTTTGAGTGCCACTCTGTAACCGACGATTCGCCGAGGATGACGAACTCCGGCGATTTCTTTAGAAAGTCCAGCAGCCTGGTTTCGGTGGTTTTCACCGGTCGCCCTCCACATAATTACTCACGTAGACCCCCCGGTCGGCGTCTTGACAGAATCACGCTGCTGCGTTTCGGGGCTGCTGTATGTCTCCGCGAATACAGTGTCTGAGAGCCAGCGCCTGAAAGACTCGTTGTCGCTGAACTGCTTGAACAGCTCGGTGTCGTCCTTCAGAACTGCGTTCATAACACGCCCGAGTGCTTTGTCGTGCTCAATGCGGGCGTTCTGCTTGTCGCTGTTGCGCTGGGCGTTCTGATAGGCGCGGTCGGCGGCTACCTTCTCTGGGATCTCCTCCGTAATAAGACGTTGGACGCGATCAACGTCCTTCCACTCGATATTGCCGAAGTGGTCGTTGAAGGCTTTAAGAATGTTCGAGAGCCTCTCGAGTTCGGGTTCCGGCTTATGACCACCGGCCGAAGTTGGCACCGGCCCGATCTCAGTGTCCTCGTCGGTAAGCGCGATCTTCATCGCGGCTTGCTTCTCGACGCGGTAGCTGTCCATGTCGATCGTCTCGAGGATGCCGCGTGACAGGTCTTCTTCAACCGGCGCCGGCAACTTCGGGATCAGGAAGTTCAGGAAGATCGACAGCTTCTCCCAGTCAGCTTTTGAGAACGGCAAAATCGACGCCAAGAAGCTGTACGTGCGTGCGAACGTTTTCGCCTTGGCCTTGAAATCGACCTGATCGTCCTCGCCGAGCTCGAAGCGGTAGGTCTCTACACACGCGTCGAGAATCGGGTCTAGCTGGTCACGATCGGCACTTCCGAGGTAGAGAGCGACGAAGTCCTCGATCTGCTGCTCGTCGTAGACCTCATAGTCGTCGAGGTCTGACTTGAGATCGTGCAGCTTGTTTGGGTCTGTCTCCTCGCTGAGAACAGTCGTGCGGTAGTAAGGCTCGAACGCCTGTTCAATTGTGTCTGAGTCGTTCAGGAAGTCGAGCACCGCGACATCGTGCTTGCGTGGATGGGCTCGGTTGAGCCGCGAGAGCGTCTGGACGGCCTTCACGCCCGATAGCGGCTTATCGACGTACATGCTGTGGAGCAGCGGCTCGTCGTAGCCGGTCTGGAACTTGTCGGCGCAGACCAAGATCCGATACGGGTCCTCCTGAATGTTGTCGGCAATCTGGCCGCTTGGAAACCCGTTCAGCGAGGCCTCAGTGACCTTGCTGCCCCGGTAGTCGTACTCGCCCGAGAAGGCGACGATCGCCCTATACGGACTCTTGCGCTCTCTCAGATAGGCCTCGATGGCGTGGTAGTACTGAATCGCCCGCTCGATACCTGACGTCACCACCATCGCTCGAGCTTGGCCGCCGATCTTGTTGAGCGCGATGACGTAGTCATGGAAGTGATCGACCATGATCTCGGCCTTGAGCTGAATGGCGTGATCGTTGCTCTCGACATAGTGGCGAAGCTTCTTGTTCGCCCGCCGGGTGTCAAACTCCGGGTCCGCTTCGACCGTCTTGACGAGCTTGTAGTAGCTGCTCACGGGCATGTAGTTCCGGAGCACGTCCAGGATGAATCCCTCCTGGATCGCCTGCTTCATCGTGTAGCTGTGGAAGGCAACGTGCTTGACGGCGCCGTCTCCTTCGACGGGCTCGCCGAATATCTCGAGCGTCTTGTTCTTCGGAGTGGCGGTGAAGGCGTAGTAGCTGGCGTTGGGCAGCATCTTCCGGGCTTCTATCATCCGGTTGATCTGATCCTCAGGCGACTCGCCGTCGTCCTTCGCGCCGACTGCCGAAAGAGCTGTGCTCATCGCTGCGGCCGTTCGACCACTCTGGCTGGAATGAGCCTCATCGATGATGATCGCGAACGTACGATGCCGGTGATCGGCGCCGATGTCGTCGAGGATGAAGGGGAACTTCTGGACGGTGGTGATGATGATCTTCTTGCCGTCTTCGATAGCGGCACGAAGATCACCCGAGCGCTCCGCGTGAGTGACCGTTGAGCCGACTTGGGCGAACTGCTTGATTGTGTCGCGGATCTGCTTGTCGAGGAGGACGCGATCGGTCACCACGATGATCGAATCGAAGATCCGCTTGTCCTCGTGTTCGAGCCCGATCAGCTGGTGCGCTAGCCATGCGATCGAGTTCGATTTGCCGCTGCCGGCCGAGTGTTGGATCAGGTAGCGTTTCCCAGCGCCGCGCGAGGCTCCGTCGGCCAGAAGCTTCCGAACAACGTCGAGCTGGTGATAGCGCGGAAAGATCTGCTTCGAGGTCTTCTTGCCTGTCTTTGGGTTCTTCTCGACGACGACTTGCGCGTAGTTCTCAAGGATCTCGGTCAACCCGCGGGGTGAGAGAACTTCCTTCCAAAGGTAGTCGGTCTTGATGCCGTCCGGGTTTGGCGGATTGCCGGCGCCGTCTTGCCAGCCTTTGTCGAACGGCAGGAACCATGAAGATTTGCCGGCCAGGTGAGTGCAGAACTGCACCGCCTGGTCATCAACCGCGAAGTGAGCGACGCAGCGCCCGAACTGGAAGAGCAGCTCGCGGGGGTCACGATCGCGCTTGTATTGTTCGACGGCGTCCTCGACGGTCTGCTTGGTGAGGTTGTTCTTTAGCTCGAACGTAGCGATGGGGAGTCCGTTGATGAAGATGCAGAGGTCTAGCGCGAGCTGGGTCTCGTCGCCGCTGTAGCGGAGCTGGCGAGTGACAGAAAAGCGGTTCAGCGCGTATAGCTCGGCAGCTTTGACGTTGCCTCGAGACGGTGAGCCGTAAAAGAGGTCTATGTGGTGTGCGCCGTGCTTGATGCCTTGGCGAAGGACGCTAACCACACCGCTCTTCGTGATCTCCCCTTGCAGTCGAGCAAGGAACTTCTGTCGCGTCGGTGAGTCAGTATCAAGGCCGAGCACGTCGGCGAGTTCGGGTTGTGTGGCACGAAGAAACGATTGAAGTTGAACGAGATCAACACAGTACGCACGATCGAAATCCTCGGGACTGCCAGCGATCCAACCTTCTGACGGCGCTGTCATGTCTCGAACGATCAGCTCTTCGAGGCCTCTCTCGCTCGTGTCGGTCGTCATTCGAGAGCCTCCTCAGTCAACTCCTCCATCTCTGCATTCTCGTCGCGCGGCTCATCGAAAAGCTCCTCGGGATTCTCGAACTCGGGTTCGACAGTCTCATCCGGGAGTCGCGCCGCTGCCTCGCGCACGTCAAGCTTGCCGGTGACTACTTCGGAGATCAGGCGGGTACGGTATTCGCGGAGAAGGGAGATTCCGTTTTGCGTGCGAGAGATAGCTTTGTTAATCCCGACCAGATCGCGCTCTAGTCGAGCAAGGATGGTTGCTTGCTCCAGACGCGGTGGCGCTGGGAATAAGATGGGATTGATATGTTTGTTGTTGAGCTGCGGTACGCTTGAGACATCGGCCAAATCTGCCAGAGTCCGTGTCTTCAGCAACAATGCAACATAGAGTGGCTCGAAACGCTCACTTATCTCCCAGCCCATAAGGTTGGGGTCTAAAAGGCAATCAGTTTCGATGATCCCGACCTTGTTTGTATATATAGCTCCGCCTCGTTTGGGAAAAACAAGGCGCGGTGTGTTGCGCTCTAGGGTTTCGACCTTCTTGCTCTTCACGTAGAGCTTGCTCTGCTTCAACCTGAGTGCGTTATCAGTACAAGCCAGATCGCTCACTTTCAGATACATCGGGTGGGAGTCACCATTTTCCGTAAGGTCATCGTCGGAAACGGATGGTGTTGAGAAGAGTCGTCCGACGTATTTCCCTCGTAGAACCTCCCAATGCTCTGGCACGTCGCCCAGCCACTCCACGCCGGAGGGCTTGAGGTGGGCATCGGGGTCAAAACCGCGAGTGACGGCACGATGGATGATGGCCTGTTTCTGCTCCTCCAGCAGCTTTTTCAGCTTCAGCTTGACGCTTATGTAGCGCCGGATGAGCCGGTCGGAGTGGTCAAGGAAGCGAACGATGGCGTATTGCTCGACTAGGGGCGGCGCTACTGTCGAGACCCTCTTGAGATACGGCCAATAGAGGTTTCGTTGGATGGAGCCGACCCCCTTAGAACAGATCAAGTACTGACTGACCATGGCCCGCTCTCGAAAGAGCAGGTTCGCAAACTCCGGCTGGAACTTCGAATCAAGAGACAGCACCAGATACGCCGGGCTCACGATTCCCGTGTGAGCTGACACACCCACAGAGCCTCGCCATGCCTGCTGGTTGTTCAGGACAAAGTCACCGGGATCGACGGCTTGGTACTTTGAAAGATCCTCGCTGGTGACATTGGTGCGCTTCGCCTCGACATCGGAGAAGCGGATGACACCTCGGTCCAGGTACACCGACAACAGCTCGCGATCCTGCTTGCCAGCTATCGACTTCGGCTTTGCGACCGCGCAGAGGGGGACCACGCCCCACTGTTCCGGAACTTGCCCCAGCCACTTCTCACCGGAGTCTTTATAGGCGGGATAGGGCTTGAGGTCGAGGCTCATTTCTCGCTGCCTCCGACGATCTCAGAAAGGAGCCCCTCGGTCTCTTTCTCCAGTGCCAGAATGTCGCCACGAATCTCCTGCAATGTGCGAAGCGGTTGAGGCTTGTAGAAGTACCGGTTGAAACTGATCTCGTAGCCGATCTTGACGCTGTCGGGTCCATACCAGGCGTCGGCGGCGTGCGGCAGCACCTCGCGGCGCAGGAAGGTTTCGATACCGCCCTCTTCAAGCAGTGGTACCTGCTCTGTGTCGCGCAGGTCTGTGTCGGGCTCGTACTCGACAACGCGTGAACTGCCTTTGATGGTGACCTCGAAAAGACCACGGAGAGGATCGGGCGCGGTGCCCAACTTGTGGATCTTCTTGATGACTGACTCGCCGTCTTCCGACACACGTCCGTCATCTCTGAGCGCCTTGATCTCCTTAGCCGCATAGACACGGTCTCGATCGATGCCCTTCAGGCGTAGTGGGCGCTCGACTATCACCTTCCAGTAGCCGAAGGTGGCGTTGGGAAAGATCTTCGATTGCTCGGATTCCTCAAATGCAAGGAAAGCGTTGGAGATGCGCTGGATGTCCTCGTTCGAGAGCTCGCAGTTCTTTTTTCCTAAGTTCTTGCGCAGTGGCTTGAACCACTGAGTCGCGTCGATGAGCTGCACCTTGCCGCGACGATGTTCCGCCTTACGGTTCGAGAGCACCCAGACGTATGTGGCGATGCCCGTGTTGTAGAACATGTTCAAGGGGAGCGCGACGATGGCTTCGAGCCAGTCGTTCTCGATGATCCAGCGGCGGATGTTGCTTTCACCCTGGCCAGCGTCGCCGGTGAAGAGTGAGCTGCCGTTGTGTACTTCGGCGATGCGGCTGCCAACCTTGGTGCGCTGTTTCATCTTGCTGACCATGTTGGCGAGGAAGAGCATCTGCCCGTCACTCGTCCGAGTAACGAGGCTGTACTCAGGATCGTCGGCGTGCTGGATCATGAACCGGGGATCTTTGATACCGCTCTTTCCGCCCATGCGTTCGAGGTCGCCCTTCCAGCTCTTGCCGTAAGGCGGGTTGCTGAGCATGAAGTCGAACTCACGGGAAGGAAAAGCGTCGTTCGAGAGGGTTGACCATTCAGGTCCACCGACGACGTTGTCTGCCGCCTCACCCTCGCCTTTCAGAAGCAGGTCGGCCTTGCATATTGCATACGTCTCAGCGTTGATCTCTTGGCCGTAGAGGTGGGTTGCGACTTGTTTGTCGTGGCTCGCGGCTAGCTCCTGCAGTGTCTCCTCCGCGACCGTGAGCATCCCGCCGGTGCCTGCGGCGCCGTCATAGAGAAGGTACGTGCCAGACGTGATCCGGTCGGCGATCGGGTCGAAGATCAGCCGCGCCATTAGCCTGACTGCGTCGCGCGGCGTCCAGTGCTCGCCGGCTTCTTCGTTGTTCTCCTCATTGAAGCGTCGCACGAGTTCTTCGAAGATCGTGCCCACGGCGTGGTTGTCGAGCCCGGGACGCTTCGCGGAGCCGTCCGGGTTGTTCACAGGGTTCGGGCTCAGGTTGATGGACGGATCGAGAAATTTCTCGATCAGCGCGCCAAGAGCATCGGCCTTCGAGAGGCGCGGTATCTGATTCCTGAACTCAAAGTTGTCGAGAATCTCTTGTACGTTCGGCGAGAAACCGTCGAGATAGGCCTCAAAATCCGCTCGGAGTCGCTGCTGCGATCCGATAGCGCGCAGATCACGGAGCGTGAACTTCGATGTGTTGTAGATCGCCTGGCCGGCAGCCTGCCGTAAAGCAGCATCTTGATTCGTGATGCCGGCCGAGTCGAGCGACGCTTTCATCTCGAGCACCGCTTGTTTACTCGATTCGAGGACAGCGTCGAACCGACGAATCACGACCATGGGAAGAATCACGTCGCGATACTTGCCGCGCACAAAGAGATCGCGTAACACATCATCCGCAATGCCCCAAATGAGGTTGACAATCCGATTGTGTTGCTCGCCTGTCACGTGTCTGTCCTCTGCTTTCGCTGTGCGCTCTGATCGTCAATCGACTTCGACTCTTCATACATCGAGCGCCCTGTCGGGAGCAGCCAGTAGTCCGGGCCGGGGATCGTTGTTAGTTCGACGCCGATACGGGCGAGGATCGCATTCACGAGCCCAGTTGGTGAGTAGAGCTCGTCGTTACTCAGCCACTTGAGCGCCTTCTGAGGGTTGCCTGTCCACTCGGCAGTCCCCGCGGCGGGATCTTGTTCGAGTAGTTCCTCAATTTTCGGTTGAAGCGCCTTGGTGAATTGATCGACTTTGAGTTTGAGTTCGTCACCCGGCTTGACCGCTCCGGCTCGGATGAGCAGAGCGACTGAGGTCTCGCTTCTGCGCTGGCGCGTCTTGCGCTCTTCTTCCTTTTGCTCCTTGCGGCGCCGGCGGACGAGGTAGTCCTCGGCTTCCGGGAGAGGGATGATTGAGCGAGAAGAGAGTAAGGCCGAATCGGCATTGACCTGTCGTGCAGTGACTTCGACGCACCCGATGTCGATATCGTGGTCTCGAAGCCAGAGCACAACGCTCGTCACGGCCGGGCCAAAGCTGCCGGCGACGAGCCGGATTCGGACCGGGCCGAGCTCGCCTTCGGTAAGACTCGGCGCGTGGTTGAGCAGAGCAGCACGAGCCTCGTCAGGATCGATTTCTTGGTAGCGGCTGTATTCGTCGACCAGCTCGTCGACGGTGAGCTGTGAGCAGTAGGCCGCGTACTTGAGAGCCTGCAGCTCAGTCGTGTCAGCCGCCTTGTCCCGCTTGAGCTCGGCCACAAGCGGTGAACCGTCCTGATCTAAGAAGAGAACGTCCAGGCGATCGGGCACCTTCTGGTCGCGAATCTCCCACTGATCGAACTCAGTGGTCACGAGCAGAAGGCCGGGGCCGACGATCTGGGGCTGTTCGGAGATCCAGCGCTGAAGGTCGGCGCGCTCTCGCAGACCAACCGACGCCAGGGTAATGTCGTCGAGTGGCGCGGCCTTGCCTGTTCGAAGATCGACGAGGAACGCAGCTTCGTCCGAGCTGCCAGCTTCCTTCCGCGAAGGGGGTATCAGGTGCTTGCTCATCTTGCCATCAATTATACCTTAGTGTTGTCTAAAGTGAATACACTGATGCTCATGCATTGACATCGTCCCACAACGGGAACTGATCGCTGTCTTTACCTTTTTATCGAAGTGCGTGCTGTCGTAGCAAACTGGCGCCCAGCTTTCGCCCAGGCCGCGTGACACCCCTCCTGCTGCACTGCCTCCAGTAGCCAACCAGCACCAGCCGGTGGCGCGACGAAGGAGGTCGGAAGCATGCTGAGGAAGTGGCGAATCGCGATCGGCACCGCAGCACTGGTCGGGGTCGCAATGCTCATCGCAGCCCATGGCGTTGTCCAAGACTCGGCCACGACGGGCGCGCGATCGACGTGTCCGAATACGTCGAGGGAACCCGGACAGGGCATCGTTCTCGTCGCCGTAGACGGGTCGGAGTCAACGGCCAACGGCCGTCTTCGCGGAGAGTACGCGCAGACAGTGTCCGAAGTAGCGCAAGGGGCGGCGACGCAGGGCTCGTACCTGGTGATCGACCGCTTCGCTGCGTCGATCGCCGGCATCGAGACGATCTGCGAGACCTCGACTCGGGTCAGCGCTGCTGCGCCCCTGTTCGCCGATGCGAAGCGCACGGAGCTCGAGCACATGCTGGCCGGAGCTTCCAGGGCTGCGGGAGATGTTCGGGCAAGCGAGCACGGCACCGACATCCTCGCTGCTCTCACTGATGCGATCGAGCGTGTCCACGCTCTGCGGGGCGGCGATCACGCGCTAGCGCGGATCGTGATCCTGACCGACGGCAATCAGGTCGCAGACGGCGTGAGCCTGCGCCATCTACTTAAGACAGACTCGGATCTAGCCGCGGTGCGGAGAATCGCCGGCGGACAGGCACTTCCCGACGCGCGAGGGATGGCGATCGAAGTCTGGGGCGTTGGGCGAATCGGTGTCGGAGGACCGATTCCGACCCGGACCGTGCTTCGCATGGAGCATGCCTGGCGGCTGATTTGCGCTTCGACTCACGCGGAGAGCTGTCTAGCGAGTTCGAACCTGACCGAGTGAGCGGCGTCCAAAGATCTAAATGAAAGGAGTGTTGTAACGATGTTCAACAGGAACCCGCGTCGGAGTCGATTCAGCAGGCGGATGTTGCACTCGGAAGGCCGGACGGGCCGAATACGGCGTCTGCGTCGGGCTATACGGCGAATCAAGATCCCTCGCGCGCCGTCCGTCTCGCTTGAAATCAGCTCACCAGTCGTCACTCACGCCGACGAGGCCACGATCGAACTTGCGCATGCTGCCAACTGCGGGATCGCTGATCGACACGAGCAGGAGGCAGCAGATGTTCAGGTCGAGCTTGCAACCGCTCGAACCGATCTGGCTGCTGGGACAGACGAGCTCAAGGAGCTGAGCGGGCAGCGCAACACGGCCGTTGGACGGCAGCACAGATTCGACGAAAAGATCGAGGAAGCAGGGCTCGGGCATGAGCTGGTGGCGCCCTCGCCCTGGCTGACGCTTCTGATCATGTTCGTGGCGATCGTGTTCGAGACGATTGCCCTGGCCGTGCCCATGCAACTCCTCGGCGCAGTCGATCTTGGCGGCGCGACGACCGCGGCTCTGCTTCTCGGTTTCGGCTACGCGGTTCTGCTCGCCTGTCTCGGTAAGGGGGTCGGGCACAGGCTCAAGTACCGAAGCCGCTGGCACCTGCTTGAAGCGAAGAACGCGGGCGCGATCGAAGCCGAAGGTCGTCCACCGTCGGCGAGCCCGCTGATCGAGGATCGGGTGATAGGAGTAGCGCTCGCGGCGGCGGGATTCGCTCTATTTGCCGCTTCGATCATTCGCGAGGCGGCGATCAAGATTCTGGCTGCGGCCGGCCAGAGCCAGGTCGCGGTCTCTTGGCCGATCTTCCTGGCGCTCACGCTGGCGCTCTTCATTGCGGTCGCGGCCATCGCATACTGGAAGGCATCGCCAGTCGCTGAGTTGCACGAACGTCTCGAGACGCCAGTCAGAGCTCTAGACAAGCTGATCGAGGTCAAGCGGCGCGAGTGCTTCCAGAGTGCCGCCCGAGTCGCTGGCCTCGAGATCGGGCTGCAGGCGATCGAGGCTCGAAGCGAGGATGAACAGCTCGCCCAGCTTCACCTAGCCGCTGAGGAGATCTCCCTCCGCCGCGCCGCCAATCCGAACGTCTACGGAGTCGCGACCGATCCGAAACGCGTTCAGAACACGATCACCAGCCCGAAGAATTACGTCCGCCGGCTCCGTATGCCGACGGTCTCCGATCTGCTCACACCTCACATCGAAGCTACCCGGCGAGAAATCGCCTCTCCGATCGATTCGACGTAGGATGACCGCGAGAACTATGGCTTGGCATCCGTTCTGCCCACGCTGTCTCCGCTTCTTCTCGGGACGCGCGATCTCGGACTACAAGTCGCCATCAGGGCAGGTGGGGTGCTGCCCTTACTGCGGCACGGCTCTTCAAATGCGGGATGAAGATCATCCGCCGCGCCGCTGACTCGGACCGAAGCGCACTCAGAGGTCGCGCGGGTAGTCGATCACCTCTTCGCCTCCGAAGGTGCGGGCGATCTCGAACAGAACCGGTAGGTGGTCGCAGGCGTTCTTCACGACGTCCTCGTTCTTGACGAGCGTCGTCACGTCGGACAGGGTTTGAGTTCGGCCGACCATCATGTTGGCGATCGTGTCGTCGGGGATCTGCGTGCCCTGAAACGTGCGGAAGGTGACCGGGTACTCCTCGAGCTTGTACCTGCTTACGAGCTCTTGTTCCTCCGGCGTGAGGATGAGACGGTAGGAGAGCGTAAACGACACTCCCTTGTGGCCGCCAAGCATGCCCTTGACGTCCTGCTGGCTTCTCTTGATCGATAGCTTCATTTGCGTCCTTCTCTCGGTTGGGGGATTGATGCTGCTCTGAAATCAGGCCTCCGGATCGTCCTCGGGGGCCTGGCCTTTTCGGAACCGATCGTAGAGCTTCCCGGCGTCCACGCCTCGGGACGGAGCTTCGCCGAGGTGGTACCAATCGGCTATCTTCCGCCAGTCCNNTGATACCAGCGTGATGATGCCGAGTCGGGAAGTACTCCTCGCTGCTCAGCTCTTCGGGCTTCCAGACGCACTCGCAGGTCCCGACCCATTCCTGCCACTCGCGATGGGTCTCCCTACCGATCTCGGTCGACGCCAGGCGTTCGAGGAAACCGTGCAACTCTTGGTTTGGGGTGTCCTGGAGCACTGTCCTGAGGAACGAATCGTCGCGCTCGTTCCCGGTCGTATGCCAGAAGATTCGGTAAACGGCATCGGATACGGCCTGCTCGGTCTCGCCGTCGGAGAGCAGCCAAAGACCGCCGTAGGCGTTCACGAACCGCCGTAACTCCCACTGGTAGCGAGCGTAGTGGTAAAGGGCGAAGCGCGCGTAGCCCTCCGCCTGTTCCTCTTGACTGTAGCCTGGATCGATCGGATCTTTCGTGCCGAAGCGGCGGTCCCAGGGCCTTCCGGCCTCGAACAACGTCGAGCGATAAGCCGTGAGGTCGTTTCCCAGGCCCGAGATCGGAGTCCAGAGCCGGTAATAGGCCTCGAAGCGCCTTAACCACTCGACCGCCATCGCCGACTCGGCCGGATATCGACGTTCCGTCTCGGATCGAGCACTGCGACTGTGTTGCTCGCTACAGAGGGTCAGGATCTGAGTGGCAATCTCTCCCAGCATGGTGGGCTCGTAGCGCTTGCGGAAGGTGTCGGCGGTGCGCTCCATTCTTTCTGCGGCTAGTTCTCTACGCACTCTCGAGTTGAGCGTTCTCGTTCCCTGGTCGAGCCCAAACAACAGAGCGGCCGCCTCGCCGTAGGCACCGCCTCCGAAGCGTTCCACCGCTCTCCTCAGCGCCGCCTCTACGACCACATGCGCTTCGCTCGATTCGTCTGCCGTTGCGATGCGGCCCGCGGCGACGAGCGCCGGCAGCTCGAGACTTCTAATTCGCGCCAGGCCCTTCTCCCGGAGCAGCTTCAGCTCGGCGGCAAGCGCATCGTGGTCGGGCAGTTCAGCTGAAACAGCCATTGAGGCGGATTATCGTCCGGATTTCGCCCAGGAGCGGAGACAGCCCGCTCGCTTGACTGACTTTCGACAGTCGATCGGATGAGTCGATCGGCTCGGACGAAGGGAGACAGGCGATGTCGAAGGTGAGGCTCCTCCACAACTCAGCCCAGCGCGAATCGTGTGTCCAGACCCACGTAAACGCCGTGGCGAGGTCGCGCGCATGAACCCCTCGAACCCGTGGTTTCGGTTCTTGGTCGGGATCGTCGCGGTCGCGATCGCACTCAGACTCGCCTACGAGCTTGTCCGGCCTCTGCTGCCGGTACTCGTAGCGATCACTGCAGCGGTCGCGATCTTGCGCGTCGTCGGCTGGTACCGCGGACGCGTGTAACTCGGGGGTGGAGGTGTACCGACCGGTGTTGTGGAATCAGCCGCGCCTATTGACTGATGCGCATACGCATCGTGTAATAGGGACACTGTGATGCGTTTGCGCATCACTAAATATCAGGACGAAAGGAGAGCTCGATGACAAGACCTAAGCAAGGGCGAGAAAGGCGGATCAGTATCCGCCCGGTTAGGCGCGATCCCCCGGATCTGCACAAGTTGAGCCGAGCGTTGATAGCGCTGGCGATGGCGCAGACCGAAGCGGAAGCCAAAGCCGAGTACGAGATAAGAACACGAATGCGCCGGGAGGCCGCTGGATGATCGTCGAGCTCCTAGGAGGCTCGGCACTTGCCGGCGCTGGCGGTCTGCTCGCTAAGAGAGGGCTCTATCGGGAGCCGGAATTAGCCTGGCTACAGCTTCACTGGCCACAGACGCTAGAGCCAGATGCATGTTTAGCGCTCCTTCGCCAACTCGCGAGCGACCGTCGAGGCGGGATTGTCGTCCTCGAAGCCGAGATCTCCGGGGACAGCGTCTCTCATCGTCTCGGCGTTTGTCCCGCTGCTGTCGGCGAAATCTCGCAACTCCTGCGATCGTTGATTCCAGGCGCCGAAGTGACGGAGGCAGAGCGGCGCCTCGAGTCGACGGAAACCTGGCGGATCGCCGTAAGCACGCGCAGCCGTGTCCTTCGCCGCGAAGCAGAACCGGTGACGAGAGCGGTCATGGCCGGGTTGGCCGCGGCACGCCACAACGAGACCGTCATCCTGCAGTGGCTGCTCGGGCCACGCTTCAGACCCTCGCCCGTCCCGACGACTGCGACAAGCAATGGCGAGCAGTCTCTCCTCGGTCTTCTTCTCGACGATCGGAAAAGGCTCGATGCCGAGCGCAGGTCGGCCTTGGCTGCCAAGCGCTCCGAGCATGGTTTCGCCTGCCTTGCCCGGATCGGCGTCAGCGCCGCAACGCCCAAGCGCGCGCGCCAGCTCGCAGCCGGCGTTCTGGCCGGACTTCGCAGTGCCGAGGCGCCGGGAGTCGCTCTCAGCCTCCGACGCGAGAAGGCAGAGCGCCTTCAGGCTGCAGCGACTCCACGTTTCCGCTGGCCACTCGTGCTCAACGTCGCCGAGCTCGTAGGGCTGGTCGGCTGGCCGCTCGGAAAGCCGCCGCTACCCGGTATGCCGCAGCGTTCGTCCCGACTGCTTAAAGCAGACGCGCGTATACGGGCGAACGGCCGAACGATCGCCACCGCAACAGCACCGGGCGATGATCGCGAGCTTGGGCTCCCGATCGCCGATGCCCTTCAGCACCTGCACGTGATCGGTCCGACCGGCGTCGGCAAATCGACACTTCTTCTCAATCTGATCGTCCAGGACATCGCTGCCGGCAGGGGCACGGTCGTGATCGATCCGAAGGGCGATCTCATAGACGCGGTGCTCAGACATATACCAGCGGAGAGGATCGCCGACGTCGTCGTGCTCGATCCAGCCGACGCGTCCTGCCCGGTCGGGCTCAACCCGCTGGCGGACGCTCGTCGCGATCCAGAGCTCGTGGCTGACCAGATTTTGGCCGTTTTCCACTCCTTGTACGAACGAAGCTGGGGACCGAGAACGCAGGACATTCTCCATGCCTCTTTACTGAGTCTGGCCGGCAAGGAAGGAACGTCGCTATGTGCTCTGCCGGTGCTTCTGACGAGCCCGCGGGCGCGCAGGCGTCTTCTGGTCGGAGTCGACGATCCAATAGCACTCGGGCCGTTCTGGGCTTGGTTTGAGAGCCTCTCAGACGGCGAGCGCCAGCAGGCGATCGCGCCGGTCATGAACAAGCTTCGGCCGTTCCTGCTTCGGCCGCGTGTCCGCGGTGTACTCGGGCAGCTCTCGCCTCGATTCGATATCGAGCGCGTCTTCACTCATCGCAAGATCCTGCTCGTATCGCTCGCTAAGGGACTGCTCGGACCGGAGGCCTCGTCTCTTCTCGGCTCCTTGGTAGTAGCCGAGCTATGGCATGCCGCGCTCGGTCGGGTCGCCGTTCCTCCGGAGGAGCGCCGACCGGTGAGCGTCTTCATCGACGAGTTCCAGGACTACCTACACCTACCGACCGACCTGGCGGACGCGCTCGCTCAGGCCAGAGGCCTCGGGGTAGGCCTGACGCTTGCCCACCAGCACCTGGCGCAGCTCACTCCCCAAATGCGCTCGGCAGTATTGGCGAACGCTCGCTCGCAGGTCTTGTTCCAGCTCGCAAGCGAGGACGCCCTCGCGTTCGCGCGCTCGACTCGAGACCTCGAGGCGGAGGATTTCCAGCGGCTCGGACGCTACGAGGTTTACCTACGTCTGGTAGCAGGCGGCGAGGTTACGGGTTTCGCCTCAGGAGAAACACTGCCGCCGTCATCTCCGATCTCTGACCCCGCCGAGGTACGGGCTGTAAGCCGCGAGCGCTACGGCCGCCCAGTAGAAGACATAGAGACCGAGATCAGGCGCCTGATCGAGGGCGGTACAGGCGATGAGGGGCCGCTCGGCAAGCGGCCGAGGGGGCAGAAGTGAGGCTTCCGGTCGCTATTCCGGTCGCGTGGGATTACCCATGCCAGAACCATCTGCAAACGGGCGTATTTGCCGCGGAGATGGGCGACGACTCTCCGCTCTCTCGGAGGTGTATCCGATGAGAGCGTACGTCGGGCACCGGGCCTTCGAGCAGATGCAAAACCAACTGAGCGCGCGCGACCTCGGGATCGTCTCTTCGCTTGGTCAGCACCGCTACCTGTGCGCTTCGCAGATCGCAGCGCTCCATTTCGGCGGGCACGAGACAGCGGAGGCGGGGGCTCGGGTTTGCCGGCGCGTGTTGGCCCGGTTGACCCGGATGAGCGTCGTCTCGCGGCTGACGCGCCGGATCGGCGGCGTTCGCGCCGGATCGGCTTCGTATGTGTACGAGCTGGGAGCCATCGGCGGTCGTCTGCTTGGAGAGACGCGCCATCGCCTCCACGAGCCCTCGGAGACGTTCCTCGACCACACGCTGGCGATCGGCGACGTCCACGTCGCGCTCGTTCAAGCGGAGAGACAAGGTGAGCTCGAGCTCGTTCAGATCGAGACCGAGCCAGCCTGCTGGCGGCACTACACAGGGCCCGGCGGATCTTTCGAGAGGATTCGTCCGGACCTCTACGTCGTGACCGCCTCGGGAGATTACGAGCACTGCTGGTTCATAGAGGTCGATCTCGCGACCGAGAGCCTGCCTACAGTCGTGCGCAAGTGCCGGCAGTACGCCGCCTACCGGCAGACCGGGATCGAGCAGCGAAGGTCCCGCGCCTTCCCGATCGTCGTCTGGAGCGCTCCTACCGAGCGGCGGAGGGCCTGTATCGCTAAGGCAATCGAAAGCGCCAAGCGACTGCCGCAGGAGCTGTTCCGGGTCGTGGAGGCAAGAGAGCTCTTCGGGCTACTCGCGGGAGGAGCCGCGTGAGCGCTCGGAACCGAATCATCGTCGGGGATGCCAAACAGGTGCTTGCCGAGCTGCCTACGGGCTCGGTCGACTGCGTGGTGACGAGCCCGCCGTATTTCCGGCTGCGCAACTACCAGCACGTAGATCAACTCGGGCTCGAGGAGCACGTCGATCATTGGGTCGAAAAGCTGCGGGCGATCCTTGCCGAGGCTCAGCGGGTGCTGGCACCAACCGGCTCGCTCTGGCTCAACCTCGGCGACACCTACGCGACGGGCAAGGAGGGAGCTTCGGCGAAGAGCCTACTTCTCGCGCCCGAGAGGGTGGCCTTTGCTCTGCTATCGGACGGGTGGATCCTGCGCAACAAGGTCGTCTGGGCGAAGACGAACCCGATGCCCTCGGCCATCAAGGACCGGCTCTCCTGTACCTACGAGGTCGTCTACTTCGCGGTTAAGCAGCAGCGCTACTTCTTCGATCTCGACGCAATCCGTGTCCCGCACCGATCGACCCGCCATGCGGCGAAGCTGCGCAAACCGGCCTGGTCGGTCCCGGAGGCCTGGCGAGGACCGGCACTCGGCGAAAACGGAGGCCTTAACCGCCTTAAGGAAGCCGGACTCCCTGGACATCCGCTCGGCAAGAATCCGGGCGACGTCTGGCCGCTTGCGACGGCTTCCTATCCGGGCAATCACCACGCCGTTTTCCCGCTGGCCCTGACGCTTCGACCGATCCAGGCCACTTGCCCCGCGAAGCGCTGTAGCGTCTGCCGCGCTCCGTGGCTCCGGAAGGCGGTACGCGATCTAGGCGCCATAGCGGTCAAGAGCACGCTCGAGCCGACCTGTGACTGCGATGCGCCCTTCGAGCCCGGAGTCGTTCTCGATCCCTTCATGGGCTCAGGCACCGTCGCAATCGCAGCCGAGCGGCTGGGTCGCTCCTGGCTCGGGATCGAGCTCAATCCGACCTTTGCGGAAATGGCGGAAGAACGGATCGAAGAAGCGCGCAGGAAGCGAGCTTCATCAAGCAAGTAACGAAAGGAGGTGACGTAGATGGAAGAACAACCAAACAGAAAAGAGGAGGGCGAGAGCGAGCGGAGGGTTCATCCGCGGATCTACGTCGCCAGCCTTTCCGACTACAACGCCGGCTGCCTGCACGGCGGCTGGTTCGACGCCGATCGTGAAGTCGACGAACTCGAGAAGGACATCGCCTTGATGCTTGCGTGCTCGCCGGAGCCGGTCGCCGAAGAGTGGGCGATCCACGACCACGAGGGTTTCGGGCTCGCCTTTATCTCTGAGAACGAATCCCTTGAGATGGTCAGCCGGCTAGCGCTCGGGATCGCCGAGCACGGCCTGGCCTTCGCCGCCTGGGCGGCAGTCCAAAGTAACGACGAGGAGGCTCTCGGTCGCTTCGACGATGCTTACCTCGGCAACTGGGAGAGCCTCGATAGCTACGCCGAGGAGCTGCTCGAGGGACTCGGGCTCGACGAAGCGCAGAAACTCCTTCCGGAGTGGATTCGGCCCTATCTCGCGCTTGATGTCGAGGCCTTCGCTCGCGACCTCGAGCTGGGCGGCGATGTGATCTCTGTAAAGGCCCCGGATGGCTCGGTCTGGGTGTTCGACGGCCATGAGTAGGACTCTGGGGAAAAGCGTTGTGGAATTGCCGACGAAGCGATGCGTTTACGCATCTTGGCTGGTAGAATGGGTCGGTAATCGGAGCACCCGTCCTATGAATCCCAAACGAGCTCAAGCGCTCGGCGCCTATCTGAAAGACCGCCGGAGCGCGCTCGGACTCTCAACAAGAGCACTCGCCTCTCTCTGCAACGTCAACATGGCGACGATCGTCCGCCTCGAGCAGGGCGCCTTTATTGATCCTCGCCCTGAGACGCTTCGCGCCGTTGCCGAAGGTCTCGGCGTCAGTCCGTCCGAGCTGCTAATCCTCGCCGGCTACGTCCGGCCCGAGGATCTGCCTTCTTTCGACAGCTTCCTTCGCGCCAAGTACCCCGAGCTTCCGAACTCTGCGATAGCCGAGCTCGAATCGGTGGCAAAGCGCCACGGACTGAAGTCCACCTCCAACGAGACAGGAGGCAGCCTGTGACCCCTCGGGGTGACAGCGCTGTCCCAGCATGGTCCGAAAACGGAAAAGCGAGCGAGGCCACGGCCGTCCTCTATCTGCGCGTCTCTACCAGGGAGCAGGCCGAGAAGAACGGCGAGGCTGAGGGCTATTCGATTCCGGCCCAGCGCTCGGCTTGCCAGCGTAAGGCTGAGTCGCTCGGCGCTATAACCGTCGGCGAGTTCGCCGACCGGGGCGAGAGCGCCCGTAGCGCCAAGCGCCCCGAGCTGCAGCGGATGCTCGCCTACGTGAAGGAGAGCCCAGTCTCCTTCGTCATAGTGCACAAAGTCGATCGCCTGGCGCGCGATCGAGGAGACGACTTCGAGATCTCGCTTGCCTTGAAGACGGCCGGCGCGACACTCGTCTCCTGCTCAGAGAACATCGACGAGACCCCGAGCGGAATCCTCCTGCACGGGATCATGAGCGCGATGGCCGAGTTTTACTCACGCAACCTGGCGGCCGAGGTGCTGAAGGGCTCACTTCAGAAGGTCAAGTCCGGCGGCTCCGTCGGGAAGGCTCCGCTCGGCTACCTGAACGTGCGCCGGATGGAAAACGGCCGCGAAGCACGAACGGTCGAGATCGATCCTGTGAGAGGGCCGCTCGTCAAATGGGCCTTCGAGACCTACGCTAGCGGCGAGATTGGACTGCGCCAGCTGCTCGATGAGCTGACCCAGCGCGGGCTCGACGTCCATGCGACCGCCATGAGACCGGCAAAGCCGCTCTATCTATCGCACCTACACTCGCTGCTCAGGCACCCCTTCTACAAGGGAACCGTCCGCTACATGAAGGTCGAGTACCCGGGCAGGCACGAGCCGCTAGTCAGCGAGGAGACCTGGGACAGGGTGCAGGAGGTCATGGATGCGAGGAACCAGGCGCGGGAGAAGCAGCACAAGCACCACCACTACCTGAAGGGCAGCCTCTTCTGCGGTAGTTGCGGTAGCCGCCTGATCGTCACCAATGCCCGCAGCCACTCCGGCAAGATCTACCCCTACTTCGTCTGCATCGGCCGCCATCAGAAGCGAAACGACTGCACTATGAGGGCCGTCCTGATCGAGCGAGTCGAGGAGCTGGTCGAGGAGCACTACCGAGCGATCAAGCTCACACCGGAGGCGCGCGAGGTGCTCATCGAGATCCTCACGGAAGATCTCGCGACATTCCAGAAGCAGAGCGCCGCCGAGCGAAAAACGCTCGAGCGCAGACGAAAGCGCTTGCTCGACGAACGTTCCAAGCTCCTGCAGGCCCACTATGCCGACGCCATCCCGCTCGATCTGCTCAAGACCGAGCAGGACCGCATTAAGGGCCTGCTCAAGAAGCTCGACGAGCGCATGGAAGCAACCACCAAGCATCAGGCTGATACCGAGGCCAACCTAAGAAGGGCTCTGAACTTCGCTAGCGACTGCCACGCCGCCTACTGCGACGCAACACTGACCACGAGGCGGCTCTTCAACCAGGCGTTCTTCGGGAAGATCTTCGTCGATGAAGGAGACGCCGTCCGCAGCGAGCTGGCACCGCCCTTCGATCTCCTCCTAAACGACGAGGTCAAGGCGCGAGCCGCCGCGATCGCCTCTGACAAGCCCCCTCGCGATCCAGTGCTCCTGCAGGTCTGGAAGGCCATCCGAAACGAAAACACCCCCGAGAAGCGAGTTCTCGAGGGTGCTGGTCGCGTAAGGCAGCGCTTCTTCCGAAGCGCTGCCTTAGGTTTGAACTACGAGGCTTTGGTGGGCCGTACAGGATTCGAACCTGTGACCTTGGGATTAAAAGTCCCCTGCTCTACCAACTGAGCTAACGGCCCTTGCAGAACCTCTCAAACGGGTTCGAGTATACGGACGATGCGAGCTAGGAATTCGCCTCACGGGCGCTTGTCGCAGGTCGGTCAGCTGGCGAGATGGTACGGGCTCAGCTGCCAACCGGCCCAGTGCCAGTACCAGCCTGGGACTGGCTGCGGCGAGAGCGGCCGCTTGCCTTTCTTGCCTTTCGCCTGCCATTTGAGCATTCGCCAGGCCCAGGCGGGGATCGCGCGTGGCAGATGGCGCGGCCGAGCCACCTTGACGACCGCGACCGATTGCGACGGCACGCTCTGGTTGCCCGATCCATCGACAGCGATCACGCGATAGACGCTCCATCCTTGCTTCTTGAAGCGAGTCAGAGAGGTCTTTGTGGACGTCGCAGCGATCGTCTGGATAGGAGCGCGGTTGAGTGTGATCCGGTAACTGGCAACCTCGCCGCTGTTATCTGTGGCTTTCCCCCAGTTGAGCAGGAGCTTTCCCTTGTTGAAGTGTCCGCGTAGGCCGCCTGGAGTCGTCGGCGCAGTGACGTCGTGGAAGAGCCCGAAGTAGCCGGGGACGAGCGTGTAGATCTCGAGCGAGCCGTCGGGATTGACCTGGTAGCCGCTCGTCTGACCGATGCTCAGGGCAGCCGAGCCCAGACGCTTGACCGGCGTCCAGGTCAGCCCGTCGGTAGAAAAAGCAGCGACAACGCCCGCTCCGGGCGAGCTCACGTGAATCGAGAGCAGCGTGCCGAACCTGGTCACCGGCACTCCCGTGCCGGTGTCGCTGGCGCCGAGCTGCAGCACGTAGCCGCCCGCCGCGAAGCCCTGGACGGGACCGGCCAGCGCCGACGGCGTGAGCGTGACGGTCGTAGGCGTGCTGAAGGAGTTCTGCCACCAGCTGACCGACGCGAGGCCGTCGTTGGAGGTGACTGTGCCTGCGGGCGGTTCGAGCGGCAGCGTGGCGGCGGTCTCGACCACAGCGCCGTCAACGTAGTTGCTGTCGACGTTGAGCTGCACGCCTCCCCAGGTCTCTTTGTGACCGCCCCGGTACTGGTGAATTCGCTGGTGCGCGCTCCAGTACGTGTCGGGAACAACCGGGTCGCCGAAGACGTGCTCGTCGCCGTTCCAGCGCGCGATCCAAACGTCGTCGGGCGTGCTCGCGGAGCCACTCTCGAGCATCGCAACCAGATCGCGGATCGTCGAGGCGGCGCTGCCGTAGACACCGGCCGCGTAGCTCTTGGCGTGCAGCTCGTCCACCCAGGCCGCCACGAACCGCTGCACCACCTGAGTGCACGAGGCGTTATTCGTCGCGTAGCCTTCCATATCGAAGTAGATGGGGTAGCCGGCTCCGATCCCGAAGTACGCGGCTCGAGTGGCCGCGCTGTCGGCCTCGGCTTTCCCCTGTGCCCCGGCCGAGGCTGCGCTTATCAACCCGAGCCCCGATTGAGACACGCACGGCGCCTGCCGGCCCACCCAGAGCGGCAACAGATTCCAGCCACCGGCTCTAACGCTGTTCACCCAGGCCGGCGTCAGATTCCCGTCCGGGCAGGCCCTGTTGACGCCGCCGAGGTAGATCCCGACCGCCCGGTAGGGCGAGGCTTGCCAGGCCTCCATGGCCTCGAGCGAGGGCGCGCCGCAGGTGTCGAAGCCGTAGCCGATGTAGAAGCTCGCCGCCTTCAGACGAGCAGCGTGCGCGGCGCTACCCGCCGTTGTGGCCACGAGCAAACCGGCTCCGAAGACCAGGATGATTCCGAAAAGCCTCGTGCGCGTCACGAAGCGGCTAAGTGTACGGGCCCCCGAGACGAGCCCGCACGATCAGGTCATCTCTCCCCCTACGAGCGCTGCTCGAAAAGGCGAATTTGAATCTACTCGACCCGCTCGCAGAGCTTCGAAACATAGAACCCGGGCAAGCGCACGGTCTGCGAGCAGGCCACCGGCCGGAAGTCTGAGTAGCGGACTCTCGCCGCGACCGTACGTGCGCAGACACCCTTCGCGGTCAGCCTTCCGCAGACACTTTCGGCCCGGCGGTCGATCCACTTCTCCATCTCCGCATCCGAGACGAGATCGC
>PMZQ01000023.1:0-2989 GCA_003170155.1 Actinomycetota bacterium | reverse complement strand
CAGCCGCCTCGTCTGGGCGCTCGAGTGCGCGCATCGCACCTAGGAATTGCTTATCGGAGCCCGGCTGGAGCCGGTCTGCGGTCTTGCCCTTACTTCACGCGCAGGTAGGGATTGACGCCCCAGTGGACGGCAGCGCCTATGAGCAGGAAGGCGGCGACGAGGCAGAGCCCGCCAACGATCATGCCAGCCCGCTTGAGGAAGGGTAGACCTCCGAGAACGAGTAGAACCGCGCCGATCAACCCGAGCAGATCCCCGGCCTCGGTCATTCGACGTGAGATCGTCATTCCGAACGCCGCAAGCACTGTGAGCATGACTTCCTCCTCCAGGATAGTGGTGAGGCGAGTATGCCTTCTCCGCCGAAAGTCCGTCCGCAAAGCGGGCGACGACTTTCGGCGCCGGTCCCTACGAGCGAGACGCAGCGCCTTCGGCGCTTTGCGTCTCGCCTGCTCCTATAAGCGGGGCGGACTTAGGGAAATTGTGGACGGGGTCCGTAACGGAGTTAGGGACAGCGTTACGTGAGCCGCGCCCGCGTTATCGGTCGCGGCGGCCGATACCGGGTGCGGCCCTCGCGACTATCCTTGGCTGGCCGCCCCCATCGACTAGCGGCCTAGGTCACAGCCCTTTCAAGGCTGCAGCGCGGGTTCGAATCCCGCTGGGGGCATGCCGTTGGGATTTCTCAACGTCGCCGAGCGGATGGGAACGAGCCACTCCGCGATCTCCCGGATCGAGAGCTCCCAGGCTCTGCAGAGTGAGCTCGCAGCCTCGCACGCACGGGGATCCAGTCGCCGTGTTGCGTAGACCACGACCGAGGTGATCTGCCGAGAAATTCAGGGCCTTTCGACTGGTGAATGGCTCAAGCCGCGTGGTGTCCAGTCGATACTCGAGTTGTGAGGCTGACGGCAGCAGAGATCGTGGCCGCGCTCGAGCAGGAGAAGCGCGAGCATGAGCGCATCTCTGCCCGCTCGGATGCGCTTGCGAAAACGACAAGGCCGCCGGGCGAAGGCTCGCTGCTGATCGGAGTGACAACGCGCGTCTGGTCGTACACGAGCAGCCCCAACCCCTTCTTCACGGCCATGCTCGTGGGGATGCGAGAGCGAGCGAGCGCCAGCGGTTGCCACATCGTCCTGTTAGGTGCGGCAGACGACGACGATCCCCAGGCCTACGTGTGCTGCTGTCGAGAACACGGGATCGGCGGTGTCGTGTACCACGGGGTCGACCCGGACGATCCCGGGGCTGGACACGTCCGCGCGCTGCTAGACGCCGGCATACCCTGCGTCTCCGTGGATGCCGGTGGGTTTGGGGTGGCGCTTGGCCATGTCAGCTCCGACAACGTGAGCGCAGCCAGCGACGCGGTCCGGCACCTGTATAGCCTCGGGCGTCGCCGTATCGCCACGATCGCAGGACCGCCGGAAGCGCTGGCTGCGAGCGAGCGCTTGCTCGGCTATCGCACGGGACTCGAGCAGGTGGGACTGCCGTTTCGTGAGGAGTACGTCGCTCAGGGTGACTACTTCTACGAGAGCGGCTTGACGGCGGCGTGCGTGCTCCTCGCCCTGGCGGAGCCGCCCGACGCGATCTTCGCCGCAGCTGACGTGATGGCGATCGCCGCCATCAAGGTGATCCAGGAGTCGGGCCTGCGCGTACCCGAAGACATCGCTGTGGTCGGCTTCGACGACATCGAGTACGCGGCTCTTCTCTCGCCCCAGCTGACGACAATGCGGCAGGATTGCGGAGGCCTCGGCGCGGCCGCCGTCGAAGCGTTGCTGAGAATGCTCACGCGCCCCGACAAGACCCCGCAAGAAGTCGTGCTTCCGGTGGAGCTGGTCGTTCGTGAGTCGTGCGGCGCGCGCACGCCCATGGCCACGGCCTCGTAGCTTGAGCCGGTAGCCGCTTACGTCCGTGCAAACGCCGGGGCCCTTCAAGACCGTCCGACAAGAGGGCGGCTACAGCTTTGGATTATCGGACGGCATCCCGGCGGTAGAAGACGGCCCTCACGCTTCGGCTCTCGCACCCTAAGCCGCGGTTGATCGAGCCGATGAATATCGAGGTAAAGAGCGTTCAACCGGTCTCTCACCCGTGTGGAGCACGAGCGCCATGAAGTCGTCGGCCGGATCAGCACTCGAGACCACTCGACCGCGATCGCCTGCTCGAACGGATGCCGTTCCTCAACCCTTCGCCAGAAGAGCGGTATCGAACGAGAGCCTAGCCCGGCCAAGCGTCTCTGTCGTTCGACGCGGACTTAACCGGACCGTTACCCGGCGGATGGTTTACGGCAGAAACCGTCGAGGCATAAAGGGGCAACGAAAAAGACCAAGCAGCGCCATGGGGCGCTAGAAAAGGGGGACCGCCTGATGTTCTGGTCCATCGGAACTCAGTGGTTATACGCAGGAATGACGAGATGCGACGTCTGTCAGCGGTCGATCAAGGCGGGTGACGGGTTCGGTCGAAGCGAACGCATCTGCCAGGCGTGCCGGGGATACTAGCTGGACGACGCCACACCTTCGAATCGTCGCAGCTACTGGCGCCCGCGTCGAGCAGCAGCCCCGGACTCCGCGAGCAACTCGAGGTAGTAACTACACGGGTTGAGAAGCTGTCGCATGAGGGCTGGGCGGCTCGATTCCGGCTGAGAGATGGCTTGTCGGCCTTGAGCGGGCCACGGCTGCTACGTATCCAGAAGTTCCGTGAACGGGTATCGGAGGTCCGCGAGATCGAGCACTTCTCCGCTCGTCGGCTCTTTCCGACCGGTGCTTGTTTGGAACGTCGAACGCGACCAAATCCCGACGACTTTGCACCGCTCGGGCGAGCTCTTATTGATTGTCTGGCCTCGCTGGTGAAGGACGGAATACTCGAAGCCGAACGCCAGTTCCGCCGTGTCATCGACTAGCAGGCTTGGCTTGAAGGCGTCGGTGGTCACGTCGTCACGCCACGAGCCCGACACTCGAGCAGCGAGCCAGGCCGAGGTCAGGCAGAGCTGGGGAAAACGACACTGGCT
>PMZQ01000044.1:19785-29589 GCA_003170155.1 Actinomycetota bacterium | reverse complement strand
GGTCACGTCATCGCCCGCCCGCATGATCCGGGCCTGACCGAGCGGAACCGGCTCCAGCTCTTCGGGCAGCTCCTCACGCAGGTTGTAGAGCTGGACGTGCTCGAAGAAAAGCACGCAGTTATCGTCGTAGATCGATGACCAAAGCAGCCCACGCGCATCCCTAGGCGTGGACGGATAGACGACCTTGAGACCGGGTACGCCCGCGAACCAGCCCTCGGCCTGCTGACCGTGCTGGGCCCCAGACGACCAGCCGGCGCCGCCCTGCGTGCGCACTGTCAGCGGAACCTTCAACTGCCCGCCCGACATGTAGCGCTCCTTGGCGGCGTGATTGACGAGCTGCTCCATCGCCAGGGTGAGGAAGTCCTGGTACATGATCTCGACGATCGGGCGCATGCCCATCATCGCCGCGCCGATTCCGGCCCCGGTCAGCGCCATCTCCGAGATCGGGGCGTTCCGCACCCGCTCGGGCCCGAACTCGTCGAGCATGCCGAGAGTGACCTTCTGCGAGCCGCCGTGCTCGGCGATGTCCTGACCCATGATGAAGACCTCCGGATCGCGCCTCATCGCCTCTGACATGGCGTCGCGTACGGCCTCGCGGAAGCTGAGCCTAGGCATAGACGTCCTTGAGTAGCTCGCCGGGATCGGGATCGGGGCTGTGACGGGAGAACTCGACCGCGTCGACGGTGATCGCCTCGGCCCCGCGCTCGAGCTCGGCGAAGCGCTCGTCGGAGAGAGCGAGGCGCTCGCGTAGCTTGACGATCGGATCTTGAGTTGCCCGCGACTGCTCGAACTCGGCTCGGTCGCGGTACTCCTGCGAATCGCCGACGTTGTGCGGGGCAAGGCGGTAGGTCTCGGCGACAAGGAGGACCGGCCCCCTTCCCGAGCGGGCGTGGACGAGTGCCTCGGTGGCGGCGTGGAACACTGCCTCGACATCCTGCCCGTCGGCTCTGAGCGCAGACATGCCGTAGGCGAGCGCCCGTTCGCGGAGGTCGTCGATCGGCGAGTGTTGGGCAAAAGGAGTCGATTCGGCCCAGCGGTTGTTCTCGCACAAAAAGACGACCGGCAGGCCCCAGAGCGCGGCCAGGTTCATGGCCTCGTGGAAAAGACCCGAGCTGGTGGCTCCGTCACCGAAGAAGGGAACGGCAACGCGCTCTTCGCCGTGCATCTTGAAGGCCAGAGCGGCCCCGGCCGCGACGCCGAGCGCTCCGCCCACGACTGCGCTGGAGCCGAGGTTCCCACGCTCGACGTCGTAGAGGTGCATCGAGCCGCCGCGTCCGCGCGAGCAGCCGTCGACCTTGCCGTAGAGCTCGGCCATGACGGCACGTGCCGGCGTTCCCTTGGCCAGCGTGTGGGCGTGCGAGCGGTGCGTCGAGGTGATCACGTCGCCGGGCGCGAGAGCGCTACAGGCCCCGACGGCGACCGCCTCCTGGCCGATCGCGAGATGGACGAAGCCTGGAATCTCGCCGTCGCGGTAGCGCTCCTCCACAGCCTGCTCGAAATGCCTTATCACGAGCATCCGTGCCAGGAAGCCCTCGAGCTCCTCGAACTGGAGGGATGTCTTGAGCTCGAGTTCGGTCATAGTCGTGCGCTGGTTATGCTGGTCGCGTGAGTCGTATCGGTACTGGAGGAAACGGTATGGAGATCGAAAGGAATCCGGTAGCTAGCGGTTTTTCCACGCGCGAGCCGGTGCAAACACTCGTCTCTGCCTGGAACCAGCTCCTGGAGCGATTGCCCGACGACTGGAGCCATCTCTACGCCGAGGTCGAGTTGCGACCGGTCGAGTCCTACCCGGACGTAGCGCTGATCGTCTCGCCGCTCAACCCCGAGCGCTGCGACGGGAGATCGGCCTTCCGCTTTCGCGTTGGCCGCAGCTTCGGCTACGGCGCAGCGCCCGAGATGGCCAGACGCTGCCTCGAACGGCTCGACGAGGCTCGGGTCACTGGTCGTCTGCACCTGCTACAGCTGCTCGACGAGAAGCGGCCCGTGGAGACTCAGGGCCCCGTCTGGCGGCTCGGGGGTCGCTCTCTGTGAGCGATCCGGTCTCCTGGCTCTTGGTCAGGAGAGGTTGGCTAGTAGTCGGCTCAGACGGGGTGACCGTGGGTCGGATCGGCGCCGTCCGTGGTGAGCCGGTCAAGGACATCTTCAACGGTGTCGTCGTCCGGACGAAATCCGCTCCACCCCGCTACATCCCGGCCGAGCGGATCGCGGAGATCGTCTCCGGTCAGGTCGCGCTCAGACTGAGCGCGACGGAGTTCGAGGCTGTCCTTCCCGAGGAGAGACGGCCGCTAACGTCGAGCATCTCGCTCTTCGAGGTTCTGCGGCGTTTAGGATTACGATAAGGGATGGCTATGAGCGATATCGTTTCCTGGCTGATGATCGAGAAGGGCTGGCGCGTAATCGCTTCGGATGGCGGTGCGCTCGGCCGCGTCGACGAGATCACCGGCGACAGCGGCGAGGACATCTTCGATGGTCTTTCGGTCGATCCAAGTCTCCTCGAAGGACCACGCTACGTCCCCGCCGATCTGGTCGGAGAGATCCGGCAAGGAGTAGTCCAGCTCACCGTTACCCATGCCCAGTTCGAACGGCTCGAGAGATTCAAGGAGCCGCCGGAGAGCATCGAGATCGAGCCGCAGGACGCCTCGCGCTCGCAGCGGTTCGTCGTGTCGCTCCGGAATGTGTTTCGCCGCCAGCGCCGGCCCTAGACGAGCGGCGCGTCCCGTCGAGCCAAGGTCACGGACGGCTGCGCCCGAAGAGCGGGCCGTCGAGCAGCAAACGCCTCCGCGTGCTTCTGCGCACGCGACGCCTTCCGGCTCCGATCAGAAGCGGCCGCCCGATCACGATAAAAAAGTAGACGATCTCGCCAGCGCGAGCAGCTGGTTGGAAACTCGGCTGCTAGGTGCGAAGCGTTGCACCGAAGCGGTCGCCAAGCGCCCCCACGATCTTCTCGCGCAGCGCCGCGGCGTCCTCATCCGAGAGCGTTTGCTCAGAGGACTGGAAGGCAACTGCGAACGTGATCGATTTCTTGCCCGCGCCCACCTGGGGTCCGCGATAGACGTCGCTGGCGTCCATTCTCCGCATCTCCGCTCCGGCCGCCTCGCGCGCCGCCTCGATCATCGATCCCGCGGCAACCTCGTCGGCGACGACGAAGGAGAGATCCTGCTTAACGATGGGGTAGGAGATGACGTCCTCGTAGACGACGACGTCTCGGACGACCTCGGCGAGCGCGTCGAGATCGAGCTCGAACACCCCCCACTCTCCCGGGGCCAGCTCGGGATTCAGCTCGCCGACCCAGCCCACCGCACCGGCACGAGCTGCCTTACGTGGATGCAGGAACGGCAGCTCACCCGCCGGCTCGAAGCTCGGCTCGGGAGCGGCAAGTGCCCGGTGCAGTGCCTCGACAGCACCCTTGGCACGAGCGAAACCTCCCTCGGTTAGGCCGGCGATGCGCACCGGCTCGTCGGGCAGATCACCATCGCCGGGCAGATAGACGTGTGCGATCTCGAACAGCGCGATCTCCTCGTTGCCGGCGTCGAGGTTGCGTCTCAGTGAGCGGATCAGTCCCCCCACGAGCGTCGTGCGCAAAAGCACGTGCTCGGCCGAGAGGGGATCGGGTAGCCTGATCGCGCGCGGATCGGGATCGCTGTCCACGAGCGAGTAGGTGCAGGCCTCGACGTAGCCGATGCCGCTGAGGGTGTCCTCGATCCGGCGGCGCAAGCGCTGCTCGCGGGTCAGCCGCCCCCACATCGCCCGGCGCGCAGGCAGGGTGAAGGGGATCTGGTCGAGATGAACGCGCGCGATCTCCTCGACCAGGTCGACCTCACGGGTGATGTCACGGGCGCGAAAGGTGGGCACCGTGACGGTCCAGTCCTTCGCCACCCCGAAGCCGAAGCGCTCGAGCAATCCGCGCTGCTCCTCGGGAGGAATCGAGATTCCGTTCAGCTCGTCGGCCCGCTCGGGGCGGAAGCGGATGACCGGCCGCTCGGGCAGATCGCCCTGAATATCGGCGTGCCCGACCCAGCGAGCGCCAGAGAGCTTCACCATCAGCTCCGTCGCCAGCTTCGCCGCCTGCTCGGCCAGATGTGGATCGACGCCCTTCTCCCAGCGGTTCGAGCCCTCGGTGCGCAGCTTCAGCCGCTCCGAGCTCTCGAGGATCCCGACCGGCTCGAAGTTCGCCGACTCGAGCAGGATCGAGCCCGTGTCGTCACCGACCTCACTCTCCTCGCCGCCCATGATCCCGGCGATGGCGACCGGTTTGTTCGCGTCTGCGATTACCAGATCGCGCGGATCGAGCGAGCGATCTACCCCGTCGAGAGTGCGCATCTCTTCGCCCGGACGGGCGCGGCGCACGACGATCTTGCCCTCGGCCAGGCGCTCGAGATCGAAGGCGTGGAGCGGGTTTCCTAGCGCGAGCATGACGTAGTTGGTGATATCGACCACGTTCGAGATCGGGCGCATACCGGCGCCCGTCAGGCGTGCTTTCAACCAGGGCGGCGAATGGCTTATCTTCACCTCACGGAAGAGACGCCCGACGTAGCGCGGGCAGCCACCTGTGTCGTCGACGCTGATCTGCACCGGCTCGTCGCCGACCAGTTCGGGGTCGGTACCGGGCGGTGGCGCCAGCTCAAGCCGGTAGAGCGCGGCGATCTCCCGTGCCAGGCCGTAGACCGCGAGCAGGTCGGGCCGGTTGCCGGTCACCTCGAGCTCGAGGATCGGCTCGCCCAGGGCGAAGTAGTCGGCGAGAAGCGCGCCCGGCGTCCAGTCGTCGGGCAGGAGCATGATGCCCGAGTGATCCTGGCTGAGCTCGAGTTCGCGTTCGGACATGATCATCCCCTCCGAAGCAGACCCCCTCAGCTTGACCCGCTCCAGCGTCATCCCGCCCGGAACCACCGCGCCGGGCAGCCCGACCGCGACCGTCGCGCCGACGCCGAAGTTCCAGGCGCCACAGATGATCTGGCGCGGTTCGGGATCGCCCACATCGACCTGGCAGAGCTGCAGGCGATCGGCGTTGGGGTGCTTGCCGGCCTCGAGCACTCGTCCGACGCGGAAGTTGCCGAAGTTGCCGTTCGAGTCGGAGACGCCGCGCCAGGAGACGCGCTCGACCTCGGCCGTGGTGACGGCGAGCCGGGCGGCGACCTCCTCGGCGGAAGCCTCGATCGGGACGTATTCGCGGAGCCAGGTGTAGGGAACTTTCATTTCAGAACTGGCGCGAGAAGCGCAGGTCGTTCTCCCAGAGGAGACGGATGTCGGGGACACGGTGGCGAAGCAGGGCGATTCGCTCCAACCCGAGCCCGAAGGCAAAGCCGGAAACCTCTTCGGGGTCGTAGCCGACGAACTCGAGCACGTTCGGATCGACAATGCCGGCGCCGCCCATCTCGATCCAGCCGGATTGCTTGCAGACCGGGCAGCCCGCTCCGTCGCACATGTGGCAGGAAACGTCGGGCTCGATCGAGGGCTCGGTGAAGGGGAAGAAGTGGGTGCGGAAGCGCAACTCGCGCTTCTCGCCGAAGAGGGCACGCATCAGATGCAGGAGCGTCCCTTTGAGATCGGCGAGCGAGATGCCGCGGTCGACCGCCAGCCCCTCGACCTGGTGAAAGACCGGGCTATGGGTCGCGTCGGTGGTGTCGCGGCGGTACACGCGGCCCGGCGAGATCATGTAGACGGGCGGGGCCTGAGCCTCCATGACACGTATCTGCGAGGGCGAGGTCTCCGTTCTGAGCAGGACGTCGTCGTTCAGGAAGAGCGAATGCGAGGGCAAGCGGGTCGGGTGCCAGAGCGGCATGTTGAGTCCGTCGAAGTTGTAGTGCGTGGTCTCGACTTCGCGCCCGTCCACGATCATGTAGCCGAGCCCGAGGAAGATGTCCTCGACTTCGCGGCGGATCTGGGTGATCAGATGTAGGTGCCCCTCGACAAAGTGCTCGCCGGGCAGTGTCACGTCCACGTTCTCGGTCAACAGCTTCCGTTGCAATTCGCCGTGCTCGAGCGCCGAGCGCTTCTCCCCTAACGCGACCTCGAGACTCTGACGCAGGGCATTCAGACGCATGCCGGTCTCGCGATCTCTCACCTCTCGCAGGGCCAGCTTGAGCTCGCTCGAACGACCTAGGTAACGCACGCGCAACTCCTCGAGCTGCTCGAGTGATTTCGCCTGCTCGAGCGCGCTCCGCGCCTCCTGCTCGAGTTGCTCCACGTCCATCTGCACGACTCTAGTTCCTCTCACCTCGATCTGTCCTGATCCATCGCTCATGGCCGGCGGCTGGTCTGCCCCGGCTCGCAACGGTCAAGGACGGGCGCCCGGGCTACTCAGCACCGATCCACGACTGCGAGCCGGGGCCCGGCAAACAGAAACGCTGAGTACCTTGTCGCCACGCCGAAAAGATAGCGGCGCCTGCACCCGGGCGCCGTCTAGGCGAGAATGCAAGCTTGAGCGAGCAGCGCGAACCCAGCTCCTACGATCCGATCGCCGCCCTCTACGACCGCTGGAACCGAAGCGTCGTCGAGGACATCGGGTTCTATGTCGAGGAGGCCGTTGCCAGCCGCGGACATGTGCTCGAGCTGGGCGTGGGAACCGGCAGGATCGCCGTCCCGATTGCGCTGACAGGAGTAAGGGTGATCGGGCTCGACTCTTCGGCATCGATGCTCGAGCTCTGCCGCGAGCGCGCACACTCGGCCGGCGTCGCCGAGCTGATCGACCTGCGCCTCGGCGATCTCCGCGACCCCCCGCTAATGGAAACCGTTCCGCTCGTCATCTCGCCCTTCCGCGCCTTCTTACACCTACTCTCAGAAGACGAGCGACTGCTCACGCTGACGCGCATCCACGACCTGCTCCAACCCGGCGGTCGCTTCATCTTCGACGTCTTCGCCCCCACGGAGTCGGACGTCGCCCAGACGCATGGGCGCTGGATCGAGCGCGAGCCCGGGATCGAGGAGCGCGCCGACTGGAACTGGCTGGAGCGTACGCTCGTTCTGCGCGTGCGAGGCGACGAAGGCGAGACGCAGATGCCGCTCGCCTGGATCTCGGCCGAGGAGTGGCGAGATCTGCTCGAACGCGCCGGCTTCGTGCTCGGCGCCTGCTACGGCTGGTTCAATCGCCAGCCCTACTCCGACGACGAGGACATGGTTTTCGTCGCTCTGCGGAAGTAAGGTTGAACGCACAAACTATTCGCCCCGTACCGAAAGGCGCCGTCCATGATGTACGTACTAATCGCCGTCCTCGTAGTCGTCGTTCTCGTTCTCCTTTTCTTTGTCCTTCGATACAACGGACTGATACGCCTACGAAACGCCTGCCAGAACGCTTGGGCGCAGGTGGACGTACAGCTCAAACGCCGCCACGACCTGATCCCAAACCTGATCGAGTCGGTCAAGGGCTACGCGGCTCATGAGCGCGGCACCTTCGAGGCGGTCACCGAGGCTAGAACTGCAGCCCAGAAGGCGCAGGGGCCCGCCGACCAAGCACAGGCCGAGAACATTCTCACTCAGACGCTCGGCAAGCTCTTCGCCGTTGCCGAGGCCTACCCGCAGCTGCGGGCGACCGAGAACTTCCAGCAGTTGCAGGCGCAGCTGGCCGAGACCGAGGACAAGATCCAGGTCTCCCGCCAGATCTACAACGACGTCACGCTGACGTACAACAACGCCATCCAAACGGTGCCGACCAACATCGTCGCCGGGATGTTCAACTTTCAGCCGCGCGGTTTCTTCGAGGTCGAGGCGGAGGCGGAACGCGAGGCACCGCAGGTCAAGTTCACGTGAACCACAGGCTGCGCTCGCTAGGCGTAATCGCGTTCTTTGCCCTCTTCCTCGGCCTGACAGCCGCGCCGGGCGAGGCGATCACGCTCGAGCGCGCAGTCGTCAACGCGCAGGTGGAGCGGGACGGCTCGCTGGCGGTAAGCGAGCAGATCACGATGAGCGACGTCTTCCACGGCGGCTACCGCGACATTCCAATCGCCAAGGGCGAAACGATCGATCGAGTCTCCGTCTCGGAGCCAAGTCACCGCTACAGCTACGGCGGTAGCACCGAGCTCGGCTCGATCGGCCAGCCGTACACCTTCGCCACCACTCACATCGGCGACAACCTGCGCGTCGTCTGGCACTTCGACGACCCGAGCGGTGGCCCGCGCACGTTCACAATCTCCTACCGTTTTCGCGGACTCGCCGTTGCGTACGACGACGTGGTCGACGTCAACCTCAACGTCTGGGGCGATGCCTGGAGCGCGCCATTGCCGTCGTTGCGCGCGACGTTGCGCCTTCCCAAACCGACCACGAGCCCCGCTTACCGGGTCTAGGCCGGGCCGGCCTGGGTGCACGGAGTCGTCGAGCGCACGCCGGCGGCGGCAAATCTGCAAGCAACCTCGGTTCCCTCCCACCAGTTCGTCGATCTGCGCGTCGTCTTTCCGCGTTCACTACTTGCCTCGACTGCGGGAGCGGCAACTCGTTCCGGCACCCGGCTGGCGCAGATCGTGTCCCAGGAGGAGGCGAGCTACGCGTCCTACAACCACAACCGCAAGCAAATCAAGCGCTACGAGCATTCGCTCTACACTTGGCTCGTCTTGCTCCTACTCGCGTTGGTGCCAGGTCTGGCCGTCATCGTCTTCGTCTACCTGCGCTTCGGGCGCGAGCCGAAAGTCGACTACGACCGCAGCTATGAGCAGGAACCTCCGTCCGATCTGGCGCCCGCGCTCGTCCCGGCTCTCACTCACGAGAGAACGAGCGTCGGCGTGAACGAGTTCACCGCAACACTCTTCGACCTGATCCGTCGCGGCCGCTACAAGGCCGAGCACGTCAGCACCGAGCATTCGAAATGGGGCGGTCTCCGCAACACCACCGTCTCCGACCTCGAGCTCACGCGTGGGAAAGATCTCGAGTCGCCGGCGCCGTGGGAGAACTCCGTCACCGATATCACCGACCCGATCGTCGGCGATAAGGGTGAGCGCCTCTCGCGCTTCCGCGAACGCATCGCCTCCGACCGAAGCGCCAACGCCACGCGTTTTCAGAGCTTCGAGAGCACAGTCAGCGCCGAGATCCGCAAGCGAAGCTGGTATCGGAGCGGCCTGTTCGTGCTGATTGTCGCCGGCACATTGCTGCTGCTCGCGGGCGTGCTTCCGCTCGCCTACGGCATTCAGCACTATCGGGCGAACGCACCGCGCTTCAGCGACGTCGTGGCGATTGCGCTCGGCGTCTGCGGAATCGTCAACGTGGTCATCGTCGCCGGCTCCGTCGCCATCGTTCCGCTCTGGCGTGCCCGTACAAAGATTGCTCAACTCGAGTCCGCCCGCTGGTCGGCCTTCCGCCGCTATCTGACCGATTTCCCGCGCCTCGAGGATGCGCCCCCGGTCTCGATCGTTCTCTGGGAGCGCTACCTCGTCTACGGGATCGCCTTCGGGATCGCCGAGCAGGTGCTTCAGGCCGCACACCTCCAGATGCCGGAGGAGATGCAAAAGCAGAGCTCGCTCTACTGGATCGGATCCGGCAATCAGTTCGGTGCGAGCGCGACCGCGCTCGCCATCTCTGACCTCAACTCAGGCTTCGGTTCGGCACTCTCGCCTCCATCGTCCTCCGGAAGCGGCGGAGGCGGCGGCTTCGGCAGCGGCGGAGGCGGAGGTGGCGGAGGCGGCGGCTGGTAGTCAGCGGCCGCGGCGCAAACGCTCGTAGAGGGCGATAGCGCCTGCCGTCGCCACGTTGAGCGACTCAGCTCCGGAAGCGAGCGGGATCGTCGCCAGCTCTTCACAGCTCGCCGCGATCTCGTCGGGCAGGCCCTCGCGCTCGGCTCCGAGCACGAAGCAGACCGGGCCGGAAAGATCGAGCTTCGAGAGC
>PMZQ01000044.1:3390-19751 GCA_003170155.1 Actinomycetota bacterium | reverse complement strand
GATGAAGCCCGATCCGAGCGCGTCGGCACTACGCAGAAGCGCGCCTACGTTGCCCGGATCGGCGACTCGCCAGAGCGCGAGCCCAGCCCCAGGCGCGCTCACGTGCTCGAGCCTCGGCAACCCGGCGCGGCGGAAGACGGCGATCAGCCGTGGCGGATGGGCGAGCTCGGACAGCTCGGCGAGCAGGCCGGGCTCAACGAGCGTCGCCGCGGGGAGGCGATCGAGCAATGCCGGCCGCTCGGCATCGACGAGCACCTCCACGGGCTCCAGCCCCGCGTCCAGACCCGCCACGACGAGATCCTCCCCCTCACAGGCAAAGAGTCCCAGGCGCTGACGCTGACTGGCGCTCTGCAGCCTGCGAACGAGGCGCAGCTTCGGGTTCAACGGGGATGTGACGCGGCTATCCACGCTGTCTCGACTCGCCGAGCTTCTCTCGCACGAAGCCACCGATCGTAGCGACAGCATGTTTCGCCTCGGGCAGGACGATCGCAAATGCCTGAAAGACGTGCCACATCTCCTTCCAGACATCGAGCCTCGCGTCGACGCCGGCGGCGCGCGCGTTCTCGACCAGTCGCACCGAGTCACTGCGCAGGATCTCATCCTCGCCCACCTGCACGAGCAGGCTGGGAAGGCCGTGAAGATCCTTCTCGAACAGCACCAACTCGCGCGGATCCACTCCTGTTCCGCCAAGGAATGCCTCGGCACAGGCTCCGACAAAGTCCTCGCTTATAAGGGGATCGACTTCGGCACGAGCCCTGTAGGACGCTCCGTCGGGGATCTGCGAGAGCCAGGGAGAGAGCAGAAAGGCGGCCTTCGGCAGCTCCTCTCCCCCGTCCCGGAGCGCAAGCAGAGTCGCCAGCGCCAGTCCACCGCCGGCCGAGTCGCCGCCGATCGCTATCTGCTGCGCTGCGACGCCGCGCTCCCTCAACCAGCGAAACGAGCGCAGGCCGTCGTCGAAGGCAGCCGGGTACTTGTGCTCGGGCGCCAGGCGGTAATCGACCACCAGCGCACGCACGCCGCAAACCGCCGAGATCCTCGCCGCCAGATCGCGATGAGTCGAGCACGAGCCCGCGATATAGCCGCCGCCGTGGAAGTAGAGGATCGTGCGCGCGTCACCGATCGTAACGTCCTTCGCCCGCACCCACTCCGCAGGAACACCGTCGATGCTCACCTCCTCGACCTGGGTGCCACGCGGCAGTATCTGGCGCCTGGCGAGCGCCTCTTCTTTCCGTCGATACTCGTCGATCGTCCGCCGCTCCAGGCTGGTCGCGTTTCGCATCAGGTGCTCCACGATCACGGAGCGAAAAACACGGCTGCGGGCGGAGGGCATCTCAACGGAAACCTACCCCGGTCCGGCGGTCGAAAGTCGTACGACTTTCGACCGTTATCGGAGCGCGGCCTTCGCCTGCTCGGCGATGGCCTTGAAAGCGGCCGGCTCGCGCACGGCCAGATCGGCCAGGACCTTGCGATCGAGCTCGATGTTGGCCTTCTTACAGCCGGCGACGAACTGGTTGTAGGAGAGGCCCTCCTGGCGCGCCGCGGCGTTGATCCTGATGATCCAGAGTCGGCGAAAGCTGCGCTTACGGTTGCGGCGATCTCGGTAGGCGTAGACGAGCGAGTGGTCGACCTGCTCTTTGGCGTACTTGTAGCTCGACTTCTTGATACCGAAGTAGCCTCGAGCCTGCTCGAGAACCTTGCGCCGCTTCTTGCGCGCGTGGACGGAACGCTTTACGCGTGGCATGGGGTTCTACCTCACCTTCCGAGCATCTTCTTGACGACGGACGAATCCGAGGCGCCAAGCACCTCGGGCTTGCGGAAACCGCGCTTGCGCTTCGAGGTCTTCTTGCCGAGGATGTGGCTCCGCATAGCGCGACGGCGGACAATCTTGCCCGTCCCGCTGACCTTGAATCTCTTCTTCGCACCGCTGTGAGTTTTTACTTTCGGCATCTTTCTCCTCAGCTATCCGCGCCGGCGCTTTCGTGGCTCTCCTGTTCGGCCTCGGTCTTCACTTTCTCGCCCGCATGCTTGGTCGGTCCCAGCACCATCGTCATATTTCTGCCTTCGAGCAGCGGCTGCGACTCGATCGCGCCAAGCTCTTGCACGTCCTCGGCCAACCGCATCAGCAACGCTCGCCCACGCTCTGGATGGGTGGTCTCACGCCCACGAAACATGATCGTGACCTTTACCTTCGCCTTCTGGTTGAGGAAGCGAACGACGTGCCCCTTCTTCGTCTCGTAATCGTGCACGCCGATCTTCGGCCGCAGTTTTATCTCCTTGATGTGGATCTGCTGCTGGTGCTTGCGCGCTAGCTTCGCCTTCTGCTCCTCGGCGTAGCGGTACTTGCCGTAGTCCATCACCCGGCAGACGGGCGGATCGGCGCCGGCAGCGATCTCGACCAGGTCGAGATTCTTGGCGTACGCATACTCCCGCGCCTCGTCGGAAGTTTTGATTCCGATCTGAGCGCCGTCGGTGTCGATCAGACGGACGCGCGGAACGCGGATACCGTCGTTGATGCGAGCATGCGGAATGGACGGGCGAACGGGCTCATAGCGTCGCCGAGGTCTCAACTGGCGCTCACCAAGCTAGGGCTTCCTCCTCTTTAGTAATGACAAAACCGCTGCAGGCAGCGGCTCCGTTCTTTCCACCAAATACCTCGGCTGAACCCCCGTCAGCGCTCGGCCGCGGAGGTGAGGGAACGGATGAGCCCCTGCTTGCAGGCCCCTAATGTAGCCGATCTCCAGCGTTTGCGCCTACGTGCGCTTCGGACTTGTCCCGTTCCGGATGTGTGGTTGAAGCGGTCGAGTCGCGGCGCCAGGGGTCGGACAGGCCGTGAAGGCGCACTGGTAGTGCGCTAAGCGGTCCGGGCGGCCACTGGTGCCGCGGGACGTCCGCTTCGGGCGTGCAGGCTAATGGAATAGGCTCTTAGGAGACCGGCAGCGAGGAGAGCGGAGTCAATTCGAGCACGAGTTCCTTCAGGCTCTTACGCGACTGCGCACCACCGCGCTCGCGCACAGCCAAGTCGTCGGGCGACTCCTTGTCGCCGTAGACGACCAGGCGCGGAATCTTCTCGAGCTCGGCGTCGCGAATTCGTCTGCCAACCGACTCGGCGCGGTCGTCGAGATCGGCGCGGAAGCCGGCGCGGCGCAGCCCCTCGACGATCGCCCGCGCAGCCTCGGCGTGGTCCTCCCCCACCGGGATCACGCGCAGCTGTACCGGCGCCAGCCACAGCGGCAGATCACCGGCGGTGTGCTCGAGCAGGATGCCGATGAAGCGCTCGAAGGAGCCGAGGAGCGCGCGATGGATGACGTAAACGGGGTGCTCGCGGTTGTCGGCGCCCACGTAGGTGAGACCGAAGCGAGCCGGCATCTGGGCGTCGAGCTGGATCGTTCCCATCTGCCAGGAGCGGCCGAGCACGTCGGTGATGTGAAGATCGATCTTCGGTCCATAGAACGATCCCTCGCCGGCGCCCAGAACATACGGGATGCTGTAGCGATCGAGCGCCGTGCGTAACTCGCCCTCCGTGAAGTCCCACTCCTCATCGCTCCCGAGCTTGTTCTCTGGCCGAGTGGAGAGCTCGGCGCGCGGTTCGATGCCGAAAAGGCCATAGAGATAGCGGAGGTAGTCCAGGCAGCCATCTAGCTCCGTCGGAATCTGATCCTTCGCGCAGAAGAGATGCGCATCGTCCTGGGTCACGTAGCGCACGCGGGTCAGCCCGTGCAGAGCGCCTGCGAGCTCGTTGCGATGAAGTGGCGCCGCTTCGGCGTAGCGCAAGGGCAGATCGCGGTAGCTACGTAGCTTGCTGCCGAACAGGAGCATGTGGCCGGGACAGTTCATCGGCTTGATCCCGTAGACATGCTCCTCTCCCACCGGTATCAGGAACATGTTCTCCCGGAACTTCTCCCAGTGTCCGGAGGTGACCCAGAGCGCCTTGTCGTAGATCAGCGGCGTCTTCACCTCCAGGTAGCCGCGGCGCGCGTTCTCCCGTAACCGGAGCGCTTCGAGCTGGTTGAAGATCGTCATTCCCCTCGGGTGCCAGAACGGCGACCCGGGCGAGTGCTCGTCGAAGTGGAATAGATCCAACTGAGCGCCGAGGCGCCGATGATCGCGCTTTTTTGCCTCTTCCAGGCGCACGAGATGAGCCTCGAGGTCGTTCTTAGAGAAAAAGGCAGTGCCGTAGATCCGTGTCAGCTGCTTGTTGGCCGAATCGCCGCGCCAGTAGGCGCCGGCCAGCGCCGTCAGCTTCAGAGCCTTCACCGGCTTGGAGTCGATCAGGTGCGGGCCGCGGCAGAGATCGGTGAAGTCTCCCTGCGAATAGGTGGAGATCGTTCCTTCGGCCTCGTCAACCAGCTCGACCTTATAAGGCTCCTCCTGCTCGGTAAACAGGCGCCTGGCCTCATCGCGCTCCAGCTCCTCACGACGCCACTCACGCCCTTCCGCCAACTCGCGTCGCATCTCCTCCTCGATCCGCGCGAGATCCTCCTCTGCGATCGGCTCGGGAAAGTCGAAGTCGTAGTAGAAGCCGTTCTCGATCGCCGGCCCGATCGCGATCTTGACGCCCGGGTAGAGCCGGCGCACGGCCTCGGCTAGCAGGTGCGCGGCCGAATGCCTCAAGACGACGAGAGCATCGGGATCGCCCGAGTTCCTGGTCGTCAGGATCTCGATCTGCTCACCATCGGAAAGAGGCAGGCGCAGATCGCGCAACTCACCGTTCACTCTCACTCCGACCGCCTGCTCGGCCAGCTTCGGTCCAATCGTGCGCGCAGCCTCGAGGCCGCTCGCCCCCTCAGGCAGCTCAAGCCTCGACTGGTCGGGGAGTAAAATCTGCATGGGAGGTTAAGGATACTTCCAGCCCTCGTTGGGGCGCCCGCCGGTAGAACAACACGAGGCGCACGGGTAGAAAACCGTGCTTGTGGGTACTCGTCCAGGGTGTCGGTGATCGAGCCCATCGTTCAAACAGCGCAGATTGCGGAAGGGGAACTGTTGATCTCGGTCAGCGGCGAGCTCGACCTGCATTCGGTGGGGTTGCTCCAGAGCGCTCTCGACGACGCGATCGAAAAGACCGGCGCGGCTGTCGTCGTCGATCTGGGCGAAGTCACTCTGATCGACTCGATCGCGCTCGGCGCGCTGGCCCGCACCTCCAGGCGCCTACGCGAGAGCGCCGGTGCGCTCGCGGTCGCCGCCTCGAACCCCGACATCGTCCGCGCCTTCGAGATCACCAGCCTCGATCGCGTGATTCCGCTAGCAATGACGGTTGGCGACGCGTTCGAGCGGTTGCGCCAACCGGCCTCGTAAGCCGCTAGCTCTTCTTGCTCGAGTCGAGTCCCTGTAGGTAGATGAACGCGAATGACGTGGGCACGTAGCGGGCGCGCCAGTAGGCAAAGGGGTCGTCGTAGACGCGCTCGACCACCGCAGAGCGGCCAATACTGCCGAGACCGTCCTCGACTGCCGAGCGTCCGCGCTCGAGCAACTCGCGCACACTGCGGCGATCGTGGTCGCGGCCGACACGACGAGCGAGCTCGTCGATGGCCACCCCGCCCGGTCGCTCGAGAGAGAGCGCGATCAACTCGCGCAGAACGCTCAAAAGCTCGTGCTCGGCCTCGGCATCAGGGGCGACGGCTCTCGGAATGATCGACTTCGAATCGAGGTTCACGGCCTGCCTCGCTCTCGTCGTACGGCTGAGTTAGAGAGATTCATCGGCAAAAACCAGAGGCTCCTTAGCTCTCGGATCGAGAGATCGGGGCTGTTTATTAGGGTATTGAGCCCTAGATCGAAAGAGACACGAGCCGTCGTCGGGTATCAGAATCGCTGCTCGGATTCACACGACGCCGGGAAAGGAACCAGCAATGCGATCACCCACCCGTTTGGCTTTGCTCGGCACTGCTCTCACAGCGGTCGCCGTCGCCGCACTCACAGTCCAGGCAGCGGCCGGCTCGAGCGCGAGCACTCCCACTTGCGCCAGCTCGCAGCTGAAGGGAAAGGAGCTCGACTCGAACGGCGCCGCCGGCACGATCCTTTTCAGCGTCACGCTCCAGAACAAGGGCTCCGCTTGCGCACTCAAGGGCTATCCGGCGCTCGGAATCGCGAACGCCCAGGGACTGCTCCCGACCAAAGCCGTGCACGGCGGCCTGGCGGTGCTGAACTCCACGCCCAAGCGGGTGAATCTGGCGCATCTAGGCAAGGCGAGTGTGCTGATCTCCTTCGAGGACGTGCCCGTTGGCGGCGAGACGAACTGCCCGGCCGGCAACGCGATCATCGTGCGCCCGCCTGGGGCCTGGGAGTGGCTGACGATCAAGGTCGCCACCGAGGCCTGTGGGAGCGGGACGTTGCACGAATCGCCGGTGTTGGCGGGCGTGCACAGCTCGCAGTAAGAAACTCCTTATTCGATCCTATATACGAGACTATATTCGGGCGGATATTCCCGCCTATATTACGTGCGGCGACGGTAGCCGGTTGCGTTAGCTGCCGTGCGAGTAGAGAATCAACGCTCCTTGAGGATCCGGGCGTCTTCGCTGACTAGAAACCCAGGCGGGCCAACCGCCGGCCTATCACTGCGGCCGACTGGTTCCTCTCCCCCGCAAGCCGCATCCTCGAGAAAGGAATCGGAGTAACCATGCGTAAACGCACGTTTTTCGCCCTGCTGGGCGCGGTGCTGGTCGCCGTCCTTGTGGTCGGAGCCACCACCGGCTGCGGCTCGAAGAAGAAGAGTTCCGGGAAGTCGCCGATAGCAATTCAGATCTTCCCGGCTGACACGAACGCCGCGATCGCGCTTCTGGCCGGCAAGGTCGATGCCTACTTCGCCGACGCGACACCCGTCCTCTACTACATGAAGAAGAACCCCGGCAAGTTCGAGATCGCCGGAAAGCAGATCGAGGCCGCGCCGGAAGGCATCGCTACCCGTAAGGGCGATCCGCTCGGCCCGAAGGTCAAGCAGGCGATTGCGGCCCTCTACGCCAACGGCGATATGCAGAAGATCCTCGCCAAGTGGGGCCTCAGCCAGTTTGCGCTCAGCAATCCCGGTAGCGCAACGCCCATCAGCAAATCCAGCGGAGGCACGATCACCTTCTGTAGCGATACCACCTATCCGCCGATGGAGTCGCTCGCCGGAGGCAAGGCTGTCGGCGCCGACATCGATATCGCCGACGCCATCGCCAAGCTCTGGGGCGAAAAGGCGCAGATCAACTCCACCGGCTTCGATGTGATCATCCCAGCGCTGCTCGCCAAGAAGTGCGATGCGATCATCAGCGCTTTGACCGACACTCCGGAACGCGCCAAGCAAGTCAACTTCGCTGATTACGTCACCGTCGGAGCACTGTTGATGGTGAAGAAGGGCAATCCCGCTCAGATCAGCGGTCTGGCTTCGTTGAGCGGCAAGACCGTCGCGGTCGAGGCTGCGACAACTGAAAAGAGCATGCTCGACGCGCAAAACAAGGCACTCGCAAAGGGTTCGAAGTAAAGCGATATGGTCGCATTAGTCCCGATCGATTGGCACCTCGTCTGGACGCGGATCGTCAGTCCGAACGGTGTTTTTGCCCATGCACTCTGGGCGACGGTCTACATTTCGATCGTCGCCCAGATCATGGGCATCCTGCTGGGACTCCTCGCGGCGCTGATGCGGATGTCCCGCCTCTTGCCGTTTCGGTTCCTGTCCGGGTTCTACGTGCTTGTCTTCCGTGGCACACCGGTGCTCGTGCAGATCATGTTCTTCTGGCTGGTGCTACCGGGACCTCGCATTTTTAATTTCGGTGCTTTCCATCTGCCGCAAGCGGTCGTGGCAGGCATCCTGGCGCTAGGCGTCAACGAGGGCGCATATATGCGCGAGATCATCCGCGCCGGCATCGACTCGATCGATAGAGGACAGATGGAAGCCGCAAAGTCGCTCGGAATGCGCTCCGGCTTGGCCATGCGCAGGATCGTCCTACCTCAGGCGGCACGCGTGATTGTGCCGCCGCTCGGCAACGAGTTCAACAACATGATGAAGACGAGCTCGCTCGTCTACATCATCGGCGTCTACGAGATGTTCAGCGACGCCGAGCAGGCCTATTCAACTGCGCTAGCCGTCGCACCTTTCATCGCCGTCGCCTTCTGGTACTTCATCTTGACCTCGATCTGGAGCTTTGCTCAGGCTCTTATCGAGCGCAAGCTGGCCGTTAGCGAGCACGGTGACGAAATCTCGTTGCGTGACCGAGCCATTGGTATCTGGACAGAAGGCGGCGGCATGGTTCGCTCAGCCTGGCCCTGGCGGGCAAGGGCATGAACGCCTCCTTCGAATTCGTAATGCACGCGGACGAAGTGCACAAGAGTTTCGGTCTTCTACACGTGCTCAGAGGCGTCTCGCTCGACGTGCGCCTACGCGAGACCGTCTGCATCATCGGCACTTCCGGATCGGGCAAGACGACTTTCCTGCGCTGCATCAACCACCTCGAGAAGATCGACTCCGGCCTGATCGAGGTGAATGGGCACCCGATCGGTTATCGCGAGCGCAAAGGCAAGCTGGTCGAGGATCGTGAGAGGAACATCTCCCGCCAGCGCACCGAGATTGGCTTTGTCTTCCAGCGCTTCAACCTCTTCCCGCACAAGACGGCGCTCGAGAACGTGATCGAGGCGCCCGTGCACGTGCGCGGCGTGTCCAAGGATCAGGCGATCGCCGAGGCCGAGACTCTGCTCGCCCGGGTCGGGTTGGGCGATAAGAAGGACGCCTACCCGGGCAAGCTCTCGGGCGGTCAGCAGCAGCGAGTGGCGATCGCCCGCTCGCTGGCGATGAAGCCGGCGCTGATGCTCTTCGACGAGCCCACCAGCGCGCTTGACCCCGAGGTCACCGGCGAGGTGCTGGACGTGATGGAAGAGCTGGCGCACGCGGGCACGACGATGATCGTCGTCACGCACGAGATGGGATTCGCCAAGCGCGCCGCCGATCGCGTGGTGATGATGGACGAAGGCGTGATCATCGAGGAGGGCTCGCCCGAGCATTTCTTCGAATCGCCGACGCACGAGCGCACCAAGACGTTCCTGTCCAAGATCCTCTGATTCCGCGCTCGAGGAGCCAGCCATCTGCACAGGAAGATTGGCCTGTTGCAGCCGATCGCCCTCCTAGAATTGTGCGAACGGCGTGAAAACAGCGCCGTACGCAATTCGACAAGGAGGACTCTATGGCCGAGGCGACAGAAGAGCGAGGATTCTCGCGGGTCGCCGATCCCGCGCCGCTCGGACTGGCGGCGTTCGCGCTCGCTACCTTCCTGCTGAGCGGGCACAACGCGACCTTCATCCCGGACGGAATCTGGGTGGGAGTGGCAATCATCTACGGCGGTTTGATCCAGCTGCTGGCTGGAATGTGGGAGTTCCGGAACCGCAACGTCTTCGGCGCGACGGCTTTCTCGACCTACGGGGGCTTCTGGCTCTCACTCGGTATCTTCGTCGTGATGATCAACACCCAGACCGCGTTTTATACCGTCTTCCAAAACAAGGTCGAATTGAACAACGCGCTCGCCTGGTTCCTGATCGCGTTTGCGATCTTCAACACCTACATGCTCCTCTGGGCATCGCGGCTGAACCTGGCGACATTCGCCGTCTTCCTGGTGCTCGAGATCACGGAGATCCTGCTCGCTATCGGGTACTTCCTGCTGGCTCACGGCCACAGCGCCTACTGGCTCCACGTAGGTGGATGGGCGGGCATCGTCACGGCGCTCGTCGCCTGGTACGCCTCGGCGGCAGGAGTCGTTAACGGCATGTCACCGAAGCCGGTCGTCCCGGTCGGACGACCGCTCTGGGGCGACTGAATCGCGTAGTCGAATCCTCGCCTTCTCATCCAGTTGCGGAAACGACCGGTCGAGAAAGAGAGAAGCGAAGTTGAAAGGTAGCGGGGCGGTTCAATCCGCCCCGCTGATTTTCGAGCGGTTTCTCTTCGTCACTCGAGCGTTCCCGTCAGCGGCGTTTGTTTACGCGATCGCTCGAGCGCCTATCTACGCGTGGTGAGGTGAGCGTTGCGCATCCTCCCGCTCGGGGTAGAACCTCACGGACGACGGAATCAGCGCAGAGAGGAGGGCGAGCTCTCACCGCTCGCTCACGGTTTCCATGCCTGGCTCGCTCTCGAGGCCGAGAGCCTGCTCTTTCCGGTCGAGCCGGAGCTTCCCGCGGGCGATGGGCACTTCGCCGTCGAGATCGCTGGCGAGCAGATTCCGTGAAAACCGTTCTCGCTCCTACTGCTACTGGTCGGCGCAAAAGGCCAGCGGGCGATCGAATAGTGGCTCCTCCAAGATGGCCTCGGCGAGGGCTATCCGGGATTCGACCGCATTCCCGGCGCAAGCGAGCTCGACGCGGTGCGCAACCTCCTGCCCGAGTCGAATGTCGGGTCTCGGCGAAAAGCCGCTAGCCAGCCGTGAGAAGAGGGCTGGTGTACTGCTGGATCGGACCGGGATTGATCTGAGCCACCAGCCGAACGCGCAAGCGGTACGAGCCGGCGCCCAAAAGCACCGCTCCCTGCGGCAGCTTCACGATGGTCGGCGTGTTACTCGCGGGGAGAGAACCACGACGTGCGAGCACGGGCTTGCCGTCGCTCGCCCGCTCGAGCGTGATCAGATAGAGACAGTCGCGCGTGCAGGCGAGAGCTATCTGGGGCGGATAGCTCGTAGACAGCTGAAGTGGATACGCGAGTGTGCTCGCGGCCACACGTGCCCCTAGCCCTGGACATACCCGCAGCGTGCCGCGCACAGCCGAAAGAACCGACGTGCGCACGCTGGCCGCGCTCGTCTTGGCGCTGCCATCGGCGTAGAACAGCCCCGATTGGTCGCCCGCGGTGGGGTAATCCACGAGCCGGCGAAAGATGACTCCCGAGATGTTCGGCATGCAGACCGCGCTCTGAAGAGCCTGGTTGTAGGCGTTCGCCTGAGCACTCTCCTCCACCCCGGCAGACGGACCAGGTGCCGGATAGAGGCCCGCCTTCTCGGCCGGAATCTCCGTCGCCACGGCGATACCATCCTCGAGGATCGGCAGGGTCGAGCCGAGCTGATCGCTACCGTCGAAGGCGCCGCCGAGAGCCGTAACCAGCTGGCTGTAGTTGCCGATCGTCCAGGCACCGCTCTTTACCACTGGAGCCGGGAGAAACGCGAGCTCGTTCATCAACGGCGCCGAGCGCCCGGCCTCGACGTACTTCTTGGCGAGCGAGGTAAGCGTTGCCTTCGGGGAGGCTGCACCGTCCAGTTCTCCAGCGATCGCTAGCGCGGGGGCTCTTGGCTTGAGCGCGTCGTAAAGGGAGCCGAGTGCGGCGACATAGTTCAGCGTAGTGGCCACTACCGGCGCCGGCCCGAGCAGCAGATCGCGGATGCCAGGGACCTGCTGAACGAGCGAGTGGGCATAAGTGGCGAGAGCACCGCGACCGGTTGCATCGCTGGGCATCGGATTGACCACCAACTCAACGATCAGGCGCTTTCCGGCCGGGACGCTTTGCAGCGCTGTCACGAACGCCGGATCGGGAATCGACGCGCCGGCCGGCCACGGCACGCTCAAGCGAACCGCGTTCAGCCCCTCGCTATCGGCGAGCGAGGCCTGCGAAGTGCTGTCGAGCCCAGCTCCCGCCGCGAAGCTCGGCTGACCCAGAAGAGGGCTTGTGACGGCGGTGACCGTCGAGGTCGCACTCGCTTCGGCTGCATCCCGAATCGCCTTGGCTTGGCTCGCCGCCGAGCCCACGACGACCCAGGAGGGCGGCGTGACTACACGCACGATCGGTAGGGCGGTGAACGACGCTCGATTTCCGGCCCAATCGTTAGCGCTGACCGAGACGGAGTAGGCGCCGGCGCTCTTTGGCGACTTCCAGCCGAAGGTATGCCAACCGCCGTATAGCGAGAGCCGCTTAGTCGCCCCCACGGCCGAGCGCATCTCTACGGTCGCGGGTTTTGAGAGCCAGAAGCGAACGGTGCCGGTGCCGCTGTCGGAGAGCTCGAACGCCGGCGGCTGCTTCTCGTATGCCGAGTATTTGGTGGCCGCGGCCGAGAAACGCGGATCGTCGGCGGCAAGCTTCTTCAACAGTTGCACGACAAAACGTTGATAACTGAGCGGCGACGGTTTGCTCGGAAGCGCGTAATAGGTCCAGTAGCCGGTATCGAAGCGATTCAGGTTTGCGACGGCCGAGCGGCTCATCGAGACCGCGAGCGCGGCCGCGTCGGCGTCATCGCTCGTCTCCGCGTATTCGTTGAGCGAGATGATCGACTGCAGCTGCGCGTTGAGAACCACCAAGTGATTGAAGCTGTAGAGCCTGATCCAAGGGCCCGATCCGACCGTCTGGACGAGGCGATCGGGGATCGAGCGAAATGCGCGCCTGGCCGCGACCATCGCGGTTGCACCGTTGCTCTCGCTTTTCGCGCTGTAACGGGAGAGCGCCTGCGCAGCGACCGCCTGAGCCATCCCCGAAAGCCACGGCGCCCGCCCTCCCGAATAGTCAAAGTAATACTCCCAACCCATGCCGCCGCCCGGTTCCGAAACTCCCCGTGCGATCAGCGCCCGCGCAAGGAGATCGGCACCTCCCATGTCGTCGGAGGAAACGAGGGCATTCAGAGCCGCGAAGTTCGCAAGCGGGTGGAACTGGAAACCTCGCCCGGCGAAATACCGGTAGACGACGCCGTCGGCATCGGTGATGTCCTTTGCGCCGACGGGCGGCCCGTTAAGCGCGAAATAGGAGTTGTTTACGGCAAGCTGCCCGAAGACGGCTCGAGCCCGTGGCGCCGTCAGCGTTCCCGCCATCGCGGCCGCCTCTCTAAGGCAGGTTGAAACGGGCGTGCTCCGTGTCCTTGGCAAGCTGCGGATCAGGAGCGCGGCGCGATTCACGGCCGACCGATACTCGGTAGCGCTGGCCCCATCGATCTTGCCCTTGGCCACGGCTTGTTTGATGCCTTGCAGCGCGACCGTCTGTGTGGCTATCGGCGTTCGAGCCGGAGCCGCACCGGTAAGCACGACTATCGCCACCATGGCGACTGTGACTCCGAGCGTGAGTCTCATGAGAGCATCCGACATCCCCTCTGACGTTTACTGTGCCAACCCTGGTTTCCTGCCTAGTCCGGGTACTCGCTCTGACACACCCGAGAGACGGTCGAGCGACGCGAGCCCCGTGAGCCTCCGGCTTCTCAGCTTTTCGACGGAACAGTGTTCGGGACCGGCTGCCAATCGGGCTGATCACTGGCTCCGGGGCCTGTGTCGAGTTGACTACGCACCGTACCGTCGGAGTTCATGACGAAAAGCTGTGCTGGTTGTTCGGGGGACTGCTCGGATAAAACGATCTGGGTGCCATCCGGAGACCAGGCGAGCATGGAATTGAGGCCCGAGCTGATCGGCACCAGGTTGTGTCCGTCCGCATCGGCCACGGCGATCGACTGGTCGCAGTCGAAGCCGAGGTACACCCCGCTCGGCGACCACGTGGGGGACGAAGCTCCGTTCGAGCCGCATTCCAGCGGTAGTCGCGTGAGAAATCTCCCTGCCGGGCTCACAACATAGATGTCCCGAGTGCCCGATGTCTCCATCGCGACGAAGGCGATCTTGTTTCCGTCGGGCGACCAGTCGGGATCGGACACGCTTTCGTAGTTCGCGGGATCGAGGGCCAACGAGACATTGTGATGTGCGCTTCCATCCGCACTGGCAACAACTAGCTGGAGCCCGGAGCCGACGACGATCATGCTGCCGTCCGGGCTCCAGGCAGGGTCGGAGCCTTTTAGGCCAATCGAATGCAGGTTGGTGCCGTCGGCGTTTACCACGTAGACAAAGCCGTCGCGCGAGAAGGCGAGCTGCGTGCCGTCGGGCGACCACTGCGGACTTGCGTCCAGCCGTGGGCGGAGCAGCTGCTTCTTGTGCTTACCGCTGAGATCGACGCGGTAGACGAGTCCGTTCCAGCGGCTTGTCTGCTGCGAATAAACAAGCTTGTTCGATTTCGGCCCCCAGCTCGGCTGCCAGCCCTTGCCGGCAAACAATTGGGGAGATTTACCGCTCGATCTCATGGCGTAGACGCCCTTCTTCGCGCTGAAGGCGATCCAGAGCCCGTTCGGCGACCAGGTGGGCTGGATCTCGTTTACGTCCGTGGTGACGGTGAGCCGGTGTCGGCCCGATCCGTTCGCTCGCATCACGTAGATGTCGTTGTTCGCCGCATCCGACGGCACAGCCACGAACACCAGTTTGCGTCCGTCGGGCGACCAGGACGGTTCGCTACCGGAGCCGAGCTGGCGCGTAGCACCGCTTCCGGCATCGACAACCCAGATGCTCCCGCCACGGTCGAAGGCGATCTGACCGCGGCGCGACCAGCTCGGAGCCCCGTCGTTGAAGTCCGAACGTGCAAGCCGGCGAACGCCGGTGTGATTCACATTGGCGACCCAGAGATAGCCGTCACGATAGAAGGCGATCTTCTTTCGATCGGGAGACCAGGTGGAGGAGATCGGCTCGCTCGACTGTCCAGACAGGAACCGATGAACGGAACCCCCGTTTGCTCCCATCGTCCAGAGCTCGTACTCGGGCTCGGGCTGGCTCGCGACGAGCACCGAGAAGAGCACGACTTGACCTCCCGGCGACCAGGCGGGGAATGCTCCCTGCGGTTGGTTCGGCACCAGCCGTCCGAGGCTTGTCTCGTCCGCGTTCATCGTGTAGATCGAAGGCGTGCCGTTTCGATCGTTGACGAAGGCGATCTGTCCGCTCGCTCCCGGAAAGGCGCCTCGCGCCGCGCTAGAGCCGACCATGGCCAAAAGGGCGGCCGAGGTCGAGACGGCAAGCGCAGTTCGAAACATCGCTATCTCATTCTCCCAGGTGCCGCAGATCCCATGTTCCTGGGCGGGTACTCCGAGTCTAGCTCGTCGAGTTACGCGGCGTGTCTCGACGCGTCAAGGATCGGAATGAACTTCGTTCCATTCTTGGATCTGTCAGTGAGCGGCGACGCCGGCGAGAATGAGCGGAGCTCCATCACCGAAGGCCTCCAACGCTTCGCGGCCGGTGAAAACCACGAAAGCGCCCTAGCGCGCGTTCGCGAACAGCCCGGCCATGCAAAATCGGACTCCTCCAGGCGCGCGCTGAGCCTCGGAATGGAGCGACACCGTCGCCTCCATCTCTCGTCGGACTCGAAGAGAGGTACGTATCTCGAGGATCTCCCGCGAAAGACGTTGCTATCTCACCCGATCTCGGTGCCGTTCCTAGTCGGAACGCTCGACACTCGCGTCGCGGGACTGCGAGCTTTCCTCTTCAACCAGCCCCTCCCAGCGCTCGACCAGCCGGTCGACTCGCTCGCGCGTGATGCGATAAGCGCTCAGCTTTTCCAGGTTGGCCCAGTCGTCGGCCAGTTCCCTCTCCAGGGACGTCAGCTGATTCTCGAGCCGCTCGATCTCCTGCTCGAGCCGCTCGCGTTCCTTGGCGTCCCGCGATTTCGTCGGCCGCTCGGGGCGGGGCTTGGATGACTTCGCCGCGGCTTCCGGCTTCGCCGGCTCGCGCGCCTGCTCGCGTGCGCGCACGAAGTCGGCCCAGCGTCCGTCGTAGGAGCGCAGCTCGCCCGCCTCGATCGAGAGCGTGCGCTCGGCGACGGCATCCAGCAGCGCGCGATCGTGCGAGACCAGCAAGAGTGTTCCTTCGAAAGCCTCCAGAGCCGCCTCGAGTGCCTCGCGACTCTCTATATCCAGATGGTTGGTGGGCTCGTCGAGAACGAGGAAGTTGGCGCCCGAGGCAACAAGAACCGCCAGCGCTAGCCGGCGTCTCTCCCCTCCCGAGAGCATCCTCACTAGCTTCTCTTGCACCTCGTAGCCAGAGAAGAGGAACCGCCCGAGTAGCTTCTGTGCGTCCTGGCGCGAGAGGCCGGTGGCGGAGCGGGCGCAGTCGATCACGCTACCGCGCTCGTCCAGCTCGAGCGTGTGCTGAGAGAAGAAGCCGAGCTCGACGCCGTGGCCGAGGTGAGCCGTCCCCGCCGCCGGCCGGCGGCGGCCGATCACCGTTTCGATCAGCGACGTCTTGCCCGAGCCATTCGCTCCGACGAGGGCGGCGTGCTCGTCCCGTTCGATCACCAGCTCGACACCGTCGAGAAGAGTGCGGCCGCCGGCATCCACTCTCAGCCCCTTCGTCTCGAGCACGGTCCGCCCCGAGCGCGCCGGCTTGATGAACTCGAAGCCGAGCGAGCGTCGGGCGCGAGCGGGCGCCTCCACCCTGTCCGCCTCGATTCGCGCGATCTGCTTCAGCTTCGACTGAGCCTGGCGGTGCTTGGTGCCGTAGCGAAAACGGGCGACGAAGTGTTCAAGGCGCGCGATGTCCTCGGCCTGGCGTGCGGCAACTCTGGCCGCATGTTGCTCGCGCACCGCCCGCTCCTCGCGCCAGGCGTGCCAGCGCCCGGTGAAGAAGGTGCCCCGACAATCCTCGAGTTC
>PMZQ01000044.1:0-3349 GCA_003170155.1 Actinomycetota bacterium | reverse complement strand
AGCAGGAGATCGGCGTCGGCTCCGAGCGCCCGCGCCAGCGAGGCTCTGGTTAGCTCTCCGCCCGAGAAGCTCTCCAGCGGCCGCTCTAGATCACTGTCCGAAAAACCGAGTCCGCGAGCCGCCGCTTCATAGCGCGTACGCCAGGTATAGCCGCCCGCATGTTCGAGCTTTCCTTGTACCGCGGCGTAATGCCTGAGCGTCGCCGGATCGTGCTCGCCCGCCGACATCGCCGCTTCGAGTCGCGCCAACTCCTTCTCGGCCGCAAGTAGATCGCCGCTCCCGGAGAGCATGTACTCGCGCAGGTCGAGCCCGCGCTCGAGCGGCGGCCGCTGATCGTGCAGCGCTATTCGTGTCCCTTTCTGCAGCGCGACTTCGCCGGCCTGCAGCTCCGTTCTGCCCGCGATCGCCTGTAGAAGCGTAGTCTTGCCGGCTCCGTTCGCCCCCGCCAGCGCCATCCTCTCCCCTCGCTCGAGCGAGAAAGAGACGCCCTGAAAGAGCAGCGTTCCGGCGAACTCCTTGCGCAGACTAGATGCCACCACGACCGGCATGCGGCCAAGGGTAGCTAGACGTCGCCGATAGCCTCGACCGGCACCGGGGCTGGAATCGGCGAGACCGGCGAGCCGACGATTTCACTCCTCGATGTCGACCGGCGTTCCGCGCGGGGTTGTCCGAGCCAGCCAGCGCACCTGAGCGTTGTCGATCCGGATACACCCATGCGAGCGAGCAGACCCGAGCGGATCGCGCAGGCTCGTCCCGCTGCGTCCATGGATCCCGACTCGTCCCAATCCTCCGTCGAATCTCTTCAGGACGTTGGAGAACGCCGTGAGGTGGAGCACCCAGGGCCCAACGAACCCGTTCGGATTCGGCTGCGGAATCGGGTCGTAGATCGCGGCCAGACCAGTCGGGGTCGGGGTCGCCGGCGCACCGACAACCGCACGGAACTGCCGTACCAGCCTGCCCGAGCGGTAGACCGTGACGAGCCTTCGACTGAGCGAGACGTCGATCCAGTAAGGGGTGCGCGACACGAGCGCGAAGTCGGCACGGATCCATCCGAAGCTTCCATTCGGACGGATCGGTAGGCGCACCTTCAGCCACTGCCGTCCGAGCTGATCGACCGCTTGATCGAGCACGAGCAGCTGCTGTGGGCCATGGCCCCACTGGGTCTCGGTCGTGACGCGCCACTTGATCTTTCCGGCGCCGGGCTCTGCGAGAGCGACCGTATTCACGACGACCTTAGCGACGGTCGCTCCCGTCGCTCGAGAAGGCGCAATCGAGTCGGCAGCGTTTTCACGTCCTGCGGCCGAGCCGAGCTGAGCTGGGATCACCAGCGCCAGCGCCGCAGAGAGCAGGATGATCGCTCGCGGATTCACCTAACCGGTAACACCTTGGGGGCGCCCCACCTCAACCGAGCGTCCGTTCACCCGAACCTTGGCCACGGAGCGTAATGGCTTCTGCGCGTTCTCAGCCGAGGCAACCGCAGAGCTACGGATCACACCCGGCTTCGCTGTGTTGTCCAAGCGAACTGTGACGACGAACGTCCGCAACTTACCGGGCGCGAGCGCCGCGATCGTCCAGCAAGCACGACCTTTCGAGAATGTCGCCCGCGACGCGGACACGTACGCGAGCTGCTGCGACGGGACCTCGCACACCAGAACTCCGTAGGCCGTGTAAAGCCCTGTGTTCTTCACTGTGACGCGGTACTGATACGACTGACCGGGTCTCAACGTCCCCTTGTACGCGGGCTTCAGCTTGGCAACGTTCTTGACCGAGAGTGTCGTCGCCTGCTGCGTCGAGGGTTGCGCCGGCGTCACGCTCACCGACGCCGAAGACGCGTTGTTGCTCATGATCGGATCGGTAGTCGCCGCGGCCACGGTCGCCGCATCAACGACGGCCGCCACACCGTTGGCGATTTGCGCGGTGAACGTGACCGTGAGCGTCGCGCCGACCGCGAGCGATGGCAACGTGCACTGGATCGTCGAGCCGGACACGCGGCACGAAACGCCGGAGACACCGCTCGTAACGATCGAGCCCGCGACGAGGGTGAGATCGCCGGGAAGCGCATCGGTCACAACAACGTCGGTGGCTGCGTCGGGCCCGCCGTTTTGCACCGTCAGCGTGAACGTTGCGTTACCTCCGGCCTGCGCGGCGTTCGGCCCCGTCACAGCGATAGTCAGGTTCGCCTCGGGCGGAGACGGAGGCGGAGGAGGCGGAGACGGAGGCGGAGTGGCGGTGACGGTCACGTCCACCGTAGCGCTGGCGGTATGGCCGTGGCCGTCGGAGATCGTGTAGGTGAAGCTGTCCGAGCCTGTATAGCCGCTCGCCGGCGTGTAGGTGCAAGCGGTCGTGCTGCAACTGACCAAGCCGTGCGCCGGTGGCGTGTGATCGGTCACAGTCAGGGTGTCGCCGTCGGGATCGCTGTCGTTAGCGAGCACGCTCACGGTCACCGGAGTATTAGCAACCGTCGAGGCAGCATCGTTACTCGCTGTCGGTGCGCGGTTCACCGGGACGCTAACCGTGATGTTCACCGTTGCGCTGGCGGTATGACCGTTGCCGTCAGAGATCGTGTAGTCGAAACTGTCGGAGCCCGTATAGCCGCTCGCTGGCGTGTAGGTGCAGGAGTTGCCCAGACTGCAATCTACGGAGCCGTGAGCGGGATCCGTGTGACCGGTCACAGTCAGGGCGTCTCCGTCGGGATCGCTGTCGTTAGCGAGCACGTCGATCGTGACCGGGGTACTGGCGACCGTCGAGGCGGTGTCATTGTTCGCTGTCGGCGGATTGTTCGGTGGAAGCGTGACCGTGATGTTCACTGTTGCACTGGCCGAGTGGCCGTGGCCGTCGGAGATCGTGTAGTCGAAGCTGTCAGATCCGGCGTAGCCGTCGTCGGCTGTGTAGGTGCAGAAGGTCGGATCGCTGCAGTCGACCGAACCGTGCGAGGCGTTCGTGTCACCGATCACTGTGAGCGTGTCACCCGAGTCGGGATCCGTGTCGTTAGCGAGCACCGAGATGATCTCGGCAATTCCGGCTTCAGCCGAGACGGTATCGTCGACGGCGACCGGCGGACGGTTGGGCTGGAAGACGGTGATGTCGACCTTGGCGGTGGCGGTGAGGCCACCCAGGTCTGAGATCGTGTAGGTGAAGCTGTCGAGCCCGGTGTAGTCGGTGGCAGGCGTGTAGGTGCAGTCGCTGGCCGTGCAGGTGACCGTGCCGTGCGCTGGATCGGTCTTGCCCGTGACCGTGAGCGTGAGCGTGTCACCCGGGTCGGGATCGGAGTCGAGTTCGAGCACGTCGACCTTGAGCGCGGTGTTGATCGGGGTCGTCTTCGAGTAGTCGACGGCGACCGGCGGACGGT
>PMZQ01000119.1:51904-89116 GCA_003170155.1 Actinomycetota bacterium | reverse complement strand
GGTAGCTACCGGCTCAAGCTCTCGGCCGACAAGAACTCGAAGACGCTGACCTTCAAGGTCACCTAGGCAAATACTCGGCGAGGTCGCCTGGTCGGGCGGCCTCGCTGCTTTCTCCTGCGCCCCGTCCAGCTCGGACACGTCCCCGAGCCTGGCACCGGGACAGGTCCCGGGCGGACGCGCCTGATACCTGCAAAAGCCTGCTCAGAGCGAAATCGGGGCGATCGGGCTCAGAAACCCGCCGCCAGAGTCGACAGTCTCAAACGGACCTCTCACCAGGTCGCAGAACCCCTGCAACGCGCCTGTGTGCTTCGGCCTGTCCGGACACCTTCTCGGCGGCCACGTCCTGGTGCCAGGCACCAGGACAGGTGCCAGGCGGACATGCCTCGCTCGGACGATTGCTCGACCTAGGCACCCGCGTGCAGCGAAGATAGGGGTATGCGCGTCATCGCCGGCAGCCGCAAAGGGGCGAAGATCTTCGCCCCCAAGGGGCGCTCGACCAGGCCCACCGGCGATCGTGTGCGCGAGGCTGCCTTCAGGCTGATCGGGCCGGTGGACGGCGCCGCGGTGCTCGATCTCTTCGCCGGCTCGGGCGCGATGGGGCTGGAGGCGCTCTCGCGCGGAGCGGCGCGCGCCGCCTTCGTCGAGGCCGATCGCGACGCCTGCCGCGTGATCGAGCGCAACCTGGCCAAGCTCGACCTGAGCGGCGCCGAGATCGTCTGCATGGACGCGCGCCGGGCGCTCGCCGCCGACGCCGCCGCCGCCAGGCGATACGATCTGATCCTGGTCGATCCGCCCTACGAGGACTACCCGGAGTTGCAGAAGACGCTTGCCATCTATCTTCCCCGCCTGCTCGAGCCCGGCGGAGTAGTCGTGGTCGAGACCGAGAGCCGCCTCGAGCCCGAGTTGCCTCTGACGCTGCGCACCAGCCGCCGCTACGGCTCGGCGCGGTTGACCGTGTTCGAGGCCTCGTGACTGCAACGCATCCCATCACCGCGATCTGCCCGGGCAGCTACGACCCGGTCACCAACGGCCACCTCGACATCATCCACCGCGCCGCGGCGGTGTTCGATCGCATCGTCGTGGGCGTCGTCGCCGAGCCCCATCACAAGCAGACGCTGTTCTCGGCCGAGGANNGCCTTCGACGATCTGGTCGTGAATTTCGCCAAGCGCTGGAATGCGCGCACGATGGTGAAGGGACTGCGCGCCATCTCCGACTTCGAGTGGGAGTTCCAGATGGGCCACCTGAACCGGACGCTTGCGCCCGAGATGGAGACCGTCTACGTGATGGCGGGGCCGAACTACAGCTTCGTCTCCTCGAGCGGGGTCAAGGAGATCGCCTCCTACGGCGGCGACATCGCCGAGTTCGTCCCGCCGGCCGTGGCCAGGCGCTGCCGCGAGGTCTTCGGCGCGGACGGCAACGGGGTCGCGAAGTGACTGTGCAGGCACTCGAGCGGCTGGCGGTCGCAGGCGAGGGCAGGATCGCCCGACGCAACGGCCGAGGAGGAGATCGGCGCTCGCGCATGAAGAAACTCACGAATCAGCGCGCTAGTACACTTCTTGGAGACTGGTAACCATGGACATTCTCGTCCTCATCGATAAGCTCGACGATCTCGTTCACAACGCCAAGCCGGTGCCCCTCACCGACCAGGTGCGCATCGACCGCGAGGAGACCTACGACGTCCTCGACCAGATGCGGGCGACGATCCCCGAGGAATTGAAGCGGGCGCGCTGGATCGTCAAGGAGCGCCAAGACATGCTCGCCGAGGCCAACCGCGAGTCCGACCGGATTCTTGGCGAGGCGCGCGAGCAGGCGATGATCCAGGCCTCGCAGACCGAGATCGTCAAGATCGCCGAGAAGCAGGCGAACGAGATCGTTGACGAGGCTCGCCGTCAGGCGCGCCAGACACGGCTCGAGATGGAGGACTGGGCCGACTCGATCCTCTCCACCCTCGAGGTCAACCTCGACAAGTTCCTCACCGCCGTCAAGCGCGGCCGCGATCGCCTGCACGAGCGCTCGCAGGAGTCGGTCGTCGCCGGCATCGGGCCGATCAACGAGCCCGACAGCTATCAGTAGCCTAGGTCGAAGCCGGTTTTAGCTCGGCTTAGAGCCAATCCCGCCGGGTCTACACGCCCGGCGCGGCCGCTTCGCGGCGCCAGTATCTGCCCAGACCGTTCGCCGTACTACCAGTGCGCCTTCACGGCCTGGGATCCACAGCTCAACCCCTTCGATCGCGAACCCCTGACGGGATGGGTCCTTGGCCGGGATCGTTCTCTGCTTTCGGAGCGAGAGCGGCGAGGGGCTTGTACTGGCTCCGCCCGCTGCTACGCTGAGTTCATGACCACCTTCGACCTGCGGCGGTTTCGCCTGTGGTCGGGCGAGCAGCACCGGGAGGCGGTCGAGATCGAGCTCGAGCCGCTTGTCTACGGCGGCCAGCGCTACCTGCCGGTGCCACAGACGATCGAGGCCGAACTGACCATTACCCGCGCCACCAGCGGCACCGTCTTCGCCCTGCGCTTCGAGAACCGATTCTTCGGTCCCTGCTACCGCTGTCTGAACGAGGCCGAGCTACTTCAGCAGATCACTGTCAGCGAGTACCAGGACAGCGACCCCGGCGCCGACGAGGAGCTGCATACGCCCTATCTCGAAGGCAGTCGGCTCGACCTTTCGGCCTGGGCTCGCGACGCGATCGCGCTGGCGCTGCCCGAGACGATTCTCTGTCGGTTCGACTGCGCCGGTCTCTGCCCCGAGTGCGGCCGCGACCTCAACCACGAGCCGCACACGCACGAGCATGTGGAAGTCGACTCGCGCTGGTCGGCGCTGGAGAAGCTCCGCGACGAGCTCTGATATTCAGATGAAAGTNNCAGCGTCTGCTTCCACGAGCGAGGCCGACGCCGCCCGGCTTGATCTCTCGTTCTCGCGCTTACTAATCGGGATGGGTCGTAGACTCAGGGCTACATGAACGGTCGGGACGAGATTCTTGCGTTTCTCGGTTTGCGCACCGACGCGACTCAGTTCGAGATCGAGCGCGCCTACGCGCTGCGCTACGCCTCCGTGAGCAACCGGCTCGTCGGTGGTGACGAGAGCGCGCGGGCCGACCTGGGGGTTCTCGAGGAGGCCTACGAGCGTCTCAGTGGCGGCAACGGTGTCAGGCAGTCGCTCAGAGCACCCAGGATCGAGGGTCACCCCGTCGGGCTCACCGGCTTGGAGCAAGCGCCGCCGAGCGATTCGTATCTGCGCAACCCGGCCTGGTGGGAGTGCTATCTCTCCTTCTTGCTTGCGCTCGGCTCTCTCGCTGCGCTCGCGGGCCTGATCGCCTATCTCCCGCACGTGTATCGGAAGGGCGGCTTCCTGCTTCCGCTCGGCGCCCTGGTGCTGAGCGCGCTTCTCTCGATCGCGGCGACGATGCTCGCCGAAGGTGAGCTCCAGCACGGGGCTCGTGCCGGCTTCCTCGAGCGTAAGGGGCTAGACGCCGGGTATGAGTCGGTGCGGCTGCGCCGTCGTGTCGCCCGGGTCTCGAGCGTGCTCAGCCGGGCTGTCCGCTGGCTGGTTCCCCTTGCCCTGATCGCCACGGCGCTGCTCAACTTCGCCTCGCTGTCGGGCCACTGGTCGCTTCGTAACTGATCGAAAGAGCCCGGCCGGCTCGCTCGTGTGCGGCATTTCGCCTCGCGCGGCGTGTACACTACGCGGCCGGTTATGGCTGTCCCGAAGCGAAAAACCTCGAAGACCAGGCGTGATAAGCGCCGGACCCATCAGGGTCTCGAGGCGCCGCGTCCGAACGTCTGCCCGGTCTGCCATCAGCCCAAGCGCCCTCATCACATGTGCCCGACCTGCAAGCACTATCGCGGTCGCGAGATCGAGCCTATCCGGGCCGAGGCGCCGTAGCGATCAGGCTCGCTTCGGGCTCGGTCGCGTCATATCTTTCAGCTGACATGCCCGTGGCGGAGAGCACGAATGTCCAGGCCGATACGCGTCGCCGTTGACGCCATGGGGGGCGACAACGCCCCCGAGGCGATCATCGCCGGAGCACTTCAGGCTGCAAGCGATCGGATCGAGCCGATTCTGGTCGGCCGCCGGGGCATCAACCCGGGCGGGCTTGCGCACATCGTCGCCGACGACGTCATCGACATGCACGAAAAGGCCGGAAAGGCCGTGCGAACGAAGCCGCGCAGCTCCCTGGTGGTGGCCTGCAGGCTGGTCGCCGAGGGAAAAGCCGACGTGGTCGTCTCGGCCGGAAACACCGGCGCGATGCTCGCGGCCGGTCTGCTCGTGCTGCGCCGTTTGCCCGGGATCAAGCGCCCGGCAATCGCCGTCATCATCCCCTCGAGGAAGGGCCCGTCGGTGCTCATCGATGCCGGCGCGAACGCTGATTCCAAGCCGCGTTACCTGCTCCAGTTCGCGCACATGGGTGCCGTTTTTGCCGAAGAGATCCTGGAGATCAAGCGGCCGAGAGTCTGCCTGCTCTCGATCGGCCAGGAGCCCGAGAAGGGCAACACGCTCGTCATCGCTGCCCAGAAGCTGCTCGCCGCGAGCGGGCTCAACTTCGCCGGCAACGCCGAGAGCCGGCTCATTCTCGAGCATGTCGCAGATGTTCTCGTCTGCGACGGATTCACCGGCAACATTGCCGTGAAGGCGGTCGAAGGCACGGCCCGCTCGTTGCTTCTGGCCCTGAGCGAAGCTGCCAACGACGGCTTGCGCACCAAGGCCGGCGGGCTGCTCCTGCGCCCGGCGCTCCGCTCGGTGCGCGCCCAGCTCGACCCCGACACCTACGGTGGCGGCTATCTGCTGGGCCTGCGCGGCCTGGCCGTGATCGCCCATGGCGACTCGAGTCCGTGGGCGGTTGCGAACGCCATCCGCCTCGCCGCGCGGGGAGTCGAGCACCGCGTTGTGCAACGCATCGCCGAGCGCATGCCTTCTCGCGTGGTAGCATCGGCGCGCCCTTCGAACTCGACGGAATGAGGTGACATGGCAGCATCGCGTGAAGAAGTCTTCGGACGCGTCAAAGAGGTCCTCGTTGAGCAGCTCGGTGTCGACGAGAGCGAAGTTACCGAGGCGGCGTCATTTCAAGAGGATCTCGACGCCGACTCTCTGGATCTTGTCGAGCTGATCATGGAGCTCGAGGATTCTTTCGACATCAAGATCTCTGACGAGGACGCACAAAAGATCCAGACCGTCGGGCAGGCTGTCGAATACGTCACGTCGCACCAGAAGTAACGCGCCTGAAGGTCAAGCAGCTCTCCGCGGGCTGATCGAAGCCCTGCCCGCGGAGCCGCTGGAGCATGTCTTCACCCACTCCTCGTGGGCTCCTGATCGTGCGTCTTCGTACGAGCGGCTCGAGTTTCTCGGTGACAGCGTGCTCGAGCTGGCCATGGCCAGGGCGCTCTACGAGCGCTACCCGGACTTCAGCGAAGGCCGCATGGCCAAGATTCGCTCGCACGTCGTCTCGCGCACCAGTTGCGCCGAGGTGGCGCGCGAGCTTGGCCTGGGCGAGGAGCTGCTGAGACACGGCCGCGCCGCCTCCCGGGAAGAGCTCGAGCGCCTGGCCGAGAACCGAAACGTTCTCGCCGCCCTGCTCGAGGCGGCGCTGGCGGCGCTCTTCCTCGAGCATGGCTTCGAGCCGATCGAGCCGGCGATCGTGGCGGCCTTCGACGGTCGCATCGAGTATGCGACCACGAGCCACGTCGACTTCAAGACCGAGTTACAAGAGGCGCTGGCCCGGCGCGGTCAGCAGGTTATCTACACGGTGCTCGACGCTGTCGGGCCTCCGCACGAGCGCACCTTCACCTGCGCGGCGACCGTCGACGAAGAGCGTATGGGCACGGGAACCGGCAGTACGAAGAAGTCGGCCGAGCAGGCGGCGGCCAAGCAGGTACTGGAGCGGATCGAGCTCGATTCCGGCAGCTAGGGCCTCGCCGCGACGGCCGGCCGGGCGCTGTCCTGCCCGCTCGTCAAACTTGCGCTCGCATGCATGAGTTCGTCGCTCCTCGCCGGATCGGCTTTGCCGTTCTCTCTTGCACCTCGAACACACTCGGGGGGAGTTCCCTCTGCATCTGAAGGCGATCAAGGTTCGCGGCTTCAAGTCCTTCCCCGACGCCGTCGAGGTGCGTCTGGAGCCGGGCGTCGCGGTCGTCGTGGGGCCGAACGGCTCGGGCAAGTCCAACATCGCCGACGCGATCGTCTGGGCGGCTGGCTCGTTGACCCCGAGCGAGCTCAGGGCCGAGAAGCCCGACGACGTCCTGTTCTCAGGGAGCGAGGGGCGCTCGGCGATCGATTCCTGCGAAGTCGAGCTTGTTTTCGACAACGAGGCCGGCGACGGCCCGCTCGACTACAGCGAGCTGGCGATCACCAGGCGCCTGCAGCGCGGCGGTGAGGGCCAGTACCTGGTCAACCGGGCGCCCGTACGCAGGATCGACCTCGTCGACCTCCTCTCCGATCTCGGGCTCGGCCACGGGATGCACTCGATCATCGGCCAGGGTCGCGTCGACGAGGTGCTGACTTCGCGCCCGGCCGATAGGCGCGCGCTGATCGAGGAGGCGGCCGGGTTGGGCAAGTTCAAGCGTCGCCGTCACCGGGCTGGGCTCAAGCTGGCCCGCGTTCAGACTCAGGTCGAGCGCGCCCTCGACGTCGAGGCCGAGGTACGGAAGAGATTGCGACCGCTGGCGCTGCAGGCGAGCGCAGCCGAGCGGGCGGAGAAGCTGCGCGGTCAGATCGCCTCGCTCGAGGTGCGGATTGCCGAGCTCGACCTCGCTTCGGTAGACGAGCGGCGCGCCGAGACCGAGGCGAGACGCGAGCAGGCGCGGCTGGCGCAGACACAGGTGCGAAGCGAGCTCGAGCAGCTGCTGGCCGAGCGCGAGCGGGCCGAGGAAGAGCTGGCGGACGTGGCCGGGAGCCGCGAGGCGGCTCTGGCCGAGCTCTATCGCCTGCGCGGAGCGGCCGAGCGAGTCGAGATCCGGCGCGAGGCGGTCACGGGACTGAGCGAGGAGCTCGCGGCGCTTCTTGCCCGCAGTCGCGAGGCCGATTCGCAGGAAGGACAGGCCGAGCTCGAGGAACTGGAGCGCTCGCTTGCCTCGGCGCGGGAAGAGGTCGAGCGGGCAGAGGTCGACGAGCGTGTCTGCGAGCAGCGTCTCCAGCACGGTCTCGGCGAGCTGGCGCGGCTGGAGCGCCTCGAGCTGGCGCGGCTGGAAACTCAGTCGCAGGCTCTGCTCGAGCAGCGTACGAGAGTGGAGGAGAGCCTGTCCGAGGTTGCTGCGCTGCCGGAGGCCGCCGGCCGTGAGGTTGTCAGGCTCGCAAGCACCGTCGAGAGACTCTCGCTGCGGCGGGAGTCGCTCGCCGTCTCGTTGGAACGCGCGCGGGAAGAGCTGGCCGAGGCCGAGGCGCTTGCGGCAAGCGACAGGCCGAGCTTCGCCGAGTTGGAGAGGACGGAGCGGCGGGCAGCCACCCGCGCGCGCGAGTTGGCACTGGAATGCGACAGCCTCTACGAGCGTGCCCGGCACACGGCCGAGCGGCTGAGCGTGCTCGAGCGTACGGTCGACGAGCGCGAGGGAATCCCGCCGGCTGCGAGAGCTCTGGCCGAGACGGGTGAGCTGCTGGCGCTTTCGCTGCTTGATGTCGAGCCCGGATATGAGCAGGCGGTGACGGCGGCTCTGGCCTGGCGCGCGGCGGCCCTGATCGCGCCCGATCCCAAGCGCGGGCTCGAGCTACTGGAAAAGGCGCGTCGAGACGGGCTCGGCGGGCTGGCGGTCGTGCTCTCGAGCGCGAGCGAGCGCGGCGGCAAGACCGCGCCGTTCGCGAGCGCTCTTCCGCTCACCGGATTCGTCTCGGGCGACGAGCGGGCGCGCAAGCTCCTCGAGGGAGTCTGGCTGGCCGAGCTCGAGCAGCTGGCCGAGGCGCGCTCCGGCGTCGTCGTCACCCGCGAGGGGCACGGCTACGACGCCGATCGAGGCGAGCTCTGGTTCGCGGGCAGCGCCGCCGAGGTGCTTCTGCTCGAGCTGGAGGCGCGCCGGCGCGAGCTGGCCGCCGAGGTGAAGAGGTTGTTCGGCGAAGCCGCGACCGCGGAGAAGGTGTTCAACGCAGCCGAGCGCGAAGCCAAGGCGGCCGCAAAGGCACTGGCCGAGGTCGAGCCGGCCCGCCGCCGTTTGCTTTCCCCGCTCTTCCTGAAACGCTTCGCCTCGGTGGGCGCGCGCCTGGAGGAGGCGCTGCAGTCGGCCGAGCAGTTGGCTGCCGCCTTACGCGAGCCGCTCCAGAGCAAGGTCGAAGACAGCCGCGGGCGGGTTTCGCAGCTGACCGAGGAGCTGCGGCGTCTGGCCTCGGGCGAGGCGGAGTTGCGGCAGACGCTGACCCAGGCCCGCGAGCGCCTGTCGGCAGTGCTTCGCCGCTCGGGCGGTGAGCTCGACCTGTCCGAGCAGACCCCGCTTGATCCCGAGCAGGCGGCCGCCCGTAGGCAGGAGCTCGCGGGCGAGATCGCCTCTCTCGAGGAGGGGCTGGCGCGTGCGCTGCAAGCGACAGAGACGGCGCGCGTGAAGGCCGCTGCGGTCACCGAGGTGCGCAGGAAGGCTCGCTCGGCTCGCGCGCACCCACCCGAGGCCCTCTGCGTCCGCCTGAGCACCGCCTGTGGGATGCTGCTCGGCGCACTCGGCTCGATCTCGGAGCCCGTCGCACGGCTCGAGACGCCTTTGCGCGAGGGTGTCGAAGCCAGAGCCGCCTACGCGAGCGAGCTCGGTGGGACACTGCGCCGGCTCGGCGCCGAGGAGGCGGCTTTGCGTGAGCGCACGAGCGCCGAGGGTGAGCGTCTGGCAGCGATCGGGGTGGAGCTGGCGCGTCTCGAATCCGAGGCCGAGGACGCCAGGCGCCGCCGCGGCAACGACGAGGTGGAGCCGGCCGAGGGCGACGACCGTGAGGAGATCCTCCGAACGATCGAGCGCGGGCACGGGCGCCTAGAGGATCTGGGTCGCGTCAATCCGTTGGCCAAGGAGGAGTACGCCGAGGAGAAGGAGAGGCTCGAGGAGCTCGAGACCCAGCGTGCCGACCTCGAACGTAGCCTGACCGAGCTGGAGAAGCTCTGTGCCGAGCTGACCGAGACGGTCGAGCGCCGTTTCGCCGAGACCTACCAGGTCGTCGCCGCCACCTTCGAGGAGGTCGCGGCCACGCTCTTCCCCGGCGGCGAGGGACGGCTGCGCCTGACCGAGCCCGAGCCCGAGTCCGACGAGGAGACCGGGATCGAGATCGAGCTACGCCCGGCCGGCAAACGCGTCAGCAAGCTCTCGCTCCTTTCCGGCGGCGAGAAGTCGCTGGGCGCGATCTGCTTCCTGTTCGCCCTCTTCCTCGCCCACCCGTGCCCCTTCTACCTTCTCGACGAGGTCGAGGCGGCGCTCGACGACGCCAACATCGGCCGCTTCGTCGAGCTGCTGCGCCGCTACGCCGGCCGAGCCCAGTTCGTCGTGATCACGCACCAGAAGCGCACGATGGAGGCGGCCGACCTGCTCTACGGCGTGACCATGAGCGGCGACGGCGTCTCCCAGGTCGTCTCGCGCCGAACGCCGCACGAGCCCGAATTGGCGCTCGCAAGCGCTTAGCTTTCTCAGCCGGCGGCTCTGTGCGGCCGGGCGCGACTGGCCTCCCAGAGGCGCCTGACGTTGAGCGTCGTTTCGTGCGGCCGGAATGAGGAACTTTGGAGGACTTGAGCGCCGGTGTCGCAGACGAGATAATCGCCGCAGTACGCAGGAGTGTGTGCTCTGGAGAGGAGAAGGGACTAATGGAATTGGGGAAACCGAAGATCGGTGAGCTCGTTGCCGCCGTTGGTGTAGTGCTCGGGTTCGTTGCGCTCTGGACAACCGTCTTTGAGCGAGCCGGTTATCAGTACAAGGATGACGGCACGTACTTGACCGCATTGATCATCGCCCTCGGGCTTGCCGCCTGCTGCCTGGCGGCATCACTACTGCTCGGCAAAATGCATCTCGACCTGGCGGCGGCGGCGGCCGGCGCGGTGGCATTCGGCCTCTTCCTCTATCAACCGTCGCTGCTGGCCTTCAAGTTCGTTGACAAGTTCAGCTGGGGCGCCTGGTTCGGTTTCTGCTCAGTGCTGGTACCGCTTGGCGCGGGAACTGCTCATCTCTGGCACAAGCGATCGGACGCGAAGGCGTCGGGCGTAACGCTCGCGACGGTCGCGGCTGCGATCGGCCTCGTACTGATAGTGATCGGCATCTGGAAGAAGATTTCCGTCTTTCCGAGCATCAGCTACTGGAATATCTCGTCCTCGGGGCACGCGCTTGGTTTGCTTCTGCTGATACTCGCGATTGCCAGTGCGCTTCTGATCGCTGTGGCAGTCACCACGCGAAACGCAGGACTGGCAGATGTCGCGCTGATCGTTTCTGGGATTACGGTCGGTGTGGCGATCGCGGAGGGTGTCTTCGGTGCCTTCGGTAATGGTTTCTTCCCCGGCGGCCCGGGTACCGGTGCCTGGCTGGAGCTGGCCGGTGGCCTCGTGTTGCTGATCTCTCTCATCGTCTCGCGTGTGGTGAAGCTGCCTGAGTTGATCAAGTAGGCGTGAACACCTCTTCGCAGCGTGAAGACGCAGAAGAAGCTCGAGCGATCCTCGGGTTGCTCGGGTGTTTCCGGTAAACACTCGCCTTGCCCGAACGCGAACCTTGACCTGGCCTCGACTACGCTTGCGCCCATGAGCCGAACCTGGTCAGAGCTGCTCGGTGAGCCGGAGGAGCCGGCCGAGGCCGAGGAGGAACGGCGCGGCTTCTTCTCGCGCCTGCGTGAGTCGCTCGGCAAGAGCCGGCGCGCGCTCGTCGGCGAGCTTGCCGCCGCAGCCTTCGATCCCGGCGACGACGGCGCCTGGGAGCGGCTGGAGGAGGCTCTGATCGCCGGCGACGTCGGTGTGTGCGCGACCGCCGAGCTGGTGCGCCGGCTGGAAGCGCGGGTGAAGATCCTCGACCTCGGCGAGGCGCTGGCGGAGGAGATCGCCGTGCTCATGGATCAGCAGGTCACATTCGATCTCTCCGGGCGCCCGAGCGTGATCCTGGTCGTCGGCGTCAACGGCACCGGCAAGACGACCACGATCGGCAAGCTCGCACGGGTGCTCCACCAGCACGGCCGTAGCGTGCTGGTCGCCGCTGCAGACACCTACCGGGCGGCCGCCGAGGAGCAGCTCCAGATCTGGGCCGAGCGGGCCCGTGCCGACTTCGTCGGCGGCGAGAAGGGGGGAGACCCGGCCGCAGTTGCCTTCGACGCGATCGAGGCTGCCATGGCGCGTGGGCGTGAGATCGTGATCGTCGACACCGCAGGGCGCCTGCACACGCAGACCAACCTGATGGAGGAGCTGATCAAGGTTCGCCGTGTCATCGCCGCCAAACTGGAGGGCGCCCCGCACGAGACGCTGCTCGTCATCGACGCCACCACCGGCCAGAACGGGCTCCAGCAGGCGCGCCTCTTCACCGAGGCGGTGGGCGTTACCGGTGTTGTCCTGACCAAGCTCGACGGCTCGGCCAAGGGCGGCGTCGCGGTGGCGATCGCCTACGAGCTCGGCCTGCCGGTCAAGTTGATCGGCCTCGGTGAGCAGCTCGACGACCTGCGCCCGTTCGACCCGGGCGACTTCGCCCAGGCGCTCGTTCGCGGCTGAGCTCGCTTTCTCGGCCGGCTCATCGCCCGATGGCGACGACCCTGACGCCGCTGGTGGCACGATCCTCTCCGGGTCTGTCCAAAGGACTATCCCCTCCGGGCTCGCACCACCAGCGGCGCTCCGAGAAACCGACTCTGTTTCTAGGCCAACGGCAACCGGCCGAGGTGCACTGTCGTGCGCCGGGCCTGCGGCGAGACGGTGAACGACTTCGCACAGGTAGTGTCGGGACGATGAGCGAATCGGAACCAAACCGGGTGTCGAGCGAAACCACGGAGAAAAAACGCTCTCGTTTTCGTCTGCCCAGGCACGGCCGTCCCTGGATCCGGCGCCGCTGGTTGCGCTGGACGGTACTCGTGCTGCTGGCGATCTTCGTCCTGACGACGCTCTTCTCGCTCGTCTACAACCTGGCCACGAACGGCGATCAGAAGCCGGCTTCGGCGCTCTATCCAGGTCCCTACGTGAAGATCGACGGCAGGCAGATCGCCTACCGCGAGCTGGGCAGCCAGGGCAGCCCGATCATCTTCGTCGGTGGCTTCGCCGAGCCCTCCTGGATCTGGGTTCCGGTCGCGACCCGGCTGGCGAGCGATCACCGCGTCTACGCGCTCGACCTTCCGCCCTTCGGTTACTCGGAGCGCAAGGGCTCCTACAGCCTTACCGCCTGGACGCAGCTGGTGTGCGACTTCAGCGCCCACTTCGGGCTGCGGCGGCCGCTTGTCGTCGGGCACTCGCTTGGCGCGGCAGTCGCGGTGAACGTGGGCCTCGAGGCGCCCGGTAACACGGCGGGAGTCGTTCTGCTCGACGGCGACACGCTTCCGGTCGGCGGCCCGCACTGGATCACGAATCTCGTCCTGAATCCCTACTACACGACCATCTTCCGGCTGGTCACTCACTCCGACTGGCTCGTGCACCAGGTGCTCGACCAGGCCTACGGTCCCGTCCACCCGCCGATCACGAACGTCCAGGTCGATGCTTTCGAGCGGCCGTTCCGGGTGGACGGCACCGAGAACGGCTTCCACGATCTCTTTCACAGCGGCGTTCAGGGGCTGTCGCTCGCCGATCTGCGCCGGTTGCACGTGCCTCGCATCGTCGTCTGGGGCCAGCACGACACGGTCGACGACATCAAAGCGGGGCGCACCTCGGCTCAGGCACTGGGCGTGAAGCTGATCGTCATCCCGCGCGCCGGTCACCTCTCGATGCTGGACGAGCCGGTCGCGGTCGCGAAGGCGATCGGGGCGTTCGCGGCCCGGGTTGAGCGCGTGCCGAGCAGGAGCACAGGCAGCAAGCACTAGCGCTGAGCGCGACCGTGGAATGAATACCCGACGGCGAGGTGCTAGACGGCGCTACGTCACGCCGCCCCCCGCCGTTATTCACCCACCCGCGGGGTCGTGAAACGGTAGCGAAGATGTGCGCACGAGCTGTGCCGGTTTCGTGCCGATTCAGCATGCGCGGTCGAACGTCATTCGTGACTCGCTCTTCTCGGAGCCCAAATCGGCGGGACCCACCTCTCCTCCCCCCACCCACCCACGGGGCGTAGCACGGTATCGAGAAAAAGCGCTCGGAAATGTGCCGGTTTCGTGTCGAAACAGCACGCGAGTACCAGCGCTTCGAGCGCTTTGGAAAAGCGAGACCCGCAAGGCCCACGACTACACTGACCCGCGATGTTCGACTCGCTTTCCGACAGACTCCAGGGCGTCCTCGGCGACCTGCGCAAGCGCGGCACGCTCGACGAAGAGGCGATCTCGCGGGCGATGCGCGAGATCCGGCTGGCGCTGCTCGAGGCCGACGTGAATTTCGCGGTCGTCAAGGACTTCGTCGCCCAGGTGCGCGAGCGCGCACACGGGCAAGACGTGCTGAAGAGCCTCACACCCGGGCAGCAGGTCGTGAAGATCGTGCACGAGGAGCTGACCGCACTGATGGGTGCGGGCGCCTCGGGGCTTGCCTTCGCCGGGCGCGCGCCGACGGTGATCCTGCTCGCCGGGCTACAGGGCTCGGGCAAGACGACTGCCGCGGCCAAGCTGGCGCTCTTCTTGCGCAAGGAGAAGCGCAAGGCCTTCCTGATCGCGGCCGACCTGCAGCGCCCGGCCGCGATCGACCAGCTCGAGCAGCTGGGCGAGCAGATCCAGATCCCCGTCTACACGCGCCGCGACAGCTCCGATCCGGTCGCGGTCGCCCGCGCCGGGATCGAGGAGTGCGTGCGTCAGGGCTGTGACGTGGCGATCGTCGACACCGCCGGGCGCCTGCACGTGGACGAGGAGATGATGGCGCAGCTCGCTGCGGTCAAAGACGCCGTCAAGCCCCACAACGTCCTGCTCGTCCTCGATGCGATGACCGGTCAGGAGGCGGTCACCGTCGCCGAGGCATTCGCGGACCGGGTCGATTTCGACGGCGTCGTCATGACCAAGCTGGACGGCGACGCCCGTGGCGGCGCGGCGCTCTCGGTCAAAGCCGTGACCGGCAAGCCGATCAAGTTCGTCTCGGTGGGCGAGAAGCTCGATCAGCTCGAGCTCTTCCACCCCGAGCGTATGGCCTCGCGCATTCTCGGCATGGGCGACGTCCTCTCCCTGATCGAGCGAGCCGAGCAGGCGGTCGCCGTCGACGAGCAGGCCGAGATGGAAGAGCGGATGCTCCGCGGTCAGTTCAGCTTTGAGGACTTCCTGCGCACTTACAAGATGATGCGGAAGATGGGCTCGCTCAAGGGCCTTCTGGGCATGATCCCGGGGCTCGGCAGCCAGCTCAAAGACGCCGAGGTGGACGAGAAGCAACTAGCGCGAGTCGAGGCGGTCGTGCTCTCGATGACGCTCGAGGAGCGGCGCCGGCCCGGGACGATCGACGGTAAGCGGCGCCTGCGAATCGCCAAAGGCAGCGGCACTACAGTGCAGCAGGTGAACCAGGTTCTCGAGATGCGGCGTCAGATGGAACGGATGTTGAAGCAGATGAACACCGGCAAGGGACCCCGTCTTCCGGGTGCGGGCGGCACCGCTCGGCCGGCGAGAAGATCGTCGAGTGCGCGCCGCAAGCGTCGTCGCCGCTAAGGTTTGCCCGGATTTCCGAGACTCCTAAGAGAACGGCGGAGCGAGCGGCTCCGTCCGGAAAGGATCTAGATGGCAGTAAAGATGAGGCTGACGCGGGTCGGGTCGAAGAAGAATCCGATCTACCGTGTCGTGGTCGCCGACTCGCACTCGCCGCGCGACGGCAGGTTCATCGAGATCGTCGGTCGCTATAACCCTCAGAGTCAGCCTTCGCTGATCGAGTTCAACGAGGCCAAGGTGAAGGACTGGCTCAGCAAGGGCGTGCAGCCGACTGACCCCGTTAGTCGCCTGCTCAAGGTCAAAGGGCTCCTTGGCTGAGCTCGTGCTCGAGATCGTGCGCCGGCTGGTCGACGACCCCGGCGCCGTCTCGATCGAGGAGCTGGAGCAGAGCGGCGAGGTCTTGCTGCGGCTGACCGTGGCCGAGGCCGACCGCGGTAAGGTGATCGGCCGTGGGGGCCGTATCGTTCGAGCCTTGCGTACGCTTGTCCGTGCCGGTGGCGTGCGCGAGGGAAGGCACTACCTACTCGAGATTGTCGAGTAGCAATCCCCAGCTCGCCTCTGTCGGTCGCGTCGGGAAACCGCACGGTCTTACCGGCGCCTTCTTCGTCGAGCAGGCGAGTGAGGATCCGGAACGCTTTCGTGCCGGCGTGGTTCTCCAGGTGAACGGTGCCCCGGCCACGATCGTCGAGTCGAAGCGATCGGCCGGGCGGCCTGTGATCCGGCTCGACCGCGAGGTCGAGCGTGGCGCCGAGTTGGAGATTCCGCGCGCGGAGCTACCGTCTCTTCCCGCCGACACCTACTACGTCTTCGAGCTGATCGGGCTCGCGGTCGCGGAGGAGGGGGGACGCGAGCTCGGACACGTCCAGGAGGTCGTCTCGGGTGTGGCCAACGACGTGCTCGAGCTCGATTCAGGCCTGGCTTTGCCGATGGTCGAAGACTGCATCTCGCTCGTCGATCTCGAGCGAGCACGTATCGTTGTCCGTACAGGCTTCTCCGAGTTCGCCTAGCACTCTGAAAATTGCCCTCTTGCAGATCGACATCTTCACGCTCATTCCGTCCGCATTCGATTGGATGTGCGAGCGCCGTCCGCTGGCCGCTGTCCTCGGGAGCGGGCTTGACCTGCGCCTTTTCAACTATCGCGAGACGACGCCTCTTAGTGCCCGTCAGGTGGACGACGAGCCCTACGGCGGCGGCGCCGGGATGGTGTTGCGCGTGGACGTCGTGGCCGCGGCTTTCGACGCTGTCTACGGCGGCATCCCGGAGCGACGGGTGATCGCGCTCACGCCACAAGGGCGCCAGCTCGACCAGCCGCTGGTCGAGGAGTTGGCCGCCGAGGAGAGCCTCACACTTCTCTCGGCACGCTTCGAGGGCTTCGACGAGCGCATCATCGAGCACATGAGCACCGACACGGTCTCGATCGGCCCCTACGTTCTCTCGGGCGGCGAGATCCCGGCCATGGCGCTTCTCGATAGCATCGTGCGCCGCCTTCCGGGCGCGCTCGGGAGCGAGGAGTCCGGCCTGATCGAGAGCTTCTCCGAGGAGCTCGACGGAGGGCTCGAATACCCGCAGTTCACGCGTCCGGCGGAGTTCCGCGGCTGGAAAGTGCCCGAAATCCTGCTCTCGGGCAACCATGCCCGCATCGAGAGCTGGCGGCGCGAGCAGAGCCGTATCAGGAGCGCAGGTTGAGGAACCCGATCGACCGCCTGCTCGGGAACCTGCCCAAACCACTCCGGGTCTTCCTCGACTGGACGCTGACGATCGTCGGCGCAATCGCGATCGTGCTTGCGATCAAGGCCTGGGTCGTGAATCCCTACCGCATCCCCACCTCCTCGATGGAGCCGACTCTCCACTGCGCGCGTCCCAGCACCGGCTGCGAGGCGAGATTCTCCGACCGGGTGCTCGCCGATCGAGTCAGCTTTCACTTCCGCAATCCGCACCGGGGCGAGATCATCGTCTTCAAGACCCCGAAGCGTGCGCGCAACGTCTGCGAGGGCGGCTCCGGGAGCTCGGTCTTCGTCAAGCGCCTAATAGGACTCCCTGGCGAGACGGTGTCTGAGAAGAGTGGGGGAGTAATCGATATCGACGGGAAGAAGCTCAACGAGCCGTACATCCAACCGAGCCGGCGCGCGCAGGACACGACAACCGGCGTCTGGCGTGTACCGAAAGGCGAGTACTTCTTCATGGGCGACAATCGCGGTTTCTCCTGCGACTCGCGTGACTGGGGCTCGGTGCCGCGCAAGAATCTGATCGGCCCGGTTTTCTTCACCTACTGGCCTCCGAACAGGGTCTCCTTCCATTGATCGATCTCGGCGCGGCCTGTCACTCGTTGAGAAGTTAGAGACGCCGCTTCGGTAGCTGCCCCGCCCGACCCCGGTTTTTCGCTACGATTGCCGCCGACCGCCGGCCGGTTTTCGTCTTTCAAATGAGCAAGATCATCGAGCAGATCGAGCAGCGCCAGCTGCGCTCCGAATTGCCTCAGTTCAAGGCAGGCGACAGCGTGCGCGTGCACTTCAAGGTGATCGAAGGCCAGCGCCAGCGCATCCAGGTCTTCGAGGGGATCGTGATCAAGCGCCAGGGCGCCGGCGCGCGCGAGACCTTCACCGTGCGCAAGAGCTCCTTCGGAGTCGGCGTCGAGCGTACCTTCCCGCTCCACTCGCCCAAGATCGGCAAGATCGACGTGATCTCGATCGGCGACGTGAACCGCGCCAAGCTCTACTACCTACGCGACAAGGTCGGCAAGAAGGCTCGCGTTCGCGTCAAGCGCGACAAGATCGCGAAGACCTCGGTCGCCGCGGCACCCAAGAGCTCCGAGCCCGAGACCTCGAAGTAACACACGCCTCGCCGGCTTCGCGCGCGCCTCGGCTTTGTGACAGAGCAGTAACTCTCGGCGCTCCGGTGCGGGCCGAGCCGCCGCCGGCGCTATTCTCGCCTTCATGAGCACGAGCTGCGGACGAAGGCTGATCGAGCACGATCGCAGCTTCGGAGCCCGCTTCGTCGCCGGGGCGGACGAGGCCGGGAGAGGGTCGCTGGCAGGTCCGCTCAGTGCGGCCGCGGTGGTTCTCGATCTGGAGAAGCTGCGCGGCTCGGGTGGGCGGGCTCTCGCGGGGCTGCGCGATTCCAAGCAATGCACTCCGGCGGCGCGTGAACGGCTCCTCTCGAGTGTCCTCGCGCTGAGCGAGTTGGTCGTGGTCGAGTTGATACCGGCCCGCGAGATCGATCGCGGCGGGCTCCACAAGGCCAACCTCGAGGCGCTGAGACGCGCTCTCACAGCTTGCGTCCCGCCGGCCGAGCTCTGTCTGGTGGACGGGTTTTCGCTTGGCCCCGAGGCACCGCCGCACGAGGCGCTGGTGGGTGGTGACGAGCGCAGCGCGGCCATCGCCTGCGCCTCGATCGTGGCCAAGGTCGTGCGTGACCGCATGATGCGGCGGCTCGACGCTCTCTATCCCAACTACGGCTTCGCCGCTCATGTCGGCTACATCACCGGCGCTCACTCGGCGGCCGTGCGCAGGTACGGCCCCAGTGTCGTCCATCGCCGTTCCTTCCGGGCCGCCTGTTACGAGCAGAGCGCGTGAGGGCTGTCGGTCTCCCCGGCGCCGCGGCCGAGCGCCGTGCCCGCCGCCACTACCGCCTGCGCGGCTACAGGATCCTGGGCACGAACATTCGCCTGGCCGGAGTCGAGGTCGATCTTCTCTGCCGTCGCCGCGGCACAATCGTCTTCTGCGAGGTCAAAGAGAAAGCCGGCGAGAGCTATGGCGACCCACTCGAGATGGTCGACGAGCGCAAGCAGAACCGCCTGCGCCGTGCCGCCGAGGCCTGGTTGGCGCAGCAGCCGGTGCACGATCAGATCGTGCGCTTCGACGTGGTTGCCGTGCGTGGTGGCGAGCTGGAGCGGGTCGAGAACGCTTTTTGATTACGCTCGAAAAAAAACGAATCTCAGGAGTCGCGCTGAAGCGGCGGCGCTGCTAGCGTGATCCCTGATGAACCGCTACTACGCGAACCTGGGCGACGTCTGGAAGCACCTCGTGCTCGCCGAGCTGCTGGCACTCGAGCCGCCGAAGAACTACTGGGAAACGCACGCCGGCTCGGCCTCCTATCCGCTCACGCACTCGCCCGATCGCGACTACGGCGTCTATCGCTTCCTCGAGCACGGCGATAGCGTTCCCGAGCTAGCCGAGTCGCACTACGCTGCCGAGCTACGCAGGCTCTCGGGCGACGGTGAGGCGCTCGCGAACTATCCGGGCTCCGCTCTGCTGACGATGCACATGCTCGGCAAAGGAGCCGAGTACTTGCTCTGCGATCTCGATCCCGAGAGCACGGCCAGCCTGCGCGCCGCCGCCGCCAAGCTCGGGCTGGGCGAGCAGGAACGCGTCCGCGACGCCGACGGGATGACCACGGTACTCGAGGAGGCGCGCCGCTTCGAGGGTGACCCGGGCGAGGTGGTCGTCACGATCGACCCGTTCGAGCCCTTCGTAGTCGCCGGCGGAGCCTCGGCGCTCGAGGTTGCCGCCAGCCTGATCTCGGGGGGTTTCAAGGTCGTCTACTGGTATGGCTACGACGCGCCCGAGCAGCGCGCCTACCCGATCGGAATGCTGCGTGAGTACGCACGAGCGGCCGGCTCGACGGTCTGGTGCGGCGATCTGATGCTCACGGCTACCGCCGGCCAATCGGAGCGGGAAGTGGAGGCGCTTCTCGCCGGCACGGATGGCCCGGGTGCCGGCTGCGGCGTTATCTGCGCCAATTTCTTGCCCGCGAGCAACGAACGCTGCGCCGCGCTCGGAGAGGGACTTGCGAAGGCCTGGCGGGACGCGACGCTCCCGAACGGCAGCCCCGGCTCGCTCGAGTTCCTGGCTATCGGCTCGTAGCGCTTCGGGCGCTCGGGCCTCGCTAGTCCCTCTCGGCCACGTCCCCGTGCCTGGCACCAGGACATGCCTCGAGCAGACGCGTCCGTCTTGGAAAAGCCTGCTCAACACGAAATCGCGTCGCTTCCCATTATCGAAGCGCCGCCAGCGTGAATGGTCGATACGGACATGCCAACGCTCGTAAAACCCCTGCAAGGCGTCAGTGCGTATGGCCAGATCCAGACAACTCCCCGGCGGCCATGTCCTGGTGCCAGGCTCGGGGACAGGTGCGTGGCGGACATGTCCATGCCGGGCAAAACCCTGCTCAGAGCAAAGTTCGAGCACGTGCGCTCGTTTTAACCAACGAAAGAGCGTCGTCTCTCTCCAGGAAGGTCTAGGCGCCGTTCGCGTCGAAACGATGCGGGCGATGGCGCTCACCCAGGAAGCTCTCTACCGCGAGCTCGACTTCGACCTCGAGCTTTCGTGGTCGGAGCGAGATCTCCCCGAACGTGAGCGGACGAAACACGTTCACCGCCTCCATCCCTATCTGGGCAAGTTCATTCCTCAGCTGGTCGAGGTGCTGCTTGGCCGCTACTTCAGACCCGGGCAGCACGTTCTCGATCCCTTCGCAGGCTCGGGGACGACGCTCGTGCAGTCGCTCGAGAGCGGGCTGGATGCGACCGGCATCGACATCGCCGCCTTCAACTGCCTGCTCATGCAGGTCAAGACCCGTCGCTACGAGCTCTTCTCGCTCGAGCGCGAGATCAGAAGCGTCGTCGCCGAGCTCGACTCGCTCGCGGAGTCCGACGCCTCCCCCGCTTACGGCTCGGCCTATCTGAACGACTGGTACGCACCACAGGCGCTCGCCGAGCTGATCGGCTTTCGCGAGCTGATCACCGGCCGTGAGCACGCCGATCTGCTTCGCGTTGTTCTCACTCGCGCCGCCCGCTCAGCCCGGCGCACGCGCCATTTCGATCTCGAGTTTCCGCGTGAGCCTCAGCTCGAGCCGTACTGGTGCCACAAGCACCGACACACCTGCCGCCCGGTCGAGACCGCCTCGCATTTCCTCCGCCGCTACGCCCTCGACACGCTCAAACGCGTCAAGGAGTTCCAGCGCTTACGCTCGCGCGGCCGCGAGGCGATCGTGATGCACGCCGATTCGTGCTTGATTCCGCTCGAAGGCACCTATGACGGCATCATCACCTCGCCGCCCTATCCTGGCCTGATCGACTACCACGAGCAGCACCGCTACGCCTACGAGCTGCTCGCTCTCGACGACCGCCGCGAGCAGGAGCTCGGAGCGGCCGCAACCGGAACAGGTCGCGCTGCTCTCTCTAGCTACTGCGACGGGATCGCCCGGGTGCTCGAGAACGTGCGCCCGGCCCTGCGCCCGGGCGCCCCGGTGGCGATCGTAGTCAACGACCGTCGCGATCTCTATCCGGAGATCCTCATTCGTGCCGGGTTGGAGCTCGAAGATCGTCACCGCCGCCACGTCAACCGCCGTACCGGCCGCCGAGCGGGAGAGTTCTACGAAGACGTTCTGATCGCCCGCTACGCCCGGTAATCACCGCGAGCGTGGGCCAAGCCCGCGAGATCGCGACGAGGTCTGATCCCCCTCCGATCTCGTCGCTGATCTCGCGTTCGCGTTTCCGCAAGACTCTTCACCGGTGCGATCTGAACTTCTCGGAGTTCCGGGCACCTCGCTAATCCACCCTCCTCCCCCCACCCTCCCACGGGGCGTAGCACGGTATCGAGAAAAAACGCTCGAGAACGTGCCGACTCAGTGCCGAAAGGGAGTCGGGCAAGTTATGCGGATTCTTTCGCGTGCGACGCCGGCCGGGCGCCGGCTTCGCACGTCTCGACGGCGTGAGACCGAATCGCGACTACTCGCGCGGCTTCCGGCACCGAATCGTGACAGACGCGTGACGTTTCTCCACCTAGCCTGAACGAGTGCTCGCGCAGATGCTGACCTACGCGCTCGTCGGACTGGAGCCGCGGCGGGTGGAGGTCGAGGCGCACCTGCAAAAGGGAGTTCCTTCTTTTGCGATCGTCGGGCTGGCCGACCGCGCCTGCCAGGAGGCGAAGGAGCGCGTCCGCAGCGGCATCGTCTCGGCCGAGCTGGAGTGGCCGCTCAGACGCATCACCGTCAATCTGGCGCCTGCCGCGCTGCGCAAGGAGGGCTCCGGCTTCGACCTGACAATCGCACTCGCCATCCTCGCCGCCTCTCACCAGGTTCCGTTCGGCTCGCTCAGAGCTCATGCCGCCGTCGGGGAGCTGGCACTCGACGGCAGGGTGCGGCCGGTCGGGGGAGCGCTGGTCGTCGCCGAGGGAGCACGGCGGGCTGGAATCGAGTTTGTGCTCTGTGCGGCGGAGTCGGCGGGCGAGGTGGCGCTGGCGGGCGTCGATCCCGTCCCCGTTCACCATCTCGCCGAGGCGGTCGCGTACATGCGCGGCGACTGGCTGCCCGCGTCGCCGCCGCCACTGTCGCCGACTGGGCGAGTGCCTGTCACCTGCCCCGACCTGGCCGAAGTGAAGGGGCAACGGCGCGGGCGCCGGGCGCTCGAGATCGCCGCCGCCGGGCGCCACAACCTGCTCCTGGCCGGGCCGCCGGGAACCGGCAAGACGATGCTCGCACGCAGGCTGCCAGGGATCCTGCCGCCGCTGGCGCGAGAGGAGGCACTCGAGGTGACGCGCATCCACTCGGTCGTCGGTCTGCTCCCGTCCGGGCAGCCGCTGGTCGCCGAGCCGCCCTTTCGCGCGCCTCATCACTCCTCCTCGATGCCCGCGATCGTCGGCGGCGGCAGCGGCCCCAGCCCCGGAGAGGCCAGTTTGGCGCACTGCGGTGTCCTCCTTCTCGATGAGTTCCCCGAGTTCCAGCGCCCGGTGTTGGAGGCGCTGCGCCAGCCGCTCGAAGACGGTGTCGTCAGTGTCGCCCGCGCCAACGGTCGCGCCGTCTTCCCGGCCCGCTTCCAGCTGGTGGCGACGATGAACCTTTGCCCCTGTGGCGGCCGTGGCGACGCCGCCGGCTGCTCCTGCTCGGCTGCGAGACTGGCGCACTTCCGCGAGAAGCTCTCGCGTGCGCTGCTCGATCGCTTCGACCTGGTGGTGGCGATGCCGCGCCCGCGCGCCGTCGAGCTGGACGGGAGCGGGGAGGAGACCTCGGCGCTCGTGCGTGAGCGGGTGCAGGCGGCACGGGTGCGGCTGGAGGCAGGGCCGCCGCGGATGGGCAGTGAGGCTCGGCCACTGCTCACCGAGGCGGTCGAGAAACTACCACTCTCCGGGCGCGGACGGGCGCGGGTTGCCCGAGTGGCGCGCACGATCGCGGCGCTCGCGGGCACCGAGGAAATCGCGCGCGAGCACCTGGCCGAGGCCCTCTCCTACCGCATCCCACCGGAGTTGACTAGCACGTGAAGACCGACCGCGGCTACCGTGTCTTGACGCGCCGAAGCGCCGATTACCCGGAGCTTCTGGCCGCCATCCACGATCCTCCGAAACAGCTCTACCTGCGCGGTGACGGCTCTTCCCGGCTGCTCTCCTGCCCGGCGGTGACGATAGTCGGCACTCGCTCCTGCTCGCCCTACGGCGCCCAGGTGGCGCGGCGGCTCGGGCGCGAGCTGGCGGCGGCCGGCGCCGTCGTCATCAGCGGTCTGGCGCGTGGAGTCGACGCCGAGGCGCACCGTGGTGCGCTCGAAGGTGAAGGTGCGACCGTGGCCGTGCTCGGCTGCGGGATCGACCGCGACTACCCGCGCACCCACTCGGCGCTGGCGCAGCGGATCGCCACGAGTGGCCTGCTCGTCTCGGAGTACGAGCCCGGCACCGAGCCGGCACCCTGGCGCTTTCCGGCTCGTAACCGCATCATCGCGGGTCTGGCCAAGGTGACGATCATCGTCGAGGCGCGGGCGCGGAGCGGCGCCCTGATCACCGCCGATTTCGCGCTGGAAGGGGGGCGCGAAGTCTTCGCCGTCCCGGGCGAGATCACCTCGGCGCTCTCGCGTGGCACCAACGAGCTTCTGCGCCTGGGTGCGGCACCGCTGGTCGATCCGGAGGACGTGATCGAAGCGCTGGGGCTCGAGAAGGCGATCGCGCCGCGGAATGTTCTTCGCTCGGAGGAGGCAACGCGGGTGCGGAAGTTTCTGGCCGACCAGTCGGCTTCGGTGGACGAGCTAATTCGGAGTTCAGGGCTCGCGGTGAACGTGGTCGCGGCGGCACTGGTGGAGCTGGAGCTGGCGGGCGAGGCGGTTTGCGCGGAGGGTGTGTACCGGCTCATTCGATAGCGGTCCTCAGCCGGTCTGCATAACGGGAGCCGCCGCTCTGACTTTCCTGAGCACTCGCCGGTGGGCCCGTCCCTCTCCTCGAGCTGAGCGTGCCGGTCGTTGGCTGCGCAGTTGTTTCGCTTTCCGACAGCGGGGGAGACGTACGGATCGGCTCGATGCCAAGCGGAGCAATTCCGGCCGCGACTCTCCACCAGAAGGGAACGACTGACATGAAGACTTCCTTCGCGCTTCTCCTCGTCGCGGTTGTTGGATGCCTAGCCGCATCTGCCATGGCTGCCGGCGAACGTGCCGATCTCACATCGGGCGTTCTATTCAAGGATTGCGGCAAAGTGACCGGCGCCAAATGGGTCTTCCCGCACTCGGGGGGCAAGGTGACCGGAAACAAGTACGGCGTCACGGCGAACGGCGTCAGCTGCGCGATCGCGAGGAAATACGCCGTAACGCTCTCGAGCGCCAAGCTCCCAGGAAAGAAGTTCGGTTTCAGCTATCCGCTCGCGGGCGGACCGAACGGCTACACCTGCTACGCAAACCCGGACGCCAACGGCAAGGTCCTCGCCGGCAGCTGCCAGATCGGCCCGCGGACGGTTGTGTCGCACCACGTCTTCTCCTGGGGCGGACGCCCCTAGCGGGGCACGTCCCAGCACGCGAACCACCAATCGAGATCCCGTAGTACCGGGCCCAGGAGCATCGGTAGCGAACCGCGCCGAGCTCCGAGGTGCTTGTCCGTCCAGTGCAGGTTCTTCCCTGTGAGCAGTCCGTTCCAAGCGAACAGGCCGCCCCTGGCTGTACCGTGTGCCTAGGCGACTGTCACCGAGTCGCGGTTAGGCACTCGAAGAAAGAGGGGTTCGAATGAGTTCGAGTACCAAGAAGCGGCAGACAATGGCGAAGATGACGCGAGAGCGAGAGCTCAGGGAGAAACGCGTGCGCAAGCAGGAGAAGAAGGACGAGAAGAAGCTGGCAGCGGCCGCCGCGGAGATCGCAGAAGCGGCCGGCATTACGCTCGAGGCCGACGAAGACGCAGACGAGGTGGGTATTCCACTCGAGGCCGACGAGACCGGCGGCCAGGCAGCGAGCGGTTGAGTCGTTAGCCCGGACTTTGTCGCTACGACCACGGTCCTCAAGCTGAAGCACGCGCGGAGTGAGACGTTCGCTGGCTCGTATCGGCTGCGCTGAGTCGTGAGCCGCGCCAACGGCCACCGTTGACAGTGCGCTGAACGCCGCAAAGGCGTTTGCGCAGCACGGGCAATCGCCGGATGTTTCACGCAAGCTCCTGGTAAGGAGGTTCCTTTGAACGCTTACGCACTCGTACTCGTGGGTGTCAGGCGCCCGTCGGGGTCATTGCCGCTCTCGTGCTGGCGCTCGCCTTTGTAGGTGTCGCCTCGGCGTCTACGGGCAGCCACTTCCGCGGCGAGACAAAGCAGGGATTCACCGTCACCTTCCGCACGACCGCGAAGTCGGAGGTCGGGTTCAAAACCTCGGTCAGCGCGCTCTGTGTCTCGATCGCTTCGGGCAGAAGCCACTTGTATATCTATCCAGTCTTGCTGCAGCCTCCGCACAAGTTGGCGAGCAGGCAGTTCAAGATCACATTCACTGCTGAAAGCAGCACGCACATCACCATCACAGGGAGCGTCAAAGCCGGCTCGGCCAGCGGCAGCATCGATGTTCGCGACACGAAGACGCTCGGCGCGACCTCGACGAGAATGCTGGACATCGGTGCCTGCTCCGGGAAGACGATCTGGACCGCTCGGAAGGTCTGACGGGGAAGGTCGCTAGAGCGGCAACTCCAGCACGCCCTCCAGCTCCCCGACCCGCTCCAGCACGGCCAGCGCGAGTGCCAGGTCCTGGATCGCCAGCCCGGTCGAGTCGAAGGTCGTGATCTCCTCGGCGCTGCGGCGCCCGGGGGCGAAGTTCGCGAGCAAGTCTCCAAGCTGCGTGACCTGCTCGCGCGCGATCAGGTTTTCCGGGACGAGGTGTTGGAGCTCGCCGGCGTGCGAGGCCTGCGTCCAGTCGTCGCAGAAGACGTGTGTCAGGGCCAGCTCGCGCGGGGCGATCTCGCACTTGCCAGGGCCGTCGGCGCCCATCAGGCTGACGTGCTGGCCAGGGAGGAGAGAGTTCTCAGCGAAGAGTGGCTCGCGGCCGGGCGTGACCGTGGCGACGATGTCGGCGGAAAGCGCCTGCTCACGACTGGCGGCGACGCCAGCACCCAGCTCCTCAGCCGCGGCCCGGACTCGCTCGGGATCGACATCCCAGAGGATTACCTCGCGCCCGTGGGCGAGGAAGGTGCGTGCTGTCGCCTTGCCGTTCACCCCGGCGCCGATCACGGCCGCGACTCCGGCATCGGGCCGGGCTAGCGTCTCGGCGGCCAGCACCGCCGCGGCGCCCGTTCGCAGCGCCGTCAGCGCCGAGCCCTCGAGCACGGCGACCGGCATCCCTGTCTCTGCATCCGAGACGAGCACGATCGCCTTCACCGTCGGCAGTCCGCGCTTCAGGTTGGCCGGGAAGGAGGTGACCCACTTGAGCACCGCGTGCCCGGCGCCGCTCGCCGGCATTGCGCGGAAGTCGCCGTTCGGATAGGCGGGCACGTAGATCTTGGGCGGCATCGCCCACTCGCCTCTGGCGTAGGCGACGAAGCCTTCCCGAACTGCCTCGACTGCACGCTCGGGAGAGACGGCGGCGAGGACGTTCTCGGTGGTCAAGAAGGGGACCACACTCAAAGCGTACTCGTGTGTGAGCGCGAAGAAAAACGATGTGTTCGCGTCGGATAGTGTGCCGTCCGTATGGCAGTACTGATCCGTATCGCCGCCGGGCTTCTTCTGATCGCTCACGGTCTCGTCCACTTCTCGTATCTCGTGAGGAAGGAAGACGACCCGAGCTTTCCGTTCACGCTGAGGGAATCGTGGCTCGTTCCGGAGGCTGTTCGACGTCCTATTGGGCCTATCTTGGTAGCGGCAGTCGTGGCGGCGTTTGCTCTTCTCGGGCTCGCGGTGTGGGGCGTGCCGGGGTTGTCCGGCGCCTGGCCGGTGATCGCGATCGTCGCGGCGGTGCTGTCGCTGGGCTTGCTCGTCGCGTTCTGGAACTCGCATCTCTTCGTCGGGATTTGCATCGACCTCGCGCTTATCGCGCTGGCGATGATCCGGCCCGAATGGATCGAGAAGATCGTCGGTTGACCGCGAGCAAGGCCGCCCGAGATGATTGACTTCCGCCCAATGGCCGCCGCATCGAGCATCGTCGTCGAGAACCTGCGCATCCGCCGCGGCGGCGTGGTGGCGCTCGACGAGCTCTCGCTCTCGGTCGCCTCTGGTCGTGTCACTGGGCTGCTCGGCCCGAGCGGGAGCGGCAAGACGACGCTGATGCGGGCGATTGTCGGCGTTCAGATCGTGGAATCAGGGACGATCACGGTGCTGGGCAAGCCCGCCGGGACGCCGCCTCTGCGCTGGAAGGTCGGCTACATGACCCAGAACCCGGCCGTCTACGGCGATCTGACCGTGCGCGAGAACCTGCGCTACTTCGCCCGCATCCTCGACGCGGCGCCCGAGAGCGTGGACGAGGTGCTCGAGACCGTGGACATGACCCCGTTTGCCGGGCGCGTCGTCAACAAGCTGTCGGGCGGGCAGCGGGCGCGCGTCTCGCTGGCGACGGCATTGATCGGTAGCCCCGAGCTGCTCGTCCTCGACGAGCCCACGGTCGGCCTCGATCCCGTGCTCAGGCGCGATCTCTGGAAGACCTTCAATGAGCTCGCCGAGCGGNNGAGTGGTCAGCAGGATCTCGACGAAGCCTTCCTGGCCCTGATCGGAGAGAAGACGCAGTGAGCTTCCGCGCCACTTTTGCCACCGCGCTGCGAGTGCTCAAGCAGCTCCGCCGCGATCCCCGCACGATCGCGCTGCTCTTGTTCGTGCCGATCGTGCTGGTCTTCCTGCTCGACCAGGTCTTCCACACTCGCAGGGAAGTCTTCCAGCAGATCGGTGGCCCGCTGCTCGGGCTCTTCCCGCTGATCACGATGTTTCTGGTCACCTCGATCACGATGCTCCGAGAGCGCGTCTCCGGCACGCTCGAGCGGTTGATGGCGTTGCCGCTCGCCAAGCTGGACGTGCTCGCCGGCTACGCGATCGCCTTCGCGCTCCTGGCGGCGGTGCAGGCGACGCTGGTCTCGATCGTCGCCTTCGGATTCCTCGGGCTGCACACGCAGGGACCGTCCTGGGCGGTTGTGTTGCTGGCGGTCTCGAATGCAGTGCTCGGAATGTCGCTCGGCCTGTTCGTGAGCGCGTTTGCCCGCACCGAGTTCCAGGCGATCCAGTTCATGCCGGCGTTCGTCTTCCCGCAGATTCTGCTCTGCGGACTGTTCACGCCGCGCGCGCAGATGGCCGGCTGGTTGCGCGGCATCTCCGACGTGTTCCCGTTCACGTACGCCTACGACGCGCTCCACCGCGCGACCGCACTCGGTGTCTTCGACGGGCGCTTCGCACTCGATCTCACAGTCACGCTCGGAGTGACGGTGCTCGCGCTCGCCCTCGGCGCCTCGACGTTGCGGCGGCGCACCGGTTAGGAAGAGGAAGCGCCGCTGGGCGCTCTCCTTCTCTTCGATGGCGTCTTCCTGCTCCGTCCCGAGCTGCGACCGCTCTGGAACTTCTCGATCTTTGTGAAGGCGGACTTCGACGAGATCGTTCGCCGCGCCGAGTTTCGCGACCGAGATGTAATGGGAGGTGTCGAGGCTGTCCGGGAGCGCTACCGAGCTCACTACCTCTCCGGCCAGGAGCTCTACTTCAGCCGCTGTGCTCCGCAGGAGGTTGCCAACGTGGTTATCGACAACACCGATGTGAATGATCCGAAGCCGGTTCGAACCCACGGCCGATAGTACGGCACTTCTGCCGCTCGCCGCCTACGCAGAAAACGCACCCGAAACATGTCGAGTTCGTGCCGAACTAAAGCTTCTTATTGCCGCGCGCTCTAAACGGCCTTGACCGCAGCGATCAGCTTGACGATCGAGTCCTTGGCATCGCCGAAGAGCATCGAGGTCTCGGGCTCGTAGAAGAGGTGGTTCTCGATTCCGGCGAAGCCCGGGTTCATCGAGCGCTTGAGCACCACGACCGCCTTCGACTTGTCGACGTCGAGGATCGGCATGCCGTAGATCGGGCTCGATGTGTCGGTGCGCGCAGCCGGGTTGACCACGTCGTTAGCGCCGATCACGAGCGAGACATCCGTCTGCGGAAACTCCGAGTTGATCTCGTCCATCTCTTTCAGCTGCGTGTAGGGCACGTTCGCCTCGGCCAGGAGCACGTTCATGTGCCCGGGCATGCGCCCGGCGACCGGGTGGATGGCGTACTCGACGTTGACGCCGCGCGATGTGAGCAGATCGGCGAGCTGGCGGACGTCGTGCTGGGCCTGGGCGACCGCGAGGCCGTAGCCCGGGACGATGACCACCTTGTGCGCGTAGGCGAGCATGATCGCCACGTCGTCGGGGGTGGTGGCCCGAACCGTCAGGCCCTCGTTGGAGGTGCCGCCACCGACGCCGGCCTGAATCTGGCCGAAGGCGCCGAAGATCACGTTCGTCAGCGAGCGGTTCATCGCGCGGCACATGAGCAACGTCAGCAGCGTTCCCGACGATCCCACGAGCATTCCGCTCACGATCAGGACGGGCTGGTGCAGCTCGAAACCTGCGGCGGATGCCGAAAGGCCGGTGAACGCGTTCAGCAGTGCGATCACGACCGGCATGTCGGCGCCGCCGATCGGAAGCACGAACAGGACGCCGAAGGAGAGTGCCGCGGCGATCTCGATCAGGAGCAGCCAGAGCAGCTGGTAGCTGTGGCCGCCGAGAATGAACCCACCGGCCGTGACGCCGCCGGCGAGGATGGCGATGTTCATGATCCTCTGGCCGGGCCAGACGATCGGACGGTCGCCGACCAGGCCCTGCAGCTTGCCGAAGGCGATCATGCTGCCGGCGAAGGAGATGCTCCCGATCAGCGCGGAGATGACGATCGCAACGGCGACATCCAGGGCCAGGCGACCGCTGAGGCCGGCTATCCGCTGGTGGAACTCGACCAGTGCGACCAGCGCCACCGCGCCGCCGCCGACGCCGTTGAACAGCGCCACCATCTGCGGCATGTCGGTCATCTTCACGAGCCGGGCGCCGAACCAGCCGATCGCGGATCCGATCAGTCCGCCCACGCCGATCAGGATGTAGCCGGTCGTGTTGTGCGAGTGGATGACGTCGTGCTGGAGAATCGTCACGGCGATGGCGAGCGCCATGCCGACGGCGCCGAGCTGGTTGCCGAGCCGCGCGTGCTTGGGCGACGAGAGGAACTTCAGCGCCAGGATGAAGGCGACGATCGTCGGCAGGTAAGCGAGTGTCGTCTGATTGAGATTCACTCGACTATCTCCCCTTGAACATCTCGAGCATGCGGTCGGTTACTGCGAAGCCGCCGACGACGTTCGCGCTGGCCAAGATCATGGCGAAGAAGCCGATCACGTGGGCGAGGGTGTTGCCGTACACGCCCGTGATCAGGATCGCGCCCACGATCACGATTCCGTGGATGGCGTTGGTGCCCGACATCAGCGGCGTGTGCAGGAGCGTCGGCACCTTCGAGATCACCTCGATGCCGAGGAAGATCGAAAGGATCAGCACCGTCAGCTCCGACAGGAAGACCGCGGTGTCGATATGGGATCCTGCGGACGCGACTAGAGTCGTCACGATTTCTTCTCCTTCCGGGTCACACAGGCGCCGGCGACGATCTCGTCCTCGAAGTCGAGCGCGAGCACGCCGTCCTTGATCAGTAGCCCGAGCAGCGACTGGACGTTGCGCGCATAGAGCTGGCTCGAGTGATAGGCCATCTCGCTCGGCAGGTTGGTGAGGCCGACGACGGTGAGGCCGTCCTTCTCGACGATCTTGCCCGGAACGGTCAGGGCGCAGTTGCCGCCNNGTGGTGATAATCACATCGAAATCAGGGATGCGCTTCTCGAGCTCGGCCTGCTGCTGCTTCTGCTGCGCCGCGGTGAGCTCTTTCGCGTAGCCACCCTCGGTCTCCTCGCCGACGACGCCGAGGTCGAGGAAGATGCCGCCGAGGCTCTCGATCTCCTCTTTCACGGCCGGGCGGATGTCGAAGGCCGATACGACGGCGCCGAGGCGGCGGGCGGTTGCGATCGCCTGCAGCCCGGCGACGCCGGCGCCGATCACGAGCACCTTGACCGGTGCGATCGTGCCGGCTGCCGTCATCAGCATCGGGAAGAGCTTCGGGGTGGTGTCGGCGGCGATCACGACGGCCTTGTAGCCGGCGACCGTCGCCTGCGAGGAGAGCGCGTCCATCGACTGGGCGCGGGTGATGCGCGGCACCGACTCCATCGCGAAACCGGCAATTCCGTGCGCGGCCAGCGCGTCGATTCCTTTCTGATCGGTGAGTGGCTGCAGAAAACCGATCAAGACCGCGTCCTTCTTCAGCAGCTTGACCTCGTCGGCGCTCGGCTGAGCGACCTTGGCGACGATGTCGGCACCGAAGGCTTCCTTGGCGGTGACGAGTGTGGCGCCGGCCGCTTTGTATGCCTCATCGGTGAACGAGGCTGCGGTTCCCGCGCCCTTCTCGACGACGACCTGGAGCTTCTGCCCGGTCAACTTGGCAACGACCTCCGGGACGAGGGCGACACGCGCCTCGCCGGCAGCCGTTTCCTTAGGGACTCCGATCTTCACGGCGCCCAACGATAGCGGAAAGGAGTGGAGCATCCGAGTGAACCGACTTTTTCAGTCGCCATACGGGTTTCTTGCAAGTCAAAATCACTCAAGTCGATTTCGATCTCGATGATTTCGATTAGCTCGAGACATACGTGAGCTGCCCGTCCGAGGAAGAAGGAAACGGCGGCGGCGATCCTTCGCGCGGTGAGCCCCACGGCTAGAGAGAGAGAAGCTCTCGCACCCGCGCGATGACCTCGTCGGCGAACTCGATCGTTCCGCTCGCGCCGCCGAGATCGGCAGTTCGGACTCCGTCGTGGATCGCGTTGAGGCAGGCCTTACGGATCGCGTTACCGGCTCCCTGCATCGTCGCGTCGCCGTGCGTGAGCAGCGCCGCGCCGGCCAGGATCATCGCGAGCGGATTCGCCATGTCCTTACCCGCCAAAGAGGGAGCCGTTCCATGCGCCGCCTCGGCCATCAGGCGCCTCGGAACGTAGTTCTCGTCGAGCGCGGCTACGAGCGACTCGGCGCCTGCTATCGACCCGAACATCGGCAGCACCAGATCGGAGAGGATGTCGCCGTCGCGATTGAGCGCCGGGATCACGAGCGGCTCGCCCTCGGCGGCGAGAAGAAGCGCGAAGGTGGCATCGATCAATTGTGGGTCGTAGGGAACATCGAGGTGCCGTTTTGAAGCCGCGTCGAGCTCCTCCTTGAACATCCCTTCGTAGACTGGGCTGACCGTGTATTTGGGACCGCCGAAGACGGTCGCCTTCATGTCCTTCGCCTCGCGGAAGGCGAACTCGGCGACGGCGTGGCAGACGCGGCGCTCGATCCGTTCCTTCCTGAACGCGACCTCGGTATCGCCTTCACCCTCGCGCCACTCCTCGGCGCCGTAGGCATCGCCGACCGCCATCCTCACCACTGCGATTGGCGCGTGCACCCCGGCGATCGGGGTGACTCCGGGAATGCGCCGGCCGGTGCGAACGATCACCTGAGCACCGATCTCCTCGCGCAGGATCCTGTTCGGGGAACCGACATCGCCCGACTTCTCGGGCGTGATTGTCGGCGCTTTCAGGCCCAGACCAAGCTCGCGAATGGCCGCCGCCGCCTCCGAGACGACGGCGTTCCCGGTCGCCCTGCGGTTGGCGAGCGAGAGATCGAAGTGCTGCAACTCGAGCTCGATCCCGATCGCCTCGGGTGCGATTACGCGTAGTGCCTGCTCGAGCAGCTCCTGCCCGGTTTCGTCGCCGTCGAGAACTGCAAGGGAACGCTTCTCCATGCGGGCAATCGTAGCCGCCAGTGGCGAAAGGGCTGCACGCGAGTCGTTTTCAGGGGCACGTAAGGTCGAAAAGGAGCCGAATGATTTCTTCTCGCACTCGCTCTCTTCGGACGTGATCCGCGTCGTAGCGTCGCTCACGCTTTGCGCGCCTTCGCTTCCACTGACCGCAAGCTGCATATGAGGCCAAAGCAACGGTTTCTTTTTTGTCTTCAGAGGCGATAGGTATCCACATGATTCACCGGCGTCTCGCTATCTTCTGGAAAGAGCAGGACTCGCTAGATCACCGATGTCCATTCATCACTGAGAAGAAGTATTCCCTTTCGAGTAGGTATTCATGTACGATAAAGGCGTAGTTATCGATAATTAGGAGGATTTCGTGGCCCGTAAAACCGTGCTCGTATGCGATAGCTGTAGTAAAGAGATCGACGAAGGAAAGGGCGCGACGCTTCGTCTTACGTATGCCGATGCGCGGCGTGGCGCGAAGCAGGCGGACCTCTGCGAGGTCTGTGCCCAGGAATTGCCGGGACATGCGACCGCCCGTCGCGGACGCCGCCCGAAGAGCGCTGCCTAGCGGCGGTCTCACTAAGGTAGAGGCGAGAGGCGGGAAACCGTCTCTCGCCTTTTTTGTCGCTGTTTTTGCTCGAGAGCGGATACCGGCCGTGGTGTGGCGGGTGCGGACTACGATGAGCCGGTGCCGCTGAGTCTTCTCGTCGGACCCGCCAACGCCGGTAAGGTCGAGCTACTGCTCGAGCGATTCCGCGACGAGATCGAGCGGCGACCGTTCCTGGTCGTCCCCAATGTCGGCGACATCGAACGCAGCCAGCGTGACCTCCTGCGTCGCTCGCCGGCGCTCTTCTCCGGCCGGGTCGGAACCTTCGAAGATCTCTTCCGAGAGCTGGCCGCGAGGGCTCCCGGACGGCGCCGCCTCGACGACAACGAGCGTCGCTTCGTCGTGCGCTCGCTTCTAGACGAGGCAAAGCTCGAATCCTTCGCCCGGTCGGCGCGTTTTGGCGGCTTTCTCGATGCTTTGGTAGAGAGCTTCGTCGAGCTCGAATCGACCTTGATCGAGCCGACTCAGGTCGAGGGCGAGCTGGGGTCTCTCTATTCCCTCTATCTGGCCGAGCTCGAGCGGCTCGAGCGTGCCGATCGCGAGCTGGAGCGCTGGCTCATCGCCGACCACCTGGCCGCCGAGCTGAACGCCTGGCCCTCCGAGCGCCCGCTCTTCGTCTACGGCTTCGAGGATCTGAGTGGCGCGCAGTGGCGGTTGCTGGACGCGATCGCCGCCCGCGCCGAGGTGACAGTTGCACTTCCCTACGAGTCCGGCCGAGCGGCCTTCGCCGCGCTTGCCCGCACCCAGGAGGAGCTCGCCCGCCGGGCTCCCGGGCGCATCACCGAGCTGCCTCCACGCTCCGGCGAGTACGCCGCGCCGGCGCTGGCGTTTATCGAGCGCAACCTGTTCGAGCCCGGCGCCGCTGAGGCTCCGCCCACAGAGGGAGCGATCCGCTTCCTCGAGGCCTCTGGAGCTCGCGCCGTCTTCGAGCTCGTCGCCGAGGAGGCCCTCGCGCTGCTCAGAGAGGGAGTGGGGGCGGAGGAGATAGCGATCGTCTGTCCTTCGCTCGAGCGCCAGCGCGCACCGCTCGAGACGGCCTTCTCGGGCTTCGGGCTTCCTTACGTGCTCGAGGGCCGCGTCCGTCTCGGTCAGATCCCCTTCGGCCACGCCCTCTGCGGGCTGCTTCGCTTCGTCTGGGCCGAGGGCGAGCGCCGCGATCTCTTCTCGTTTTTGCGCTCGCCCTACTCGGAGTTGACGCGGTCGAGCGCCGACTTTCTCGAGGGGCGGCTGCGCGGCCGCGCGGTGCATACCCGCGCTCGGATCGAGTCGGAACTGGCCTCGCTCAGGGGCGGCCAGCAGGTCGGCGATCTGGAGGCACTGGCGGAGACCTCCTCGCCGCTCGAGGCCGTGCGCGGGCTTTTGCCGCTGATGCTGCAGCGGGCTCACGGGCTCGGGAATCCGCCTGTCTCCGAACGTGCAAGGCTCGATCTGCGAGCCTTCGAGAGCGCTCGCTCACTGCTTGAGGAGCTGGGCGACTGGCAGGAACTGAGCGGCCGGACGGTCTCGCGGGAGGATCTTCTGGCCGCGCTCGAGCGCTCGCCGGTGCGGCTGGGCTCGGCCGCTGAGCCTGGCCGGGTCGTGGTCAGCGATCTCCTTCAGGTGCGTGCGCGGCGGTTCCGCGCCGTCTTTCTGCTCGGGCTCGAGGAGGGCACCTTCCCCCGCCGGGTCTCGCGGCCGCAGCTTCTGGGCGAGGAGGAGCGCGAGCGACTGGAGGCGCACGCGGCCGCACCTGCGCCCGCCGATGAGCTCGAGCACGATCGCTTCCTCTTCTACAACGCCTGCACGCGTGCCTACGAGCGTCTCTACCTCGTGCGCGAGTCGGCCAACGAGGAGGGCTCCCCGCGGCAGGCGAGCCCCTTCTGGGAGGAGCTGCGCGAGCTCTTCGACCCCACCGAGGTCGAGCGCTGGACAAAGCGCAGGTCGCTCTCGAAGCTGGTCTGGGAGGAGATCGCAGCGGCGCCGAGCGAGCGCGAGCGGCTGCGCTCGCTGGTGGCGCTCGCCTCCTCGGAGCTTCCCCGCGCCCGCGCACTCGCCCGAGCGAACGGCTGGGAGCGCCAGCTCGAACGCGCGCTAGGCGCCTTCGAGCGGACGACCGCGCTCAGGAACCCGGTCGTACTCGAGGAGCTGCGAGCTCGCAGCACCTTCTCGGTCACCGAGCTGGAGGCCTTTGGCGGTTGCTCGTCGATCTGGTTGGTCGAGCGGATCGTCTCGCCGCGCGAGATCGACGGCGAGGTGGATGCGAAGCTGCGCGGCTCGGTCGCCCACCAGGTCCTCTACCGCTTCTACTCGGGATTGCCCAAGAGGCTCGGCACCGAGAGGGTCGAGGCGGAGAAGCTCGATCGGGCGCTGGAGTTCCTCGGCGAGTGCCTGCGTGATGCGCTTGCGAGCCAGGTGCGGCTGGAGCTGGACGAGCTCGAGCTCCGCGAGCTCGAAGCCGGGCTCCGGCGCGACCTCGAGCACTTCGTTCGCAGCGAGGCCGTCTCGCCGCTGCCGCTGGTGCCGAGACGGTTCGAGGTCTCCTTCGGCACCGAGCGCTCGCCCACCGAGCTGCGCCGCGGCCTCGACCTCGGCGGCTTCTCGCTCTCGGGAAAGATCGACCGCATCGACCTCGATCCCTTCTCCGCCCGCGGTCTTGTCCAGGACTACAAGTCGGGCAAGACGGCTCACTCGGCCGCGCAGATCGAGTCGGATCTGAAGCTGCAGCTGCCGCTGTATGTGCTCGTCCTGCGTGACCTGGTCGGGGTGGAGCCACTCGGCGGCGTCTACCGGGCGCTGGCGGGAGAGCGGCCGGCGCGCGGGCTCTTGCGCCTGGAGGCGAAGGAAGACGGCGTGCCCGGTTTCGTCAGCAACGACTACCTCGAGGAAGATCCCTTCTGGGGCAAGGTCGAGTGGGCGGCCGCGAGCGCGCGCGACTTTGTCGCGCGGGTCCGTACCGGCGACGTGCGCCACGATCCGCTCGGGCGCGAGCTCGGCCCGGGCTCGAAGAACCGGTGTCCGAGCTGGTGCCGGCTGGCGCCTCTGTGCCGGGTGCCGAGACGATGACTGCGCGCACTCCCAATAGCGAGCAACGCCGTGCGATCGAAGCCTCCGGAGTCGTGTTCGTATCGGCCGGCGCCGGCACCGGCAAGACGACGGTGTTGGTCGAGCGCTTCTGCCGGGCGGCGGTCGAGCGTGGGCTCCCGGTCGACTCCCTGCTCGTCATCACTTACACCGACCGCGCCGCCGGCGAGCTGCGCTCGCGCATCCGCTCGGCTCTGCACGAGCGCGAGCGCCATGATCTCGCCCGCGAGCTCGATGGAGCCTGGATCTCGACCATTCACGGCTTCTGCAGCCGGCTGCTGCGCCAGAACGCCGTCGCCGCCGGAATCGACCCGCACTTCCGCGTGCTCGATGCCGAGCAGGCGCTCGTGCTTGCGCGCGAAGCCTTCGGCGCCGCTCTGGAGGAGTTCTGCTCGGACGGTGATCAGGTCAGGACGGCCTTCCTCGTCTCCTACGGGCGGGCGGGCCTGCGGCGGATGATCATCTCCACCTACGAGACGCTGCGTTCGGCCGGTCGCCCGCTTCGGCTCGAGCTGGCTGCTCTGCCCGAACGCGGCGAATGCGAAGCGGTCTTGCGCGCCGAGGCCGAGGCACTCGCCGCCGACCCCGAGGCTCCCGAGCAAACGAAGGTCACGGCCCGCGAGCTGCTCGACCTGCTCGACGAGAAGCCCTCCGCCGAGCGGCTGCTCGATCTCGACGAGTTCCGTCTCAGAGTCAAGAAGGCGGCCGGCTACGAGCAGGCGCGGCTCGCGCTCGAGCAGTACGCCTGGGATCTACTGGCGCTTGCCGATCGCGACCTGATCGAGGAGTTGCTGCAGCTCTTCGAGCGCGCCTATCGGGCTGCCAAGGACGCCGCCTCTGCGCTCGA
>PMZQ01000119.1:43630-51805 GCA_003170155.1 Actinomycetota bacterium | reverse complement strand
GTCGACGTCTTCCGCGAGCGCCGCGCGCAGGCGAGCGGCGTTCTCGACCTGACGCTCAACTATCGCTCGCGCCCAGACGTGCTGAACGTCGTCAATCACCTGTTCGCGCCCGACTTCGGCGCCGATTACCGCCCGCTCGCCGCGGCGGCGGAGTTCGCCCCGCTGGACGGCCCGGCCGTCGAGGTGCTCGTAACCGACAAGCCCAGCTACTCGGGCTCTGACCTCGACTGGCGCCGGGCCGAGTCGCGCCACATAGCAGCGCGCGTGCACGAGCTGGTGGCAAGCGGCGAGGCGGCCCCGGGCGAGATCGTCCTCCTCTTTGCGGCGGGTACCGATTCTGAGCTCTACGAGCAGGAACTGCGCGCACTCGGGCTTCCCACCTATCGCGCTACCGGCCGCGGCTACTACGGCCAGCAGCAGGTGCTCGACCTGCTTGCCTACCTGCGCCTGCTCCACAATCGCTACGACGACGAGGCGCTCTGTACGGTGCTCGCCTCGCCCTTTGTCGGCGTCTCCAACGACGCGCTCGTACTGCTGCGCCGCGCCGCCCCCCGTCGCCCGCTCTTCAGTGGGATCGAGCGCGGCCTTGCGCCTGGTCTGGCCGAGGAAGATGAGCGCCTCTTCCGCGCTTTCCGCCAGCGCTACGAGCGCCTGGCGTCGGCTTCCGACGTGCTCTCGCTCGAGCAGCTCTGCGAGCAAATCGTCAGCGAGCACGACTACGACCTGGCGCTGCTGGCCCAGTGGGACGGGCGCCAGCGCTACGCGAACGTGCGCAAGCTGGCGCGGATGGCGCGCTCGTTCGAGGAGCTGCGTGGGCCGGACATCGAGGGCTTTGTTCGCTTTGTGACCGACCTCGGTGCCGCCGGCGCCTCGGCCCAGGAGGCTCCGGCCGAGGAGGAGGGCTCCGACTCGGTACGGCTGCTCACGATCCACGCGGCCAAGGGATTGGAGTTCAAGGTGGTGGTTGTCGCCGACGCAGGCCGCGGCAGCCCCTATCCGTCCCCCGACGAGATCCTCTGCCTGGCCGACGGGCGCTTCGGCTTCCGTGTCGCCGATCCCAGCGGCGGCAAGCGCCGCCCGGCGCTCGGCTACGAGCTGGTGCGCGAGACCGACGCCGCCCAGGAGGAGGCCGAACGGCGGCGCCTCTACTACGTCGCCATGACGCGGGCGATCGAGCGTCTGATCGTCTCGGGCGCGATCGACCCGGAGCGCAACGCGGATGTCCGCAGCCCGATCGGATGGGTGCTCGAGCGACTAGGCACGGACGTGCTCGCGCCGGATGCGGGCGAGCTTCAGGAGATCGCCTGCGGCGAGTCGAAAGTGCTCGTTCGCGTCGATCGCTTCCAGCCCTCGGGCGAGGAGCCCGCCGCCGAGAAGAGCCTCGAGCCTGGCACCGGCGACCAGCTCTCGCTCTTCCAGCAGGGACTTGCGCTCGCTTCCGAGTCGGTCGCGCTGCCGGAGCCGCTCGAGCCGCTCGTGCAGATTCCGGCTCCGCCACTACACAGGCCGCGCCGGCTTTCCTACAGCGCGCTTCGGCTGTACGAGAGCTGCTCCTACCGCTATTTCGCCGAGCGCGTCGCCGGCATGAAGCCGCTGCCTCGTCAGCCCGTACGCGGCGAGGGCGCCGGGCTTGCCGCCGTCGATCTCGGCAGCGCCGTGCACGAACTGCTGGAAGAGATCGATCTGGAAGCACCCAGGTCGCCGGAGCGCAGCGAGCTCGAGCAGAACGTACGTTTGAGCTACCCGGCCGCCACGAGCGAGGATCTGGATCGGATCGAGCGTCTGGTCTCGAGCTACTGCGACTCGGAGCTAGCCAGGCGGGTGGCGAAGCTGCCCCGCCTTCAGACGGAGCTCCCCTTCGTCTTCGAGCAGAGCGGTGTGCTCGTGAACGGCTTTCTCGACGTCGTCTCGCTTGGCGACGGCAAGGCCTTCGTGCTCGACTACAAGACCAACCTGCTCGACAGGAGCGCCGAGGAGATAGTCGAGAGCGAGTACCGGCTGCAGCGCCTCGTCTACGCGCTCGCCTGCCTGCGCGCCGGCTACGAGGAGATTGAGGTCGTCTACGCCTTCCTCGAGAGCGCGGATGCCGTTGTCAGCGTCACGTATCGCTCCACGGATGCTGCGGAGCTCGAACGGGAGCTGAGCGAGGTGATCGAGCGGATCGAGCGGGGCGAGTTCAGGCCGATTCCGAGCCAGTTTGCCTGCTCGGACTGCCCGGCCAGCGGTGTCGTCTGCGCCGGCATGGATCTGCCCGGCGCCCCGCCCAGGCTCGTCGCCGTGCCCGTGGAGGGATAGAACGCCCGTGCCGCGCGACTACACGGTCGAGGCCAGGCGCCGGGTCGCGCCGGTGAGGAAGCGCATCGGCCCGCTGATCGCGCAGCTCTCGGCCGAGTACCCGGACGCGACGATCGCCCTCCGCTTCGAGAACGAGACCGAGCTGCTGATCGCCGTGATGCTCTCGGCCCAGACCACCGACGTGAACGTCAATCGCGTCACAGGTCACCTCTTCCGCAAGTACCGCCGCCCCGAGGACTACCTTGCCGTCTCCGCCTCGGAGTTGGAGCGCGACATCTATGCCACCGGCTTCTATCGCCAGAAGGCGCGCTCGATCCAGGGCTCGATGCGAATACTCGTGGAGGAGTACGGCGGTCGCGTGCCGCGCACGATCGAGGAGCTCGTACGCCTGCCCGGAGTCGCTCGCAAGACCGCCAACGTCGTCGCGTCCGAGCTCGGGGAGGCGCAGGGGATCGTCGTCGACACCCACGTCCGCCGCCTGGCGCAGCGGCTCGGCCTCAGCCGCGAGCAGGATCCCGTCAAGATCGAGCGGGACCTGATCAAGCTCGTTCCGCGCGAGCACTGGCGCCTGTTCTCGCACCTCCTGATCTGGCACGGTCGCCGCGTCTGCGACGCTCGGCACCCGGCCTGCGAGGGCTGCTGCGTCTCGGATCTGTGCCCGTCCCGCCGGGGCTAGGAAACCCGGTCGGGTGGCGAGCCTGGCGACGAGAAACAGAATCGGCACGGAATCGGCACATCGAGGGGCGCCTATCGTCTCGCCGGGACGGTACATTGAGACGACCCCGTGGGCGGGTGGCTCGGTGGCGGGCGCAGTTAGAAGTGCCGTCAGCTCCAGGCGGACGAGTCTTCAGTCCGCCTGGCGCTCACTGGCGAGGGCGGAGGAACGTGGTGCCGTCAGCGCCCGGTCGATGTGCTTTCCTTCGTTTGAGAAGGAGGTTCAGAAACCGTTCGCCGGCGACAGCGCCACCAGCAGCCCGCCGTCGTCGTCATAGGCCGGGAAGAAGTCGCAGATGACCTGCTTCTCGTTTCCGCTCCGCGCCTTCATCGTCATCGGTTCCCCGAGCCGCCGCACGCCCCACTCGAGCGCCAGAGCTACCGGATCCTGGTCGCCGGCGGCCTTCAGGCTCAGCCCCTTACGTACGTCGAGCCCGATTAGGTCGCTCTCGTCGTAGCCGCTCAGCTCGAAGACGCCGCGCCCGATCGCGAGCACACGCCCTTCCTTGTCGCAGGTGACGAAGCCAGTATTCGGGCCCGGGTAGTAGTCCTCCATCAATTCGAACAGGAAGCCGAAGCCGCAGCTATGGCAGGCGACCGGCTCGCCGGACATGCCCTCGACGCCGTCGACGTCTACCGAGCGCTGTTTGCAGTTGGGGCAGATGTAGAGAGGCATGAGCGGATCGTATCGGCGCCGGGGTGTCGGGGAACGGAGGGATGCTCCGAGAGGCGCTGTGGCTGTCCAGGGCAACGCTGAGATTGTCACTTTCTCGGCACGAAAGCGTCTCACGCCGGTGCGGTTTTCCGGATTAGGCTCGACGCGGGGAGGAGGTTGAGGCTGCCTGTGCGGTCAGATCCAGCGCTTACGCCGGAAGTAGACGACCTGGGCGATCGTGGTGGCCACGATCCAACCCCAGGCCCACCAGTAGCCGAAGCCCCAGTGGAGCTCGGGGATGTGGCGGAAGTTCTGGCCGTAGAGGCCGACGATAAAGGTCGGTAACAGCAGCATCGAGGCGATCGCGGTCAGGCGCTTCATCACCTCGTTCTGGTCGTTCGAGATCTTGGCCTGGTGGTAATCGCGTACTCCGGCGACGAGGTCGCGCGCCAGCTCCAGGCCCTCGCTCGCGCGTAGGAGCTTGTCGTAGGCGTCAGCGAAGTGCAGCTCCACCTCGCGCGGGAACTGCCGTTTGCCTCCGATCGAGATCCTTCCGTCGAGAACGCGGCGAATGGCGTCGCGCGTCGGCGCGAGCGTGCGACGGACATGCAGGAGGTCGTGACGAAGCTCTGAGATGCGGTCGCGAATCACCTGTGGAAGCTCGCGTTCGACCTTCTCCTCGAGCTCGTCGATCTCGTCCTCGAGCGCATCGATGAGCGAGAGGTAGCGCTCGGCTACCTCGTCCACGAGCGCGTAGACGAGCATCCCGGCTCGTGCCGGCCTCGACGCGTAGGAGTCGCGGATCGGCGCTGGGTCAAACGGAGCTCCGTCCTGAGGCGTCTTGCGCACGGTGATCACGAGCTCGCTCGTGGCCACCAGATCGACCTCCTGGTAGTAGATCCGGTCCTCGTCGGGCATGGCGACCGCGATCAGGAAGATGCCGAAGATGTAGCCCTCGTGCCCTTCCAGCGTCGGCCGCGGCTCGTCCTCGTGCCGGGCGGGGGTGAGCAGGCGATTGAGCGCGCGATCGTGCAAGGCGCCCGGCATCGCCTGCTCGAGCTCTTCTCGGCTTGGGTCGAGCAGGTCAATCCAGCGGGCGTCGGCCACGAGGTCGAGGCTAGCGATCGTCTCGGTCGGCACCTGCGCTCCGTTTCAGACCTCCTCTCAGATGGGCATGACAACAAAGACAGTCGCAAGCCCGGGCCGTTCTTACTGGGGAGGATGGGCATGAACAGAGGTGCTGGTCTGATGGGGTTCGGAGTGGTTCTGGTTGTAGTGGGCGCCATACTGGAGTTCGCTGTTACGGCCAGCGCGAAGGGCTTCAACGTCCACACGGTCGGGGTCATCCTGCTCGTCGTGGGCATCGTGTCGTTTGTCGTTGGTCTCGCGCTGATGGTCTCCGGCGGCTCACGCAGGAGTAGCGTCCGCGAGGAAACGCGCAACACGCCCGGCGGACAGGAGCGCACCGTGGAGCAAAGAGACAACCTGGTTCCATAGTTCCGCTGTTCCGATCGGGAGACGAATTTCGGCTGTATCAGCCCCATGTGGTCCGGTGTTCATACGCAGAGTGATCGGGAGATTAACCCTGTTCTGGATCGTCATGACCCCCGAATCCATCGTCACTCACTGATCGGTATCGTGTTCTCAGCTCTTTCCGTTGGAAGGTCAAGCGAGCTGCGGTGCGTGTCGGCGCGTTTCCTCCCTGTTGGAAGCCGCGATCTCGTCGTGTCACGCGCCACCTCACGCCTCTGACCGCCAGCCCGCTCGCGCTCTCATGGTTGCGGTGGGACTGTGTGGAGATTGCGGTCGTGGCGTCCGCGTTCAGACAATCCTCGAGATAAAGGAACCGATTGTCGCGCTCGCCGCTCGAGTAGTTCGTCGCTCGTAACTGGTTCGACGACGCGGCCGTGCTCGCGGGCGTCGGAAAGCCTTCGCGGCGGCTGCAATCGAAGCGGCGAGACTGATGCGCCCTTCAATCGAGGCGAGTGATCGAGGACGTCGGTGCGTCGTGCGCTGTGATCAGGAGAACTACTCGTTGACCCGCAATCCCGCCCAGATGCCGAGAACGCCGCCGATCACGGTGCCGACCAACGACAGCATCAGTCCGCCGCCGATCAGCATCGGCGCGATGCCGCCGAGTGTCGAGCCGACGATCATTCCGAATCCCGTCATTGTGCGCATCATGCGGACGCCCTATAGATCACATCTACGGGGATCGGCCGAAAGTAGAACTGGCTTGAAGTCGTGGTGGAGACGCTAGCTAGTCGCAACCGCCGGATCGGTGTAGAGCGACGTGTAGAAACCCCGGCGCGCGAGCAGCTCGTCGTGCTTTCCCTGCTCGACGACGCGACCGTGCTCGAGTACGACGATCAGATCGGCGTTACGGATGGTCGAGAGCCGGTGCGCGATCACGAAGGCGGTGCGATCGGCCAGGAGCACCCGCAGCGCCCGCTCGATCGTGCGCTCGGTCGAGATGTCCACCGACGAGGTCGCCTCGTCGAGGATGAGGATGCGCGGATCGGCAACCAGCGCCCGCGCGAAGGCGACGAGCTGACGCTGCCCGACCGAGAGTCTGGCGCCCCGTTCACCGAGCTGGGTGTCGAAGCCCTGCTCGAGCCCCTCGATGAAGTCGAGCGCCCCCACCGCGCGAGCAGCGGCTTCGATCTGCACGCCGGTTGCACCTGGCCGGGCGAAGGCGATGTTGTCGCGCACCGTGCCGGCGAACAGGAAGCCCTCCTGTGGGACGATGCCGAGCTGCGAGCGGAGCGAGCGCTGTCGCAGGTCGCGCAGGTCGGAGCCGTCGATCGTGATCCGGCCCTCGACGGGGTCGTAGAAGCGTGCGAGTAGCTTGGCTATCGTCGACTTACCGGCGCCGGTGTGGCCGACGAAAGCCACGGTGGCTCCGGCGGGAACGTCCAGGTGCAGATCGTGCAGCACCTCGGGCAGCTCGGGCCGGTAGCGGAAGCGAACGTGATCGAAGCGCACGTGGCCGGTCGCTCGTACGAGCTCGCGCGCGTCGGGGGAGTCCACGACCTCGGGCTCGGTGTCGAGCACGTCCATGATCTTGTCCAGCGCCGCTGTGGCCGCGATGAAGGTGTTGAAGAGCTGCGAGAGTTGCTGAATCGGGTCGAAGAAGTTCGACAGGTAGTAGATGAAGGCGACCAGCGTGCCGATCGTCACCTGCCCGTGAAAGACGAGCCAGCCGCCGTAGCCGAGCACGATCGCGCTGCCGGCACCCGAAAGCACGTCGACGAACGGGAAGTAGATCGCGTTCCAGACGACGGTGCGGTAGTTGGCCTCGCGGTAGCTCTCGTTGAGCTCGGCGAAGTTGCGCACCCGCTCTTGCTCGCGCGTGTAGGCCTGAACGACGCGCATGCCGCCGATGTCCTCGGCGAGCGTGCCGGTCACGTTGCCGATCCGCTCCCTGACGGCACGGTAGGCACGGGTCGAGTAGACGCGGAAGACCGTAGTAGCGACGAGCATCAGCGGCAGCACGGTCAAGGTCGCCAGTGCCAGCCGCCAGTCGAGCAAGAAGAGGAGCACGGCCGAGCCGGCCAGCATGAGCGTGTTTTGGATCAGCGTCGAGACGCCGTCGGTGACGAGCTGGTCGAGCGCCTCGATGTCGTTGGTCATGCGGCTGACGATGACGCCGGTGCGGTTGCGCTCGTAGAAGCCAAGCGAGAGCCGCTGCAGGTGACCGAATAGCTTGCGGCGCAGGTCGGCGAGGACGCGCTCGCCCACCCAGCCGGTGTAGTAGCTCTCGGCGTAGCCGGTCGCCCAGTTCGCCAGCCCGACCGCCAGGAAGACGATCACGACGATCACGAGCAGGTGCATATTGCCCTTCGTGATGCCGCTGTCGATCGCGATCTTGGACAGGAAAGGAGGCGCGAGCCCGGTCGCCGCGGCCGCCAGAAGCGAGAGCACGGCAAGAATCGTTCGGCCCTTGTACGGAGAGACGAGCCGTGCCAGCGTGCGCAGGCGCCTGGCCGTCTGGCGCCAGGACCAGTCCTCGACCTGCTCGTTTCCGACCCGCGTCAGGTGATGGCCGGGCTGCCAGACCCTCACCGCGGCACCCTTCCGTTTCCGTCGCCGTCGTCGGCGTGCTCTTCCAACCGTCCGGCCATCTCCTGCTCGACCAGCCCGTGCTCGTAGATCTCGCGGTAGATCGCGGAGGTGCCGAGCAGCTGCTCGTGGCTGCCGCGGGCGGCGATGCGCCCCTGCTCGAGCACCACGATCTCATTGGCCAGGGCGATCGTCGAGAGCCGGTGCGCGATCACGATCGTGGTGCGCCCGCGCACGGCCTGCTCCAGCCCGGAGCGGATCTGCGCCTCGGTGGTGGCGTCGACCGAGGCGGTGGCGTCGTCGAGGATCAGGATCCGCGGGTCGGTCAGGAGCGCCCGCGCGATTGCCAGACGCTGGCGCTGGCCGCCCGAGAGCGTGACTCCGCGCTCGCCCACCTCGGTCTCGTAGCCGCCGGGAAGGCGCTTGATGAACTCGTGCGCCTGTGCCAG
>PMZQ01000119.1:22629-43564 GCA_003170155.1 Actinomycetota bacterium | reverse complement strand
GAGGTGACGTCGTAGAAGCGCGGCACCAGCGAGGCGAGCGTCGTCTTGCCCGAGCCGGTCTGTCCGATCAGCGCCACGGTCTTCCCGGGCTCCAGCACGAGGTCGACCCCCTCCAGCACCGTTCGCCCGCTCGAGTAGGAAAAGCTCACCTGCTCGAAGCGAATCTCGCCGGGCCCGTCCGGTAGCTCGCGGGCGCCGGGGCGCTCGGAGATCTCCTCCGGCTCGTCCACGATCTCGAAGATGCGCTCGCCGGACGCGGTTGCCCGCTGAGCCTGGCCGATCCAGTTACCGATCTGACGCAGCGGAAGCATCAGCATGTTGAGCAGGAAGGCGAACGAGACGAACCACTGCAGTGCGAGCTGGCCGTGAATGACCATCCAGCCGCCGTAGAGGAGCACGCCGGCCTGGGCGAAGAGCGGAATGAAGCCGAGCAGCGGGATGTAGAAGGACTGCTGGCGGTTGGCCTGGATGCTGCGCGCGAACAGGCGCTCGTTCCGCTCCGCGAAGCGCTCGGCCTCGGCGTTCTCCTGGGCGAAGGCCTTGACCACGTGCACGCCGGTGATGTTCTCCTCGGCCGAGGTGGAGACGTCGGCCATCTTCTGCTGCACGTCGCGGAGCACGGGGTGGGAGATGTGGCTGTAGCGGTATGCGACAGCGACGATAAACGGCGTCACTGCGATCGTCACCAGCGCCAGCCGCCAGTCGAGGTAGAGCATCACCGCGGCCACACCGAACACGGTCAGCACGTGCTGGGCGAAGAAGATCAGTCCGTAGCCGAGGAAGAAGCGAACCAGCGTCAGGTCGACCGTCGAGCGCGAGAGTAGCTGGCCGGTCTGGTGGCGGTCGAAGAACGAGAAGGAGAGCCGGACGAGCTTCGAGTAAATGCGCATGCGCAGGTCGTACTCGACCCTGAGCGCCTGATCGCCGGCGATGAAACGGCGCCCGGACATTAAGAGGGCACGCGCTACCCCGGTCGCCAGGATCAGCGCGATCAGAGTCCAGAGCTGCTGGTGGTGACCGTTCTTGATCGCGCCTATCGCCGCGCCGGAGAGAAGGATGATCGCGATCTGAGCAGCCTGCGCCCCGACGGCCAGTACGACCGATATCGCCAGCCCGACCCGGTACGGCCTGAGGAAACCGATCAGACGGAAGAAGGTGCGCCGGTTCTTGCGCCGCGTGGCCGAGGTCTGTTCTAGTGCGATGTCCATGGGCTTATATCGACAAGCGTCGATGATCGATTTCTATCGATATTCCAGGGTAGCGTCAAGTGTCGACTGGGCGAGACCGCGTCTGAGGACGGAATATTCCATTCCCGGCGCAACTGACCCTTGACACCAACAGGTGTCTGACACTCGCGTCGGAGCTGGTTATCTCGAAACTCACTCCTTGCAGGCATATCTCGGTGTGAGCGTTTCCGCCGGTGTCAGACGACGTACTCATTCAGTCAACCCGAGGTGCCGGAAGGGATGCGAAAGCGGCAGCGCCGCCCCGTCAAGAGCGCACTACCACGAACCAGTCGCCGCTGAAGATCACCTCGCCGCCGCCCAGCTCCGCGGCCAGTTCCTCGGCGACGAAGAAGCGCTTGTACACCTGCCAGCTCGAGCCGTCCTCGAGGATCCGCTCCTGCATCTCCTCGCGCTCGCGATCGCGACGAAGCGCGGCATCGCAGACGACCAACTCGGGCGCAACCCGTGCAGCCTCGGCCAGGAAAGTCGCCCGCTCGCCCTGATCGAGGTGACCGTAGAAGTTTGCCGTGAAGACGCGCTCGAAGGCGCCGTCGGCGAACGGCAGCCCGAACGCGTCGCCCTCGATAAACGCCGCCGTCGGCACTCGCTCGCGGGCGATCTCGAGCATGCGCTCGCTCTGGTCGAGCCCGACCACTTCGCCCGGAAGGTGACGGGTCAGGAAGCCGGTTCCGCAGGCGACGTCGAGGGTGTGAGCGAAGGGAAGCGAGGCCAGCGCCCGCCCGAGCGCTGCCAGTTCCTGCTCCCAGTTGGGCCGCTCACGCTCGCCAAACAAGCCGCGACCGAGATACCAGTCGTCGTACTCCGGCGCGCGGGTGTCGTAGTACTTCCGCATGAGTCCTAGAGTAACCTCATGCCCTTCCCGCTGGAGACCGTTCCCAACTTCTCCGAGGGCCGTGACCGAGCGACGATCGACGCGCTCGCCGCAGCGCTCGCCGCTCACGCCAGGCTGCTCGACGTCCACGCCGATTCCGATCACAATCGCTCGGTCTTCACGCTTGCCGGGAGCGAGCAGCAGCTGATCGCCGCACTTCTGGCCGGCGTTGTCGTGGCCCAGGAGAGGATCGATCTGCGCTCGCACAAGGGCGTTCATCCCCGCGTCGGAGTCGCGGACGTGCTGCCGCTCGTGGCAATCCGGCCCGAGGAGATCGAGCGGGCGCGGGCGGCCGCACTCGAGCTGGGCGAGCGAATCGGCTCCGAGCTCGGGTTGCCGGTCTTTCTCTACGGGGAGCTTACGGTCGGGCGACGTCTGGCCGAGCTTCGCCGCGGCGGAGCCGACGAGCTGGCGCGCCGGATCGCGAGCGAGGAGCTCTCGCCCGATTTCGGGCCACCCGAGCTCGATCCGCGTGCGGGCGCGGCGCTGGTCGGTGCCCGCCATCCTCTGATCGCCTTCAACGTCAATCTGCGCGGGAGCCTCGAGGCGGCGAAGGAGATCGCGGCCGTGGTGCGCGAGAGCGGCGGCGGATTTGCCGGGGTGCGCGCGCTCGGGCTGGAGCTGCCCGGCATCGGGCTCGTCCAGGTGAGCATGAACATCGAAGACTGGCGGGCGAGCAGTCTGAGCGAGATCGTCGCGCGCATCGAGGAGGAGGCCATCGCGCGCGGTGCGGAGGTCGCCGGCTCTGAGTTGGTCGGCCTGTTGCCTGCCGGTGCCGTTTTGGGAGTCACGCCCGCGTCGCTTCACCTGGAGAGCCTCGACGAGTCTCAGATCATCGAGGCGCGGCTGGCCGGCGAGTTCGGCGAGGATTAGGTGTGGTCTGAATCGGCACAGAGGCGGCACATTTGCGGGCGTTTTGCCTTGATACCGTTCTCCGCCCCGTGGGAGGGTTTGTTTGAGCGCCGAGCGAAACGAAGCACTCCATCGCCTGGCCGCGCTCGGCAAGCGCGATTCGTTGTCCTCGGCCTCGTTCGTAGCCGCCGGCTACGAACGAGGCACTGCGTCCTAGCCTCGCACTCACCGATCACACCCAGTCGACGGGTCTTCATTCCGCTCGGCGCTCCGGGGAGGAGGGTGGATTAGCGAGGTGTCCGTGACTCCGAGAAGTCCAGCCTGCACCCACTCGGTCGATCGGTCTTCATTCACGTACCGTCGTCACGCCGCTCGGGTCCGTGCTCGCGGCGACGGCCACTAGCGCTAATCTTGGCGGCGATGGCTACCAAGAAACAACGTCGCCGGCGCGATAAGGGACTCCGTCACGAGTACGAGTACGTCTACATCGACGAGGAAGGCAACGAGGTCGAGGTCGAGCAGCCTCCGCCCTCGCGCAAGGAGAAGGAGCACCGGACCGTCGTGGCTTCGAACGGTCGTCGCCCCGCGGGTGTACGTCCGGTGCAGCCGCCGAACTGGCGCTTCATGCGCAAGCAGGCGCTCATCTTCTACTTCATCCTCTTTGCCGCTTTTTCGATCCTCTCCAAGGGCGTATCGATCTATACGTCCGCGCTGATCGCGCTCGGTTACACGGCCCTCATGCTGCCGCTGATGTGGATGATGCAGCGGACGATGTACCGCTCCTATCTGCGGCGAACCGGCCAGCTCCCGCCTCGGCAAGGGCGCGGCTCGAAGTAAGAATCCACCCCCGGCGGCCGCGCCAGTCAGAATGGCGGCTGTGACACTCGCCGTTGACCGCTACGAGCTAGGCCCGCTGCAGACGAACTGCTTCGTCGTCCGTCTCGAGCGCGGCGCCGAGGAAGCGGTTATCGTCGATCCGGGCGGCGACGTCACTCAACTGCGCCTGGAGCTGGCGCGAATGGGCGTCCGGGTGGCGGCCATCCTCCTGACTCACGGGCACTGGGATCACGTGCTAGGAGTCGCCGACCTGGCCGAGGCGACCGGCGCTCCGGTCTATCTGGCCGAGGCCGAGCTGTCCGAGCTTCAGGTCGGAGTGGCCGAGTTGCTGGGTGCGCCGGCATTCCGTTCCTTCGTCCCCGACCAGTTGCTCTCCGGCGGTGAGACCTTGGAACTCGCCGGTCTCGAGATCGAGGTCGTCGCGGTGCCCGGTCACCGGCCCGGGCACATGGCCTTCGCCACGGGCGAGTGTCTCTTCTCGGGCGACGTACTCTTCCGCGGCTCGGTCGGCCGCGCCGATCTCCCCGGCGGCGATTGGCCGACGCTCCTGGCAACGCTCGAGATGCTCGCCCTGCGCTTCCCGCCCGAGACGGTCATCTACTCGGGCCACGGCCCCGAGACGACGCTCGGCGCCGAGCTTCGCTCCAACCCATTTCTGACAGAGTTGCGAACCAAATGAGCTTCGAGAAGCCCAAGGGAACCCACGACGTCCTGCCGCGTGAGTGGCCGGGCTGGCAGCGGGTGCTGGACGAGGCCGAGCGGCTCTGCAGCGCCTACGGCTACCGGCACATCGTCACCCCGACCTTCGAGGAGACGGAGCTGTTCGCACGCAGCTCGGGCGAGGCGTCCGATGTCGTTTCGAAGGAGATGTACACGTTCGAGGATCGCAGCGGCCGTTCGCTCACGCTCCGTCCTGAGGCGACCGCGCAGGTCTGCCGCGCCTACATCGAGCACGGTCTGCAGCGCGAGCCGCAGCCGGTCAAGACCTGGCAGGTGGCGCCGATGTTCCGCTACGCCAAGCCGCAAAAAGGGCGCTACCGCGAGTTCTGGCAGCTGAATGTCGAGGCGATCGGCTCGGAGGATCCCGCGCTCGATGCGGAGCTGATCGCGCTTCAGGCCGCGTGGCTAAAGAAACTCGGTATCGAGGCGACTCTGCTTCTCAACTCGATCGGCGACCGCGCCTGCCGCCCGGCCTACGTCGAGCGCCTCGAGTCCTGGCTCGACGAGCACGAATCCGAGCTCGACGCCGAGGCTCGCCACAAGCGCACGACGAGCCCCCTGCGCATCTTCGACACCAAGAATCCGGAGCTCGCCGCCCTGCTCGAGAACGCACCGACGATCGAGGACGCGCTATGTGATGAGTGCCGCGAGCACTTCGCCGCGGTCAGGCGTTACCTGGACGCTTGCGGCGTCGCCTACACGCTCGCGCCCCGTCTCGTGCGCGGGCTCGACTACTACACCCGCACCACCTTCGAGTTCGTCGCCGCCGGCCTCGGCGCCCAGAACACCGTCTCGGCCGGAGGCCGCTACGACTATCTGATCGAGACGATCGGCGGTCCGCCGACACCAGCAGTCGGCTTCGCCAGCGGGATCGAGCGCATCGTACTTTCGCTAGAAGAACAGGGGAACGAAGTCGAGCAACCGCGGATCGATGTTTTCTTCCTGGTTCAGTCACTGGCCGATCGTCCACCGGCCGATCGTCCATTAGTGCTCGCCGAGATGGTGAAGCTGCGTAAGTACGGTCTGGCATGTGATACGGACTACGCCTTCCGTTCGAGAAAAGGACAGTTGACTCAGGCGAATCGACTGAAAGCGCGCTGGTTGGTCGATGTTGCTCCTGGGGGTGTGCTTATTACTGAAAGAGACGAGCCAACGACGTGGCCGCCGGTGGAGATCGAAAACATCGCGGCCCACATCCTCGAGAGGATTCAGCAATGAAGTGGCGCGACCTCATGTGCGGCGACGTTCGCCGCGAGCAGATCGGGAAGACGCTGACGCTCGCGGGCTGGACGGCGAAGCGCCGCGATCACGGCGGGCTCGTCTTCATCGACCTGCGCGACCGCGCCGGTGTCTGCCAGCTCGTGATCAACCCCGAGCGCGCTCCCGAGGCGGCCGCGCTATCGCACGAGATCCGCAACGAGTTCGTTCTGCGCGCCGAGGGCGAGGTCGTCGCCCGCGACCCGGAAGCCGTCAACCTCAAGCTCCCGACCGGCGAGATCGAGCTGCAGGTCGACAAGCTGGAGATCGTGTCGCGCTGTCCGCCGCTTCCCTTCCAGCTCGACGACGAGAACGTGGACGAGACGCTGCGCCTGCGCAACCGCTGGCTCGACCTGCGCCGCGACCGCCTGCAGCGGAACATCGTCCTGCGCGCGCAGATGATCGGCGTGATCAGGCGCGTGATGGAGGCCGCCGGCTTCCTCGACATCCAGACGCCCGTCCTCGGCAAGCCGACTCCAGAGGGCGCGCGCGACTTCCTCGTGCCGGCGCGCCTGCAGCCCGGTCGCTTCTATGCGCTGCCCCAGTCGCCTCAGCTCTACAAGCAGATCCTGATGGTTGCCGGCTTCGACCGCTACTACCAGATCGCCATCTGCTTCCGGGATGAAGACCTGCGCGCCGATCGCCTCCAGGAACTGACCCAGCTCGACCTGGAGGTCGCTTTCCCCAATCTGGACGAGCTGCTCTCACTGATGGAAAAGATGATCGAGGCAGTCTGGCGCGAGTGCCTCGGAGTCGAGCTCGAGCTGCCCTTCCAGCGCATGGACTGGGGCGAGGCCATGAGTCGCTACGGAAGCGACAAGCCCGATCTGCGCTTCGGGCTCGAGATCGAGGACGCGACCGAGGTCACTCGCGGCTCCGAGTTCGGCGTCTTCGCGAAGGCGCCTTGCGTTCGCTTCCTGCGCGCGCCGCGAGCCTACTCGCGCGGCGATCTGGCGAAACTGGAGGAGTTCGCCAAGGAGTGGGGAGCAGGCGGGCTGGCTTACATCGTCTACGGGGAGGACGGAGAACCACATTCGCCGATCGTCAAGTTCCTCTCCGAGCCGGAGCTCGAGCTCTTCCGCGGCGAGCCCGGCACGACCGTGCTCTTCGGCGCCGGCGAGCCGGCAGCCGTCGCGCGCGTGCTCGGCCAGCTCCGGCTCGAGCTCGCGGACGAGCTCGCCCTGATCGACGAGGATGCCTGGCGCTTCCTCTGGGTCACCGACTTTCCGCTCCTGGAGTGGGACGCCGACGGGGAGCGCTGGGACGCCGTCCACCATCCGTTCACCCGCCCGGCAATCGGCCACGAGGCGCTGCTCGAGAGCGATCCGGGCGCCGCCCGTGCGCTCGCCTACGATCTGGTCGGAAACGGCGTAGAGCTGGGCGGCGGCTCGTTCAGGATCCACGAGCCCGAGCTGCAGGAGAAGGTTTTCGAGCTCTTGCGCATCTCACCCGAGGAGCAGCGCAGCAAGTTCGGTTTCCTGCTCGATGCCCTCTCGATGGGTGCGCCGCCGCACGGAGGGGTCGCCTTCGGCATCGAGCGCATGCTGATGGTGCTCGGCCGCGAGCAAAATCTCCGCGATACGCAGGCATTTCCCAAAAACCAGGCCGGCGCCGACCCGATGACCGGCGCCCCCTCGGAGGCCGATCCCAAGCACTTACGTGAGCTCGGCATCCGTCCGGTAGCTCCTCCGGGCTAATCTCAAAGAGGAAATCGGCCGATCGAGTAGGCATACTTCACCCGCAACCGAGTTTTCGACCTTTAATCACGCGCGAACGAGGAGAGAGCGACTCATGTCGACGCAAGATCCAGAAAGAGCACGGCCGGCGCCGCTGACGTCCCTTCCGCGCATCGAGGACGTACCGTTCAGCGATCACGGATATGACCCCGACCAGGTTCGTAGCGCATTCGATTCCTTCCAGCGCCACGTGGGTCAGCTTCAGGCGCAGCTTCGAGTGCTGCAAGCGGCCGGTCGCACCAGCATGGAGCCCAGCGGACATGCGGTCCGTATGGACGCGCTGCACCTGATCCGCTCCGCGGCCGAATTCGCCGATGCGCTCGAGCGCGATGCCCAGACCGCCTCCGCCACGCAGCTCTCGCGTGCCGAGGAGGAGATCCGCACGCGCCAGCAGGAATCGGCCGCTCGCCACTCCGACGTGGAGCGCTTCCGTCAGGAGTCAGAGCGCCAGCGCCAGGAGATCCTCGGCGTTGCTCGCAGCGAGTCCCGTGAACTGCTCGCCAACGCTCAGCGCGAGTCGGCGCAGGAGCTGCGCGAGGCCGAGGCGCGTGGGAACCGGCTGCTCGAGCAGGCCCGACACCAGGCAACCGAGTTGACCAACGCAGCTCGTGCCGAGGTGGAAGGGACGCTCGAGTGGGCGCGTGCCCAGGCCGCTTCGATCATGACGCGGGCCCAGCAGGGTGCCGAGCAGTTGCTCGGCGCCGCCGGTCTCGGCGAGGACAAGGTCGGCAGGGTCGCCGAGTCACTCGTGCAGGCCGCCGATCGCGAGAGTCAGTCGGCTCGCTCACCGGGCGGTGTCATTCGGCAGGCGACGGCGCAGCTACAGACGCCCACTCCCACTCCCGTCGAGCAGGCAACCGAGCCGGAGACCGAGGAGACCGAGACGCCGGCCAAGCCCAGCGACGAGACGGCCGAAGGATGGAAACGGGACTCGCAGGGCTCCGAGGATGAGTCCACTCCACCCGAGGAAGAGCCACCGACTCGAGAAGAGCCGCCGCCGCTCCCTTAGTCGAGGTGCGATACCGGCTCGCCCCGGCGCTAGGCAGAGTTCGCTTCTGCCATGATCGATGTCGAAAATGAGCTGATCCACTCGGTTGGGCAAAACCGAGCGGAAGACGGAGACGACTAGAGATGCTGGGGAAGCTGCGTTTGAAGCCGAGCCTTCTGCTCGAGGTTGCCTTCATTCTCGTTGTCTGGCTGATCGCCTGGAAGGTTTTCCATGCGTCGCTGATAGTCACCGTCATCGCCATTTTCGGCGCCTACGCGCTTGTCTTCGTGTACGAGAAGTGGCTCGACGGCCTCGCCCGGCGTGAGCGATCGGAGCTACAGCGCACGCAACGCGAGGCGGCGGTGCAGTACCGAGGCGCCGATCCGAGAGCGCTCTCGCCTTTTCCGCACAACTCCAGCATCAGCGAGGTGAGACAGGCAGAGGCGCTGGTCTCGACCCGGCCGATCCTCGAGCAGCTGGTCGCCGAGCTGAACGAGCACGAGGCCGCGCTACCGCCCGAGGTGATCGCGGCCGAGGCCCTGAGAGCCCGCGACCAGGCGGATCGTGAACGAGCGAAGAACGATCAGGCGGAGCGCGAGCGAGCAGATCGAGCCGAACGCGAACGTGCCGAACGCGAACGCGCCGAGCGAGAGAAAGCCGAGCGCGAACGAGTCGAGCACGAGCTAATAGAGCGCGAAGCCAAAGAGCCGGCCGAGGAAGATAGGCCGCCGGAACCGGAGCCCGAACCGGAGCCGGAGCCCGAACCGGAGCTGGAGCGTCGCTCGCTACTGGCCGAGTTCGCTGCCAGTCCGGGCGAGACCAGACACACACACGCCGCCGGTGGCTGGAACGTGTGGCAGCTCGAGCGGATCATGGCGGCGAACACCAGGCCAGACGCGGAGCGCGATTACGAGCGCTCGCTTCTACTGGTTTACCTGCGTGAATTCGCGGACTTCGACGGACAGCTCCCACCCGAGTTCGACGAGCTCGTGAACGGGTCGTTCGGCGATCTCGTACGCGGGCCTGCCAGGCCGTGAGGCGTGTCGCTCAACGTCTGGGGTTGCTCGCGGCGATCGCGCTCGTCGCGCTGCTCGTGACCTTTGAGCTCGCTCATAAGCTGAACGGAAACTCATCGTCTTCGGGCTCGCAAATCCAGGCAGTGCCCGCTCCCGGGAGTAACTGGAACATCGTTCGAGCCGGCATTCTCGAGCTCAGCGCAAAGGGAAAGCAGACCGCCTGCGGCGTGACGATCGGGCCCAAGACCTACGGCGTGGCTCATCCGAGCCTTCCCTGCGGGGCGCGGATCTTCATCGCCTATGGCCACACACAGGTGCTCACGGAGGTGCTCGAACGCGGGCCCTACGTTCCCGGCCGAGGGCTCGATCTGACCCCGGCGCTAGCGGCCAAGCTCGGCATCGACGCGGTGACAGACGTGCGCTGGCGCTTCGCCCGTTGAACTGCCGGACGTTCACTTCCTTCGGAGGCGTGACGACTTCCGTCGGTGTCTATCGCGAGTGAGTCACTACGCGTGCGGAGCTTGATCTGACCCTCAGGCTCGAGCACCGGCACTCACGGGGTGATCGATCTGAGCTGGCTCCTCGCCTGTTAGGCGGCCGCTGTCGCGCTACAGTGAAACGGTTCGACCCTGTTTGGAGCTTCGCGCAACAAAGTAGAACCAACACCAAGTAAACGGGAGCCTGCGTCCGAGCGGAAGCGCTTGACGTCGAAGCGAGGCAGGGCACCCACCTGGCTATCCAGGTTCACTTGGGCGCGGAGTTGCGGCAGGGTGGAATTCGTGAGGGGGGCTTCGGCCCCCTTCGCTTTACGGCTGAAAATCCGCCTCCTTCGGAGGCATTGCGACTTTCGGCAGTGACTAACGAGAGTGAGCCACGGTGCTTTCAGCGCGGGCGTCTCGTCTGCTCCTTCGGGTGGGACGGGCTTACCGTAGTTGTCTTGCGGGGTTCGAGAGGAGTATGGGACGGCGCATTGCAATCCGCGCCCGCGCAGATCGGTCGCGGCGGCCGAGCGCGAAAGTCTCGCTCGGCTAGCCTGACCGTGTGAGAACGATCTTCGGAGATGCGACGCTCTGCGGCGAGTGGACGTCGGTGCGCTTGCGCCTGCGCGGGAATCGCATCGTCGAGGCGGATGCGGACGGTCTGGACGAGTCGTTGAGCGGGTTGAGCCTCCTCGAGGCAGCGGCTGTGGGAGGCGAGCCGCTGGCGGTCGAGGCGCTGGCGACGGCGATCGGGCCGGTGTTTCGCGCGGCGCCGGATCCGGAGCGGACCGCGGTGGCCATGAGCGGGGGTGTCGACAGTGCTGTCGCGTTGCTGGAGGCGGGGCCGAAGGCGATCGGGGTCACGCTCCGGCTCTGGATCGATCCGGCTGGCCCGGATATCGAGAAGGCCTGTTGCTCGCCGGACTCGGTGCGCCTGGCGCGGGACACCTGTCACCGGCTCGGGCTCCCGCACGTCACACTCGATCTGCGCGAGCAGTTCTGCAGAGAGGTAGTCGAGCCGTTCGTGCGCTCCTACGCGGGCGGCCGGACGCCGAACCCGTGCGTTCGCTGCAACGGCAGCTTCCGGTTCGAGCGGCTACTCGCCTTCATGAAGCGTGCCGGTGCTTCCCGGCTGGCGAGCGGTCACTACGCCCGCCTGCTCGAACACCGGGGAAAGCTGCTCCTGGCCCGTGCTCGCGATCGCGAGAAAGATCAGTCCTACATGCTCGCCGGGGTCGATCCAAGGCTGCTCGAACGACTCTGGTTCCCGCTTGCCGAGCTGACCAAGGCCGAGACTCGCGAGCGTGCCAAGGCCGCCCGGCTCACGGTCGCCGACCGGGCCGAGAGCCAGGAGGCGTGCTTCCTGGGCGGAGCCGACTACCGCGACTTCCTCGAACGCCGCGGTCTGGCCCCGCGCAGGGGCGAGATCGTGGACGAGAAGGGAAACCGGCTCGGCGAGCACGACGGCTACTGGCGCTTCACGCCCGGTCAGCGCCGTGGGCTCGGCGTCGCCGGCAAATCGGGGCCGCTGTATGTGATCGAGACGCGGGCCAGGGCAAATCGCGTCGCGGTCGGTACCGAGCAGGCGCTGGCACGGCGGCGGGTTGACGTTCGCGGCACGCTCTACCTCCCCGTCGATCGAGCTGACGTCAAGCTCCGTTATCGCTCGCCCGCGCTTCCCGCCGAGGTGAAGCCTCTCGCCGCGGGATTCCGGCTCAGACTCGCCGAGCCTGCGTACGCGGTTGCGCCCGGTCAGGCTGCTGTCCTCTACGATGAGGAGGCAGTTGTCGGCTTTGGTTTGGTCACATCCGCCCGCAGCACCTGAGAGCCTATTCCGCTAGGCCTGCACACCCGAGGCGGCCGATCCGCGGCGCCAGCGGCCGAAGGGTTGCTTTCCGCACTACCAGTGCGCCTACACAACCCTCCGACCACTGTCATCCACGGCTTGACCCCCTCAGACGCACATCCCTATCGCAATAGGCTCTAAGATCGTCCCGATGCTTCCACTTTCTTCCGCCGCCGCCGCCATCGCCTATCTGGCTCTCAGCTTCTTTCTTGTGGCTGTAGGGCTGGCGCTCGGCTATGCGCTCTTCCGGCTGGGGGGGATGCTGGGGCGCGCTTCCTCGTTGATCGGCGGCGTCGAGCAGGAGCTGGTTCCGGTGATCAACAAGGCGGGCGGCTCGATCGACCGGGTCAACGATCAGCTCGACAAGCTCGACGTGGTCACCGACAGCGCTGTCGATGCGGTCGAAAGCGTCGATACCGTTCTGCGGGCGATCGCCGGGGTCGTCAAGCTGCCGGCGCAGAAGCTCGCGGCTTGGACGGCAGGGCTCCTGCACGGGCTGACCGCGCTCAGGGTCGAGCGAGATCTCTCGGCCGCGATGGCGGCGGCGAGGTTTGCGGCCCGCGAGCGCGAGCGAAGCTTCGGCGAGGAGTTCGAGACCGAGGCCGATGAAGGGAAGAACGAGAGCGAGGAGTAGGGCTTGGATGAGATCGTGCTCACTCTTCCGCATGAACCCGAGTGGCACGGAGTCGCTCATCTGGTTCTGTCCGGACTCGCCGCGCGCCTCGATCTGACGGTCGAAGCCCTGGAAGACTGGCAACTGGCGCTCTGCGAGCTCTTCGGTAGGCAGCACGACGACGAGGTTGTTCGAATCGTCTTTCGGGCGACACCCGAGACGCTCGAGACACACTTTGGCCCGGTCGACAGTCAGCTCTTGGCGGAGCTGGAACGGGAGGACGACGGCGTCGGGTTGCACCGGGTGCTCTCGACTCTCACCGACAGTGTCCAGGTCGAGTCGAAAGACGGCGACAACTGGATCGTGTTGCGCAAGGCGATCGTCCATTCCGACGGTGCGCACTAGCGCGACTCATCTTGAACGCAAGCGACAGGAATCTTCTTCGGCGCTACCACGAGCAGGGCGATCTGGCCGCGCGCGAGCAGCTGATCGAGCGCTACATGTCGCTGGTGCGTTCGCTCGCCCGCCGTTATGCGGCGCGCGGCGAGCAGCTCGATGACCTGATCCAGATCGGTGCGATCGGCCTGATCAAGGCGATCGACCGCTTCGACCTCGATCGCGGGGTCGAGCTCACGACCTATGCCACGCCGAACATCATCGGCGAGATCAAGCGCCACTTCCGTGACCACGGCTGGGCCGTGCGCGTGCCCCGTGGTTTGCAGGAGCTGAGCATCCAGCTGATGCACGTGGTCGAGCGGCTCACGGTCGAGCTCAGCCGCTCGCCGACGATCAGTGAGCTCGCCGAAGCGACCAGCGCGAGCGAGGAAGAAGTGCTCGAGGCGCTCGAGGTCAGCCGCGCCTACAGCCCACTCTCGCTTTCGGTCGCCTCCGGTTCCGACGATGACGAGCTCGATCCGCTCGAGTCGATTGGCGACGTCGAACGCGAGTACGAGATCTCGGAAGACAGAGCAGTGCTCGAGCCGGGCATGCGCGTTCTCGACGAGCGCGAGCGGACGATTGTGCGCCTGCGTTTCTACGAAGGTCTGACCCAGTCGCAGATCGCGCAGCAGGTGGGCATCTCGCAGATGCACGTGTCACGGTTGATCCGGCGCGCGCTGGAGAAGATACGTTCGGAGATCGCGTCCGAGGACGGAGGGCTCGACGGCCAGTAGCCGGGCGGTGGCCGCGGCTGCTCGCGTGGCGCCTCGACTCAGAACCCGCCGGCGCACCCAGCGGCAGTTTGAAACGAGTTCCACGCATACAATCTCCGCGTGCGCACGTCTGCTGAGCTGAGGGAGAGCTTCCTCTCCTACTTCCAGAGCAAGGGCCACCTGCTCCAATCCTCGGGTTCGCTCGTGCCCGCGACCTACGACCCGTCGGTGCTCCTGACGACCGCCGGCATGCAACCGCTCAAGCCTTACTTCCTCGGGCTCGAAGAGCCACCGGCTCCACGCCTGACTTCGGTGCAGAAGTGCTTTCGCACGACTGACATCGACGAGGTCGGCTCGACCGCGCGCCATCTCACCTTCTTCGAGATGCTCGGCANNCACCACACCTTCTTCGAGATGCTCGGCAACTTCTCGTTCGGCGACTACTTCAAAGACGGTGTGATCGAGCTGGCCTGGGAGTTCGTGACAGATCAGATGAAGCTTGACCCCGAGAAGCTCTGGACGACCGTCTTCCGCGGCAACCCGGAGCTATCGCTCGACGCCGACGAGGTCGCGATCGCGGCCTGGGAGCGAGTCGGTATCCCACCCGAGCGGATCGTGCGCCTGGGCGAGGACAACTTCTGGAAGGCCGGCCCCACGGGGCCTTGCGGCCCCTGCTCGGAGATCTACTATGACCGCGGAGTCGAGCGGGGCTGCGGAAAGCCCGATTGCGCCCCGGGCTGTTCCTGCGACCGCTTCCTCGAGTTCTGGAACCTGGTTTTCATGGAGTTCGAGCAGCACTCGGATCGGCGCCTGACCAAGCTGCCGCGCCAGAACATCGACACCGGCATGGGCCTGGAGCGCGGCGCCGCCATCCTCCAGGACGTCTACTCCGTCTTCGAGATCGACAGCTTCCAAGAGATCATGGACTGGGTCGCCGAGGTCTCGGGTAGCCACTACGGCGAGTCGGAGCTGGCGACGAAGGCGCACCTCGTACTAGCCGATCACGGGCGCGGCATGGTCTTCCTGGCCGCGGATGGTGTTAAGCCGGGTAACCTCGGCCGCAGCTACATCCTGCGCCGGGTCATCCGCCGGGCCGTCCAGCACGGCTCGAGAATCGGGCTCGAGGCGCCGTTCCTGGCCCGTCTGGCCGAGGTCGTGATCGCGCAGATGGGCGGCGACTATCCCGAGCTACGCGAGCATGCCGACGAGATCAAGGCCGTCCTCACCGGCGAGGAGGAGCGCTTCTCGCAAACGCTCGCTCGCGGGATGCGCCTGTTCGAAGAGCTGGCGAAGGGCAAGCAGGTTTCGGGCGAGGACGCCTTCAAGCTCCACGACACCTATGGCTTCCCACTCGAGCTGACCTGCGAGCTGGCGAGCGAGCGTGGGATGACGGTCGACGAGAAGGGTTTCGCGGAGCGAATGGAGGAGCAGCGCGAGCGCTCGCGGGCAGGCGCCCGCGGCGAGGACATGCGCGCGGCCGAGTTTTCGAACGAAGCGGGCTTCAAGAGCGAGTTCGTCGGTTACGAGAAGACGGAAGTGCTGACCCAGATCGGTGCGCTCGAGGAGGTTGGGGAGGGTCTCTTCCTGGCCAAGCTGAGGGAATCGCCCTTCTATCCGGAAGGCGGCGGGCAGGTCGGCGACGCCGGCTTCATCGAGAGTGAGAAATCGGGAGCGCGGGCCGAGTTCGAGCAGAGCTTCCGCTACGAGGACGATCAGGTGCTGCTCTTCCGGGGCGAGGGCTTCGAGGCCGGAGAACGGGTGCGGGCAGTCGTTCCCTGGTCGGTGCGCTTCCCCACCATGGCCAACCACACGGCTACCCATTTGCTGCACAGGGCGCTGCAAAAGGTGCTGGGAGAGCACGCGCGCCAGGCCGGTTCGGCCGTGGGTCCCGACAAGCTGCGCTTCGACTTTTCGCACGGGCAGGCCCTAACCACGGCCGAGCGCGACGAGATCGAGCAGCTCGTCAATGACGACATCTTCGCCAATCATCCCGTGCACACGTTCGTGACGCCGATCGCAGAGGCGCGCGCACTCGGGGCGATGGCGCTCTTCGGCGAGAAGTACGGCGAGATGGTGCGTTTGGTCGAAGTGAGCGGCGTCTCGCGCGAGCTCTGCGGCGGCACCCATGTGCGCACGTCGGCCGAGATCGGCGCCTTTGCGCTCACCTCGGAGGGCTCGATCGGCTCAGGTCTGCGCCGGATTGAGGCGGTCACCTCGGGAGCGGCGGTCGGGCTTCTGCGCGAGCGCGCCGCCGAGGTTGAGGCGCTGAAAGGCGAGCTCGAGCGGCTACGCAAAGAGGCGAAGAGGCGACCGAGCGAGAAGGATGGCGGAGGCCCCGAGATCGTCGTCACACGCGAGGAAGAGCGCTCGGGCATCAAGGTCGTGGCCGCCGAGGTGAAGGCGGTCGACGCCGAGACGCTGCTCGCGGTCTCCGATCAGCTCAAGCAGAAGAACGCGCCCGCCGCGATTGTCGTCGGTGCTGTCGAGGACGGGCGGGTGCATCTCGTCTGCAACTTCGACAAGACGCTGGAGAAACGCGGGCTCGACGCTGTTGCGATCGTCAGGGCCGCGGCGGCGCTGGTCGGCGGCGGCGGCGGAGGCCGTCCGGGCATGGCTCGGGCCGGCGGCAAGGACCCCGAGAAGCTGCCCGACGCACTTCAGGCTGCTGCCGAGGCGATTCTGGCTGCACTCGAGTAGCCGCGGTAGCGAGCTCTCGAGCACTTACCTCGGAGTGATCTTGACCGGACTCCGAGAGGCCGGTGTCAGACACCGTTTTTCGTCAAGGATTTCAGTGTGTCGAAAGTGCGTCTTTCTCTCCCTATCCGAGAGCCCTGCCGATGCAGGTATCGGCTCGGGTGCTTGCTAGAGCGGTCCGCGAGCCCGCGTTCGAAAACGTCGACCTGTGGACGAGTAGTTTCACTTCCGCTCCTTCTTCGCCTTGACCGATTTGGTGTCTGACACTGGGGGCGCGGCGACAGGGTTAGGAAAACGGCGGCTAGAATCGCGAGCGGTGAAGGTACTCGCGCTCGATTATGGATCGGCTCGCACCGGGGTTGCCGTCTCCGACCCAAGTGGTGTTATTGCTCGCCCGCTCACGATCGTGGAGCGAGTCGGAACGAAGCAGGGAACCGAGCGACTGCTGGCGCTGGTTGCAGAGGAGCAGCCAGCGCAGATCGTGGTTGGTATGCCCCTGACAATGCGAGGAGAGCGGGGCGAGCAGGCGCGCGAGACCGAGGCCTTCGCCGAGCGGTTGCGCGAAGTCGTTACCGTTCCCGTCGAGCTCTACGACGAGCGTCTCACCACCGTTCTAGCCGGGCGAACGCCCTCACAGACACCCGAGGACGCGCGTGCGGCGGCACACCTACTGGAGAGCTACCTGACATGGCTGAACCGCCGCGACGGCTGAGTTTGCCACCGGGTTACCGGATTCCCCGCCGCCGGCCGAACCGCGGGCAGATCATTCGTCGGCGCCTGTTCGCGCTGGTCATCCTGGCGGGGCTGGTTGCATTGCTCTACGGCGTCGTACGAGTCGCGCTTGGCCACAGCTCAGGAAGCAACTCGTCCGAGACAGCGGTTGTCAAGCCACTCAAGATCCTCTTCCCCGAGGGATTCACCCGCCGGCAGATGGCCGCCCGGATCGTTTCGGTAGACGCGATCGCACGCAAGCGTCGCGGTATCCGGCCGATTCTCTCCTCCAGCAAGTACCTGGAGCTGACACGGAGCTCTGCCATGCCCGGCCGTTTTGCCCGCGACGGGAAGAAGCGAGCGCTCGAGGGTTTCCTCTTCCCGGCCACCTACGATTTCCTCGGCTCGACGACCACCGGCCAGTTGGTCGACGAACAACTCGTCGCCTTCAAGGACGCCTGGAAGACGGTCGATCTGCGCTACGCACGTTCCAAGAACCTCACCGCCTACGACGTCCTGATCATCGCCTCGATGGTCGAGAAGGAGGCGTTCTCGCCGGACGAGCGGGCGAAGGTGGCGGGTGTGATCTACAACCGTCTGCATGCTCACATGACGCTCGGTATCGACGCGACTCTTCGCTACGGGCTCAACCTGAAACCGACCGATCCACTCACACCACATCTGAACAGCTCGAATGCCTACAACACCGGGCTCCGTTTCGGGCTGCCGCCGACTCCGATCGCCAACCCCGGGCTGGCCTCGATGCAGGCCGCCGCCCACCCCGACCGTAGCCATCACTACCTCTATTACCTGCGTAAGCCCCACACACAGCACCACTACTTCACCTCGAGCTACCCGGACTTCGTTGCCCACGAGCGCCTCTGGGGCTACATCAAGTGATCGCCGGTACGACACGCCTCGTCGGTTTGATCGGCGACCCGGTGGAGCACTCGCTCTCGCCGCGGATGCAGAATGCGGCCTTCGCCGAGTGCGGGCTTGACTGGGTCTACGTGCCACTGCACGTGAAGCCTGGCGAGCTCGAGGACGCCTTTCGCGGTCTTGCCGCTCTCGGCTTCGCTGGCGCCAACGTGACCATCCCGCACAAGCTAATGGCGGTTGGGCTCTGCGACGAGCTATCGGAGCTGGCTCGCCGCGCCGGCTCCGTGAACACCGTGGTCGTACGCGAGGACGGCACGCTCTTCGGTACCAGCACCGATGGCCTCGCGGTCACCAGCGCGGTCGAATGCGAGGGCGCGGACGTGATCCTGCTCGGCGCCGGCGGTGCTGCCCAGGCGCTGGCGGCGGCGTTCGTCGATGCGGGGATCGCCTCGCTCTCGATCTCCAGCGCCGAGCGCAGTGAGGAACTGGCGGCCTACGTGCGCGAGCTCGCCCCCGAGCTGGAAGTGCGTGAGCTGGACTGGCCGCCGAGCGGCGAGGGGATGAAGATCATCGTCAACGCGACGCCGATCAAGAACGAGCTGCCGGTGCCGCCACGGGCGGATCAACTGGTTGTCGATCTCGCCTACAAGCCCGACGGATCGCCGACGGCGCTGATCGCGACCGCCCGTGAGGTGCGCTGCCCGGAGGTCGTGGACGGGCTCGAAGTGCTCGTTCGCCAGGGTGCCGCGGCCTTCGAGCACTGGACCGGGATCGAGGCCCCGATCGAGGTCATGCGCTCCGCCATCCGCCCCGAGTCAATAGATTTGAGGGCATGACACTCTCGCTCGTCACCGCTGGAGAGTCGCACGGGCCGGCGCTCGTGGCGATATTGGGCGGTTTACCGGCGGGTTTGAAGCTCGATCAGGAGCAGATCCGGGCTGATCTTCGTCGCCGCCAGCAGGGCTACGGCCGCTCTCCCAGACAGCAGATCGAGCAGGACGAGCTGGAAGTCTTGGCCGGTTTGCGCCAGGGAAAGACACTCGGGACGCCGCTCGCGCTTGTCGTCGGCAACCGCGATCACAAGCACTGGGCCTGGGGCATGAGCCCTTGGCCGCCGGAGGGCGAGCCCGAAGGGAAGGGCACCACGCCTGTGACTCTGCCTCGGCCCGGACACGCCGATCTCGCCGGGCTGCTCAAGCACGATTTCGATGACGTTCGCGACGTACTCGAGCGCGCCAGCGCCAGGCACACGGCCGTCTTCGTCGCGGCCGGCTCGGTAGCCAGGCAGTTGCTGCGGGAGATCGGGATCGAGGTCTCCGGCAGCGTGCTCGAGATCGGCGGCGCAACGGACGAGGAAGCGATGCACGCGGCCATCGACAAGGCGCGGGCCGAGCAAGACACCCTCGGCGGCATCGTCGAGGTACGAGCGCAGGGAGTCCCGCCCGGGCTCGGCTCCTACGCCGACAAGGCCGAGCGCCTGGACGGGCGGCTGGCGCAGGCGTTGGCCGGGATCCAGGCCGTCAAGGGCGTCGAGACCGGCGAGGGTTTCGCGCTTGCGCGTCTGCCCGGCTCCCAGGCCCACGATGAGATCTTCAAGGACGAACGCGGCTACTACCGCGAGACCAATCGCGCCGGCGGCGTCGAGGGCGGCCTCTCAAACGGCGAGGAGATCGTCCTGCGCGCCGCGATGAAGCCGATTCCGACCCTGATGAAGCCACTCCGCTCGGTCGATATCTCCAGCGGCGAGTCGGCCGAGGCGCTGGTCGAGAGATCGGACACGACGGCCGTCGAGGCGCTGGCCGTGATCGCCGAGGCCGCGGTCGCCTTCGAGCTGGCGAAGGCGGCCAGGGAGAAGTTCGGTGGCGACGCCCTCATCGACTTCGTCGCCTCCTACCGCGCCTACGTCGAGCGGATCGACTGGTCACCCAGGTAGCGCATGCTCGTCCTCGGAAAGCGCCCAGGTATCCGGCGCGGAATCGGCACGAAGTTGGCACGTGAACGTGCGTTTTTCTTCGATACCGTGCTACGCCCCGTGGGAGGGTGGGGGGAGGAGGGCGGATTAGCGAGGTGCCCGGGACTCGAGAAGCGTCGAGGCGCCCGGTCGACGGGTCTTCAATCCGGCTTGCGCTCACTGGCGGGCGGAAGAACGTGTCGCCCATGAGCCCGCGCCCGACTCACGCTCTCGAACGCCACATCGCTCTCGCCGGTTTCATGGGTGCGGGCAAGACGATGCTCGGCTCCGATCTGGCGCTCGCGCTCGGGCGCATCTTCGTGGACGTGGACGCCGAAATCGAGCACGAGGCCGGGATGTCGATCACCGACATCTTCAGCTCTCGTGGCGAGAGCGAGTTCAGACTGCTCGAGGAGCAGCGGATACGCGAAGTGCTCGCGACTTCCGAGCCCGCGGTGATCGCGCTCGGCGGTGGTGCGCTCGGCGCCGAGGCAACCCGGAAAGCACTGCGCGAGCGCGCCTTCACGATTCTGGTCGAGGTGGACGTCGAGAAGGCCTGGCGCCGCGTGGCCTCGGCTGGCGACCGTCCACTTGCACGCGACGTGGCGGCTTTTCGCAGACTGTTCGAGGAGCGTCTGCCGGTCTACCGCGACTGCGCGGACGCGGTCTGCTCCGATCTGGAGAGCGCGATCCTCGCGGCGGGTGGGGTAGAGGTTGCGCCCGGCGCGCTCGCCCGGCTCGGTGAGCTGATCCCGGGGGAGGGTAAGGCCGGATTGGTCATGGACGAGAACGTCGCCCGTCTCTACGGCGCCGCCGCCGAGAAGGCGCTTGCCGGGCGGCTGATCTCAGCCCACGAGTTGGTACCGGGCGAGGAAGCCAAGAGCTTCGCCAGCTTCCAGCGCCTGCTCGAGGAGTTGCCGCTCGAGCGCGGCGATCTGATCGTCGCCCTGGGAGGAGGTTGCACCACCGACGCCGGTGGGTTTGCCGCCGCCACCTACATGCGTGGCATCGGCTGGATGAGCGTTCCGACCACGCTCCTCGGCCAGGTCGACGCGGGCATCGGTGGCAAGACGGCGATCAACGTCCG
>PMZQ01000119.1:0-22526 GCA_003170155.1 Actinomycetota bacterium | reverse complement strand
CCTTTGCGCACGCGCTCGAGGTCGCCGGCGCCTACGGAAGCCCGACCCACGGCGAGGCGGTCGCACTCGGACTGGTGGCCGCACTCCGGCTCTCGATCGAGCGCGGTCTCGATCCCGTCTGGTTGGAAGCCGTCGAAGAGGTACTGGCACCGCGCCCCGTCGCCGTCGATCGCGACCTGGCCTGGGCCGCCCTCTTCCGCGACAAGAAGGTTGCCGGCGGAACGCCCAAGTTCGTGCTCCTCGAGGCGCCCGGAAAACCGGTCTGGGGCATCGAGCTGAGTGAGGACGAGGCGCGCCGGGCGCTCGATGCTTTGATCGCGGATTCGTAGCTCGCAAGCGCGCGTCGATTGATCGTCGCCGTGTTGGTATCGACAAGGCTTCGTGGCGCCGTAGTTCTACTGGTCGTCTACGCCTTCGGCGCCGTCCATTCGCGAAGTACCCGCGCGCTGTTATCGCGGCGGAGCGAAGAACTAGGGCAGCCCCCCGCAACGGTTTCTGCACTGAATCGGCACGGTTACGCGACTTGTCGCCGAATACGCTCTGTTGTGAACGCGATATGTGCTACGTTGTGACGCACAATGCCGGCGAAGGTGGGAGTTCGTGAGTTGCGCCAGAACCTGAGCCGCTATCTCGATCGCGTCAAGACCGGCGAGGAGCTCTTGGTAACTGAGCACGGACAGCAGGTCGCGCGGCTGATCCCGTTCTCGTCCGAGGTCTACGCGGAGCTGAGCGCGAGAACCGGCGCCACCACTCCGATCGGGCGGCTAGAACAGATCGCAGCTCGTCTTGTTGCTCCCGGCGCTCCGGCCGGAACGACCGACGCTTTTCTCGCCGAGAGCCGCGGCGAGCGGGGCCGCTGAACGGTGGCAGCCGTCTATCTGGACACGAGCGCTCTCGGGCGGGTACTGCTTGGCGAGCCCGACGCTCCTGCCGTCCTGCGCGAGCTCGCTAGCTTCGATCAGCACGTTGCGAGCCGCCTGTTGCGGGTCGAGCTGCGCCGCCTCGCCCTGCGCTTCGGTCTTCTTGAAGCCGCCGGCGAGCTCCTCGCTGCAATCGCGCTCGTCCCTCTCGATCAGACGATTCTCGACGAGGCCGAGACGATTCTCCCGCCGCTGGTCGCGACCCTCGACGCCATCCACCTCGTCACGGCGCTCAGGCTTGCCGAAGCTGGATTCTTGAGCGCCGTGATGACCTACGACGCGCAGCTTGCCGAAGGCGCTTCGCAGCACGGTCTCACCGTTCTTTCGCCGGTCTAGAGCGCTAGCTCGCCACCGTGTCGGGCACGCCGCTTCGTAGCGCGGGCTCGTGTACTGCGGGAGCACCTACACTCTCCACATGCGCGTCTACGTCCTGAACGGCGTCAACCTCGACATGCTCGGCCGGCGCGATCCCGCGCAATACGGCTCGCTGACTCTGCCCGAGTTGGAGGGGAAGATCAGGGAGTGGGGCGCGGTGCTCGGGCTCGAGGTCGACTGCCGGCAGACCAACGCCGAGGGCGAGTACGTCGACTGGATCCACGAGGCGCTCGACAGCGCCGGCGCCGTGATCGTCAATCCGGGCGCCTGGACGCACTACAGCTACGCAATCCGCGACGCGCTCGAGCTCTTGCAGATACCGATCATCGAGGTGCACCTCTCGAATATCGAGCTGCGTGAAGAGTTCCGGCGCGTATCGGTAGTCCGCGATCTGGCGGCGCTTACGGTGACGGGCAAGGGGCCCGATGGCTACCGCGAGGCGCTCGAGTTTCTGAGTAAACAATGACGCGGCTCGAGCGTCTGCAGGCCGCGCTGGAACGGCCGCTTCTCGTCACCGATTCCGCCAACGTGCGCTACCTGAGCGGCTTTCGCAGCTCGAATGCGGCACTCCTGGTCGAGCCGCAGACAGTACGCCTCTGCACCGACTCCCGCTACACGGCCGCGGCGCGGCTGCTGCCCGGGATCGAGGTGGTCGACATCGGCCGCGATCTCTACGGAGGACTGGCCGAGCTGCTCGAAGGGGAGGTCGGCTTCGAGCCCGACTCCGTCACGGTTGCGAGCTTCGAGAAGCTGCGCTCAGGCGGCGCCTCGCTCGTTGCGTTTTCCGGGCTCGTGGAACGGCTCCGCGCCGTCAAGGACGAGGGCGAGCTGGAAGCGATCCGGCGCGCCGCGGAGGTGACCAGCAGGGCCTATGAACGGCTTGCCTCGGAGCCCTTCGCCGGGCGCCGCGAGGTCGATCTGGCCTGGCGCATGCGCGAGCTCTTTCACCAGCTGGGATCGGAAGAGGAGGCCTTCGCGACCATTGTCGCCTCTGGCCCGAACGGAGCGTTTCCCCATGCCGAGCCGGGCGAACGAGTCGTCCAGGAGGGCGACTTCGTCCTTATCGACGCGGGCGCCGTCGTAGACGGCTACTGCGCCGACTGCACGCGCACCTTTGCCTGCGGTGAGCCGCCGGCGGAGCTTCGCCGTGCCTACGAGGTCTGCCTGGCCGCGCAAGAGGCTGGAGTCGCCGCGGTCAGAGCCGGCGCACTCGCGCGCGAGGTCGACGCGGCGGCTCGCGATCTGATCGAGGCGAGCAAGTTCGCCGGCCGTTTCGGGCACGGGCTCGGGCACGGAGTCGGTGTCGAGGTGCACGAGGCGCCGTCGCTCAGAGCCGCAGCCGGGGATGTACGGCTGGAGGCCGGCAACGTCGTCACCATCGAGCCGGGCATCTACCTGGAGGGTCTCGGCGGTGTTCGCATCGAGGATCTACTGATCGTGACGGAAGGTGGCGCCGAGGTGCTGACGAGCAGTTCGAAGCAGCTCACCATCGTCGGGTAGACTCGGCGCTAATGGCCGAGATCATCAACACCAGCCAGTTCAAGAACGGCATGCACGTCGAGCTCGACGGCGTCGTCTGGCGCATCGTCGAGTTCCAGCACGTGAAACCGGGCAAGGGCGGCGCCTTCGTTCGCACCAAGCTCAAGAGCCTCGATTCGGGCGCCGTCGTCGAGCGCACCTTCCGCGCCGGCGAGAAGATGGCGCGCATCTACACCGAGACAAAGAACGTCCAGTACCTCTACGACAGCGGCGACGAGGTCGTGTTCATGGACGAGGAGAACTACGAGCAGATCCACCTGGCGCACGCCGTCGTCGAAGACTCGATCGACTTCTTGCTTCCCTCGAGCTCGGCGCAGATGATGATGGTGGACGGCAAGCCGGCCGGGATTCAACTTCCGGCGTCGGTCGAGCTGACGGTCACCGAGACCGAGCCCGGCGTCCGCGGCGACACCGTCTCCAACGTCAGCAAGCCCGCCACGCTCGAGACCGGTGCGATTGTCCAGGTTCCCCTCTTCGTCAACAAGGGCGAGCGCATCAAGGTCGATACGCGCGAGCGCCGCTACATCTCGCGGGCGTAGTACCCACCTTGCTCGTGTCGATCTGGTGTCCGACGATCGACGAGCAGCGCAGCTGATCGACTAGGCTCTCGCTCGCACTATGCCCGCACTCGTAGACACCTCGATCCGCTTGCTCGGTCAGGAACCGCTGGCCGGGCGCGTCCCGGCAGGCGACCTCTACAAGCTCGCCGAGCTCCTCGACGGCGCCGGTTTTGCCTATCTCGACGTATCCGGTGGAGGCTGCTTCGAGGCTGCGGTCAGGCGCGGCGTGGAGAGCCCCTGGGAGCGCATCCGCGCGATCAAGATGCGCACCAAGACGCCGCTGGCGCTGGCCCTGCGCGGCCGCTTCCTCGTTGGCACCCATCCGGTCGAGGACGACGTGATCAGGCGCTTTATCGCCTGCGCAGCGGCTAATGGCATTGATGTCTTTCGTCTCGACGATCCGCTGAACGACGTCGACAACCTACGCGAGGCGGCCGAGGCCGTGCTCGCAGCGGGCAAGGAGTTCGAGGGTGGGCTCGTTTACAGCCCGGGCCGAGGTGGCGACAACGAGCTTTTGATCGAGCAAGCGAGCAAGTTGCCCAAGATCGGCGCTGCGCGTGTCGTCTTGCACGACCCGACCGGCTCGCTGCCGCCGTACCGTGCACACGAGCTGGTCGAGCGGCTCAGGGCCGAGACCGGACTTCCCGTCGCCGTTTACTGTCAGGGCGCCGGCGGCAATGCGCTTGCCTCCAGCATCGAGGCGGCCAGAGCCGGAGCGGAGCTGATCGCCTGTTCGATCTACCCAATTGCCCTGACCCTGCACCGTCCGCCCGGCGAGGTCCTGGCTCAGACACTCGCGGGTCTCGGTTTCGACTGCAAGGTGGACGTGGAGGCGCTCTGGCAGGCCTCCGATCTCGTGGACGAGCACATCGGCGACGAGCTGATAGCGCCACTCGTGCCGCGGATCGCTGCGCGTGCGGCCGAGTACGGCTTCCCGCCCGGGATCGTCGCCGCCCTCGATACTCATCTGCAGACTTACTCCGCATCTGACCTGCTCGACGATGTGCTCGACGAGCTGGCCCGCGTCCGCCAGGAGCTGGGCTCGCCGCCGCTCGCCTCTCCGATCGCCCAGATCCTGGGTTGGCAGGCGCTCCTGCACGTTCTCTCGGCCAGCCGCTACCAGACCGTGGTGGACGAGCTGCCGCCGCTGGTGCGCGGCGAGTACGGCCGCACTCCCGACGAGGTCGATCCGATCGTGAAGCGGGCGATCGAGCTGCGCTCGCCGAAGCCGTCCGAGCCCAAGCCGGCGCCGACGTTGGAAGAGCTGCGCGAGCGCGTTTCGGGGCTGGCGGCAAGCGACGAAGAGCTGCTACTGCTTCGCTTCTTCGACCAGGAGGCCGAGCCGCTTCTGCGCGCGATTCGCAGCCGCACTTCGCCCGACATCGATTTCTTCGCCGGCGCCGTCGAACGCGACCGAGCCGACAGGATCCGAGACATCGTCCAGATCGTGCAGGAGACAGGCGTCTCTGAGGTCACGATCGAGGACGAGGACATGCGTGTGACCGTTCGCTCCGCCGCCGAGCGGGCGGCCGGCTCCTCGGCGCCGCTCGCCTCGGCCGAGTTCGGGCCGGTGCCGGAGATGCGCCCGACCGACGGAATGATTGCAGTCGAGTCGCCGATGGTCGGCACCTTCTACCGCGCACCCAGTCCCGTAACGCCGCCGTTCGTCCAGCTCGGCGACACGATCGAGCCCGGCCAGACCCTCTGCATCCTCGAGGCGATGAAACTGATGAACGAGGTCAAGGCCGAGCAGGGTGGAATCGTGCGCCGGATCTGCAAGGAGGATGGCGACGCGGTGCAGTTCGGCGACCTGCTGGTCGAGCTCGAGCCGATCAGTGGCAAGCCGCTCGACAACTATTGATTCTTTCTGGTCTGCCGCCCGGAGGAGTAGAGTGGCAAACCGGATTGAGAGCCTATCTCGCCAAGCACACACGTCCGATGCGGCCGCTTCGCGGCGCCAGCGGCCACTCGAACCGCTCGACGCACTACCAGTGCGCCTTCGCGGCCCATGCGACCCCTGGCATCCACGCATCGACCACCTCGGCCGCGCGTGCCTAACGAGATAGGCTCTACCGGCGCAGCCTTTCGGCGCGCTCAACCGTCTTTTCTCAGAGGCTGATCGAAGAATGTTCTCACGTGTCCTAGTCGCCAACCGTGGTGAGATCGCAGTTCGCATCATTCGCGCGCTGCACGAGCTCGGGGTCGAAGCTGTCGCCGTTTACTCGACCGCCGATGCCGATTCGCTCCACGTTCACCTGGCCGACGAGGCGGTTTGCATCGGTCCTCCGTCCGCCGGCGAGAGCTACCTGCGCATCGCCAACGTGATCGCCGCCGCCGAGACGACCCGCTGCCAAGCCGTCCACCCCGGCTACGGCTTCCTCTCCGAGAATCCCGCCTTCGCCGAGGCCTGCGAGGAGACCGGCTTCGTCTTCATCGGACCGAGCGCGGATGTGATGCGGCGCATGGGCGACAAGGCCGAGGCGAAGCGCGAGCTGATGGCGGCGAACGTTCCGCTCGTGCCCGGCACCGATGCGGTGAACTCGTTTGTGGGCGTGCAGGCGGGCGCGAAGGAGCTCGGCTATCCGCTCCTGCTCAAGGCGGCCGCCGGTGGCGGCGGCAAGGGCATGCGCTTCGTCGACGATCCCGCCGAGCTCGAGAACGCCTACTCGACCGCCTCCACCGAGGCCGAGGCTGCCTTCGGGGACGGTGCGCTCTACCTCGAGCGGGCGGTCGTGCCGGCTCGCCACGTCGAGGTGCAGGTTCTCTGTGACTCCTTCGGCGGTGTGCTCACGCTGGGCGAGAGAGAGTGCTCGATCCAGCGCCGGCACCAGAAGCTGATCGAGGAGTCGCCCTCGCCCGCCACGACGCCGGAACTGCGCCGGGAGATGGAGAGCGCGGCCGAGCGCGCCTGCGGCGTGATCGGCTACACCAACGCCGGCACCTTCGAGTTCCTGCTCTCCTCCGACGGCGGCTTCTACTTCATGGAGCTGAACGCTCGCCTCCAGGTCGAGCACCCGGTCTCTGAGCTCGTCACCGGCATCGACATCGTTCGCGAGCAGATCCGCATCGCCGCCGGCGAGCCGCTGGAGTTGACGGGGCGCGCGCCGCGCTCGGGCCATGCGATCGAGCTGCGCGTGAACGCTGAGGATCCCGCGCGCGATTTCGTGCCCACCCCGGGCCGGCTAGTGCGTTTCCGCCCGCCGCTCGGCCCTGGCATCCGCGTCGACACCTTCGCCGAGGAGGGAATGGAGATTCCGCCTTACTACGACTCTCTACTGGCCAAGATCATCGTCCACGACGCCAACCGTTCGGCCGCGATCGCTCGCGCGCTGCGAGCGCTCGGCGAGCTGGAGATCGAGGGCGTCACGACCACTGTCCCGGTCATTCGCGAAATCCTCGACTCCGAGGAGTTCCGCAGCGGCGACTACTCGACCAGCTTCATTGCCGAGGCGGCCGGCCGGCTCCCGGCTCTGGCTGGAGGATGAAGGAAGCTCTCGTCTTCGAGGAGCGGGCGGGGCGGATAGTCGTTCCTTCCCAGACTCTGGCAACGATCGTCTCGGTGGCCGTCGAGCGGGGCGGCGCGCGCGTGCGCCGGTACCCTCGCCGAAGCGTCGCCTTCGAGCTCGGCGCCGAGCCTCCACGTGTGCAGGTGGGCATCGTCGCCTCCGCCGGCACCGTGCTGCCGGAGCTGGCCGCGCGCGTGCAAAGCTCCGTGCACGAGGCGCTCGAGCTCATGTGTGAGATGCGCGAGCTGATAGTCGATGTGACGGTCGAGGAGATCGCTTGACGGCCGCCCTGAGGAGACGCTGATGGCCGGTCGCAGAGCCGCCCGACGAACCGCTCTCTTTCTCCTCTACCAGTGGGATCTGACCGGGAAGCCGCTCGCCTCCCTCTATGAGGGGGAGGTCGATCCCTTCGCTCTCGAGACCGCCACGGCTGTTTCCGACCGCGCCGCCGAGCTCGACGAACGGATCAACGAGATCCTGGAGGACTGGACGGCCGATCGCCTTGGGGCTCTGGAGCGAAATATCCTTCGCATCGCCGTCTACGAGATCGAGGGAGTCCAGGTGCCCTACGAGGTGGCCGTCAACGAGGCGGTCGAGCTGGCGAAGCGCTATACAACCGACGAGGCGGCGCGCCTGGTAAACGGCGCGCTCGGCAAGATCGCGAGAGAGGGAGGCAGCGAGTGAGCGCAGAGGAAGCTCTGGCCAGAGCGGAGAAGTTGCTCGTGCAGGTCGAGGAGGCCCGCAAAAGGCTCGAGCAAACCGACGACCAGGCGCAGTCGATCGAGATCCTGAGCGAGCTCGCCGAGCTGGCCAAGGGGGTAGAAGCAGAGCTGGGCCGCGCCCGCCGCGAGGCGGAGACGGAAGCGGATGCGGACGCCTGACCAGCTGCTCGGATTGATCGAGGACTACCTGCTCGGGATCGAGCTCTCGAGCGAGCTCGGCGACCTGGGCGACTCGATGCGCTACGCGCTCGCCGGCGGTGGCAAGCGCATCCGCCCCGTGCTCTGCCTGGCAACCGCCGAGGCGATCGGCTGCGAGCCGGAGCGGGCGCTACCGGCTGCCGCCGCGCTCGAGCTGGTGCACTCTTTCTCGCTCGTTCACGACGACCTGCCCGCCCTCGACGACGACGCCGAGCGGCGCGGCCGCCCGAGCACGCACATCCAGTGGGGAGAGGCGGTCGCCATTCTTGCCGGCGACGCGCTCCTGGGCGAGGCGATTCGCCTGGCGCTCACATACCCGGGCCCGGCGGTCGCCCGCGAGCTGATCGAGGCGACGCAGGGAATGATCGGCGGGCAGTACCTGGACATCATCCGCAGCGGTGATCTGATCGAGCTGCACCGGCTCAAGACCGGGCGGCTATTTACCGCCGCAATCGGACTCGCGCTCGAAGTAGCCGAGCTACCCGAGCTCGAGCAGGCTCCCTGGCGCGCCTTCGCCGAGGAACTCGGTTTGCTCTTCCAGCTCGTAGACGATCTGCTCGACCGTGACGGCTACGTGCTCGTTCACGGGCTCGAGGAGACGCGGCGCCTGGCTGACGAGGCGGCCGCCCGGGCGCAGGCGAAGCTCGTCGAGATCGGTGTTGATACCTCAGTGCTGGAGGAAATCGTCCAGGGACTCGTGTCGCGCACGAGTTAATCGGCACATTCGAGATCGAGCTCAGACCAGCTGGTTCCTATTTCGGCTCGAAACCGGCACATTCGTGTGGGCGTTTCGGCGTTAGGATCGAGGTTGGGGATGGGAGGCGGGGAACCCGCCTCTTCGGCCGGCCGGCCGGTGCCCCGAGAAGTCCCAACCTGCGTCCACTAAAGGAAACCGCCGTCCCGGAGATCTGTAGGTACAGGTGAAAGGGAACGCAACCGCCCTCGAACAGCTCTACCGCGACCGGTATCGAGACTACCGGGACATCATGGCCAGCGTCGTCGGCAGTCACGATCTCGCTCGCGAGGTCGTGCAGGAGGCGTTCGCCAGAGCGCTGCGCGAGCAGAGGAAATTCCGCGGCGAGGGCAACCTCGAGGCTTGGGTCTGGAAGATCGCGCTCAACGTGGCGCTCAAGATGCGCCGCGAGTTTCGCCGTGAGTGGTCGCTCGACGACGAGTCCGAGGCAGGCGGTTTCGAGCCGGCTCTCGACCGAGATGTTCGCGCCGCGGTGCGCGCACTACCGCCACGGCGCCGGCTCGTCGTCTTCCTGCGCTACTTCGCCGATCTCTCCTACTCGGAGATCGCCGGGATTTCGGGTGTCTCCGAAGGAACAGTGGCGGCAACGCTCGCCCAGGCGCGCGAGGAGTTGCGTGGTCTACTCGACGATGAGGAGGTGCGATCATGAGCGAGGAGCTGACTCGAAACGATGTTCTTAGTTCAGGGCTCGATGACGGCGACTGGATGGACGTGCTCTGCCGCGCAACTCGTGCACGCCGGCGCCGCCAGATCTACGGCGTTGTCGCTCTGACCGCGCTCGTCGTGGTCGGCGTCGCCTCCGCCTATGCGCTCGGTCACCCGATTGTCGACTTCAGCACCGCCGAGAAGGGATCAACGAAGGTGGTCGATGAGTTCGGCAGCATGGAAGTGGGCGCCCCGGAAGGCATGGCACCAGGCGTCCTTCCGCATCAAACGCGCCGGATAGAGAGCTTTCGGATTGACGGAAACGAGTACGTTCTCTGGGTCGCACCGACGAAGCAGGGTGGGTTCTGTGCGACTTGGTCACGGCTCGGCGGCGGCTGCCGAGCCGATCGCCACGATAGGTTCGCGAAGGAGATCGATGTCCAAGGCTCAGGCAGAAGCGCCACCCCGGGATCGAAGGTTTTCTCGCGAAGTCCGGCGGCTCTGGTCGGGTCGTTCTTCTATGAGGCGGCCGTTCGCGTCGAGATCTTGTACGCAGACGGCTCAGTCGCCGAGGCTCCGTTTGTGTGGGTGACAGCACCCATAGACGCCGGGTTCTTTCACTTCCAGGTTCCGGGCGCCCATCGCCTGCCTGGGCACTGGCCGATCGCGGTCACGCTCCTCGACAAAGAAAGTCACACGCTCGCTCGCGCAAACATAGGCAACAATGTTCCGCGTTTCTTCAGCGACTCCATCACTCGCCGTGTGCCAGGCTTTGGAGATCTTGTTGTGCCGAGGCGAGCGATATGGGGAAAGAGACGGCAGCTCTTCGACCTACGCGCCGACGACGGCGCGCGTCTCGGTCTCTGGGTCGCACCGGCGCGCGGAGGTGGCATTTGCATGTGGTGGAACCAATCGTCGGGTTGTAGCAATGTAGGCCGGTCGGTTGGAAAGAATTCCGCGAAACCGCAGGAACAGCCGGCGCTCCTCGTCGGCTTCGCCGGCGGCGGTTCGCACGTCAGCCTCGAAGGCCATGTTGGGCGACACGTTGCTCGCGTCGAGGCACGATTCCAGGATGGAGAACGGATTGAGTTGGAGCCCAGAGAAGGCTATCTCCTCTGGCCAATTCCGTCCCGGCACTACCCGCTTGGCCATCGGCTTAAAGAGCTAGTTGCTCTCGACGCGTCCGGACGAGCAATCGCTAGGCAGCGCATCCGCACGAACGAACACGGTCTCTACCCGTGCGCTAAGCCGAAGAACTACGGGTACGACACGTACATGTGTCCGTAGCCTCGAGGTGAGAGGCCTTCGGATGATCGGCTCGTTCCGCTTTGAGCGGATTAGGAGGTCGCGAGTTAAAGAAGGAGGCAAATCGCTCGGCGAGCCGCTTTCCAGTTATCGGCAATTGGGACGATGCTAGGCAAAGACGGTGTTGGTTCAAAACCGGCACATTCGTGTGTTATTCGGCTTGATACCGTGTCCCGCCCCGTGGGAGGGTGAGGGGAGGCGGGCGGATTAGCGAGGTGCCCGAGACTCCGAGAAGTGCAGCCCGGGACACAGAAACCGGTGAATGAAACCAATGAGCGATCGCCCACAGAAGAAGCGCCTCGACATCCTGCTCGTCGAGCGCGGGCTGGCCGAGACGCGAGCCCAGGCCCAGGCGCTCGTGATGGCCGGTCGCGTGCGCGGCTACTCGAAGGCCGGGCAGCAGGTGGCCGAGGACGCTGAGATCGAGCTCGTTGCGAAGGCGCCCTACGTGTCGCGCGGCGGCGAGAAGCTTGCCCATGCGCTCGACGAGCTCGGGGTGGATCCGGCCGGGAAGGACTGTCTCGATGTCGGCGCCTCGACAGGCGGCTTCACGGATTGCCTGCTCCAACGCGGCGCTCGGCGAGTGATCGCGCTCGACGTCGGTTATGGGCAGATCGCCCAGGCGCTGCGCGACGATGCCCGCGTGACCGTGCTCGAGCGGGTGAATGCGCGCGAGTTGAGTGAGCTTCCCTTCTCGCCGGAACTGGTCGTTTGTGACGTCTCCTTCATCAGCCTCGAGCTCGTGCTGCCGCCGGCGCTCGCGCTGGCCGCGCCGGGTTGGCAGGCACTCGCTCTCGTCAAGCCGCAGTTCGAGGCCGGTAGGGAGGACGTCGGGAAAGGCGGCGTCGTACGCGATCCGGAGATCCGTCGCCGGGTGGTGCGCAAGGTCGCGGAAGCTTCGCTCTACTGGCATGCGAGGGTGGCCGGCGTCGTAGACTCCGGGCTACCTGGACCGAAGGGAAACCGCGAGATCTTCATTCACCTCGTCAACGACCCCAAGCCCGAGCTCCCAGCCGAGCTCGAGGAATGGATTGCCGATGCCGCTCAATGAGCCGGTGCGCAAGGCGGCCGTGATCACGCATGGCCGGGTCGAGAAGATCGGCGACGGGCTCGAGCGCCTGCGCTCGGTTGCCGAGCGCAGCGGCGTGACGCTGCTTTTTCCCCATGAAGAGCGTGAGAAGCACGGTCTCCCTGGTGGAGACGACGACGTTCACCAGGCCGACCTTGTGGTCGTACTCGGGGGTGACGGAACGATGCTACGTACGCTCGACAGTCTCCTCGACAGCGGCATCCCGGTCTTCGGCGTCAACTACGGCCGCGTCGGCTTCCTGACCTCCGTCTCCGGCGCCGAGCTGGAGAGCGGCGTCGAGCGGGCCTTCGCCGGCGACTACCGCCGGCTCAATCTCCCGACCCTCGAGGTCGAGGCGGACGGCGAGCGCCGCGCCGCGATCAACGACATAGTGCTCATCTCCGCGACGCACGGACGCGTCGTCGAGATCAACTGGCAGGTCGGCGGCGAGGACTACGGCAAAGTCGCCTGCGACGGCATGGTCTGCGCGACCGCGATCGGTTCGACCGCGTACAACCTCTCGAACGGCGGCCCGGTGCTGGTCTGGGGTATCGACGTGATGGCGATCACTTTCGTCGCCCCGCACACGCTCGCCGCGCGCCCGCTCGTGGTTCCGCGCGGGCAGTCGCTCGTGGCCCGCAACGAGACGGCCGACATCCCCGTCTCGGTGCTCGTCGACGGCTACCCGCTCGCCAAGCTCGACTTCGGCCAGCACGCCCAGGTCACCTTCGGCGAGACGCGCGGACTACTGGCGCTGCTGCCGGAAGTGACCTTCGTCCGCCGCTTCCGCGAGATATTTCCGTCGTAAATCTGCGATTTCCGCCGGGGCGTTCGACTACGCGCTGAGCCCGCCTGCGGCNNCTGCGGCAGCAGCGCGGGAATCATCGTGCTCCGCACTCGATCCCCGCGCGGGTCGGGTTGGTTTGGACCCTCAATCTGTAGATGAAAAGTCTCGCTTTCGCCACAGTCTCAACTTGACGATCGCCTCGGCTTCTGAGCGGTGTCTGACACCGCGGTGGACGCCCAGTGGCTCAGATCGTGTCGAGGTAGCTCGGATGATCCACGAGATAGCCGGGCCGAGCTCGATCTGGAACGAGGTCTCGCTGACCTGTCCAGAAGCGACGACTGTCCGCAGTCCTGCCTGGTCGCTAGCCTCTCAGAAGTGATCTTCGTCCGGGACTCCAATGCTGCGTAGGCTCAGAATCGAGAACCTCGTTTTGATCCGCGAGGCCGAGCTCGAATTCGTGCCCGGCCTCAATGCGATCTCGGGTGAGACCGGCGCCGGCAAGACCATCCTCGCCCAGGCGATCGGGCTGCTGCTCGGTCAGAAGGGTGAAGCCTCCGCGGTCGGGCCGGCCGCCGACGAGGCCTACGTCGAGGCCGAGCTGGAACTGCCCGAGGGGTTGCTCGACGAGGAGGAGTTCGCGGCGCTGGCCGAGTTGCAGCCCGACGGAGAGGAAGGTCTCGTACTGGCGCGGAGGGTTTTCGCCGACGGACGCACGCGCGCCTATGCCTGGGGGCGTGCGATCGCCCGCGAGGATGCCGCCGCGGCCGCCGAGCGCCTGATCGCCATGTCGGGCCAGTTCGAGCAGCGGCGACTCGCCCGCCCCTCCTACCAGCTCGGTCTGCTCGATGCCTTCGCCGGCGAGAAGCAGGGCCGCAGAAGAGTCGAGGCGCGACGGGCCTGGCGAGACCTGCAGGCGGCCAGGCGCCGCTACGCCGAGTTGGCGCGCGACGCAGGCGCGGTTCAGGCCCGGTTGGAGGACCAGCGGGCGCTCGTGGAGGCGACCGAGGAACTCGATCCGGGCAGCGAGGAAAGGCTGCGCGCCGAGCGCGAGCGCATCCGTCACGTGGCCGAGCTGGCCCAGGCGGCGCAGGAGGCACTCTCGGCGCTGGCGCCGGAAGAGGGAGATGGAGCCGCTGGTCTAGTCGCGGCCGCCGAACGCTCGGTGGCATCGGTCGAACGTCTGGCGCCCGAGCTGGCGGCCTGCGGCGAGGAGCTGCGCGGCGTCGAGCTCGAGCTGCGTGAGAGCGCCAGCTCGCTCGCCGCCTTTCTGGCTTCGCTCGAGGTCGAGCCCGACCGGCTCGAGCAGCTCGAGGCCGAGCTTGACCGGATCGCTCTGGCCAAGAGGCGCTTCCGTTGCCTCGACTTCGCCGAGTTGATGGAGCGTGCCGCCGCGGCGCGAGTGGAGCTTGCGCGGGTGGACGAGGGGGTCGATCCTGCCGCCGCCGCGGAGGCCGAAATGAACGCGGCCGAGGAACGCGTGCGAGCGCTGGTAGAAGAGCTAAGAGCTGCCCGGCGTGCCGCCGCCGAGCCATTCGCCGCTGCTGTTGCGAATGAGCTGGGGCAGATCGGACTGGGGGAGGGCGAGTTCCGGGTCGAGCTGGCAGAACGTGAGCCCGGACCGAGCGGTGCTGACGAGACTGTCTTCCTGATCCGGCCCAACCGCGGCCTGCCCTTTGCACCGGTCGCCGAGACGGCATCCGGCGGCGAGCTCTCCCGCATCGCGCTGGCGCTGGCGGCTGTCGCCGGAGGTGAGACGCTCGTCTTCGACGAGATCGACGCCGGCATCGGCGGTCGCACTGCCAACACCGTCGCCGACACGCTCGAGCGCCTCGGCTCGCGCGCCCAGGTGATCACGATAACGCACTTGCCCCAGATCGCCAGCAGGGCCGAGCGCCATTTCCGTGTCGAGAAGATCCCCGGCGATCCCACGCACACCCGCATCGACGCACTCGAGCCCGGAGAACGCACCGCCGAGATCGAGCGCATGCTCGGCGGCGAGGAGTTTCTGGCCGCAGTCGCCTCTCGCGAAGCCGGCTAGCACCGATCCAACCAGACGCTCAGCTTCGATCGGCTGTCGCTAGGTGACTCGTCCTCGGAATGCCGCGTCTGTGGCGTGCCGAACGCCGACGGCTTCGCCGAGGACACGCCAGAAGCTCTTCGAGCACGCCGCCCAGCGCTGGTAGCCGAATCCGGTCACGCTCTCGCATCCGTAGGGATCGACGCTTGCTCGGGCGACGGTCAGGATGCCCCCGCTGCTGGCAACCTCGAAGCGCAGCTCGTACCTAAGGGAGAAGTCGACGGGGCAATGGCGGGCCGGTGGCCCTGCCATCTCATGTAGAACGCTCGCGGGAAAGCCTGGCAGTCCTTTCAACGCCGTGACCAGCGATCTGATGCGGGTCCGGTCGGTGACCACTACATGAGCCGGGACGCGGAACTTCGCGCTACCGGGAGCGGAGCCGGTTCGATCGACTACGACTACGTTGCTCGAAGCAATGGTCGAACGCTTCGGTTGAGCCTTCTCGCTGTTATGTCCGCCGCAGCCGGGCGCCGCCGCGAGCGCGATGAGAGCGGTTGTTAAGGCGAGTGTCGACTTCCTTTTCGGCACCTCGCAAATACGTACGTCGCGACCCGCGGTTCGGTCACACCAGCGTCGCAGTCACTGGTTGGAGCTCTCGAAAGGGAGCCGCGATGCCCTTCGACTGCAACGTCCTGCCGCCGCCCTACGATCCTTTGGTCATGGCGCTAACGGGGATGGAGATTCGGAGATGATCCCCGTCGTGCTAGCTTTGCATTCAGTGGAGGGGCGAGGCCTGACGATTCTCGAGCGTGCGATTCAGTCGCCCGAAGAGTCGCCTCCCCCGGAAAGCAGAGCGAGCCGTGAGTCCGGCGCCATGCCGGTATCTGTCGACCGACCCGGAAGGAGCGGATTGTGAGCGCGCGCGCGACCAAGTACATCTTCGTAACCGGGGGCGTCGTCTCGGCGCTCGGTAAGGGCATCGTCGCAGCCTCGCTCGGCCGCCTGCTCAAGGCGCGCGGCCTCTCCGTCCAGGTGCAGAAGTTCGACCCGTACCTGAACGTTGATCCCGGCACCATGAGCCCCTTCCAGCACGGCGAGGTGTTCGTGACCGAGGACGGTATGGAGACCGACCTCGACATCGGCCACTACGAGCGCTTCATCGACCTCAATCTCACCGGTGTCTCCTCGAACACGCAGGGCGCGATCTGGGAGACGGTGCTGCGCAAGGAGCGCAAGGGCGAGTTCCTGGGCGCGACCGTGCAGATGATTCCGCACATCACCAATGAGATCAAGCACCGCATCCGCCGCATCGCCGAGACGACTCCGGCCGACGTCGTCATCAGCGAGATCGGCGGCACCGTCGGCGACATCGAGTCGCTTCCCTTCCTCGAGGCGATCCGCCAGTTCCGGCGCGAGGTCGGGCAGGAGAACGTGCTCTACATCCACGTTACGCTCGTGCCCTTCATCGAGGCCGCCGGCGAGCTCAAGACCAAGCCGACCCAACACTCGGTGAACGAGCTCAGGCGCATCGGTATCCACCCCGACATCGTCGTCGCTCGCTCGCACGAGCCGATCTCGCAGGACATCCGCGACAAGATCGCCCTTTTCACCGACGTCGACCGTGAAGCCGTTATCGGCAACCCGGATGTGCCCGACGTCTACCTCGTCCCCACCGTCCTCAAGCGCGAGGGGCTCGACCGGCTCGTCTGCGAGAAGCTCGGATTGCCGGCCGGGGTCACAGATCTGGGCGAGTGGGAGGATCTGGTCACCCGCATCGGCAAGCTCGAGGGAGACGTCGAGATTGCACTCGTGGGCAAGTACGTAAAGCTCCAGGACGCCTACCTGTCGGTGCTCGAGGCGCTCAAGCACGGCGGCATCCACCACGGCTGTCACGTGCGCGTGCGCTGGGTCGACTCCGACGGGATGTCGCTTGAGGAGGCGCGCCGCGAGCTCGAGCAGGTGGACGGCGTGCTCGTTCCCGGCGGCTTCGGATCGCGCGGCTGGGAGGGGAAGATCCTCGCCTGCCAGGTCGCACGCGAACAGGGTATTCCCTACCTCGGTATCTGCCTTGGCATGCACGTGGCCGTTTCGGAGTTCGCCCGTCACGTCGCCGGGCTCGACGGCGCCAACTCGACCGAGATGGATCCCGAGACGCCCTATCCGGTCATCGACCTCCTGCCCGAGCAGAAAGAGGTGGAGGATCTGGGCGGGACGATGCGACTGGGCGCCAGCGCAGTCGAGCTCGTCGAAGGCACGGGAGTCCGCGCTACCTACGACGAGCCGATCATCCACGAGCGCCACAGGCACCGTTACGAGGTGAACAACATCTACCGCGAGCGCCTGATCGAGGCGGGACTCGCGATCTCGGGCACCTACCAGGACGGGCGTCTGGTCGAGGTCGTAGAGCTTCCCGACCATCCCTGGTTTGTGGCCAGCCAGTTCCACCCGGAGTTCAAATCCCGCCCAACGCGGCCGGCGCCGCTCTACCGCGACTTCGTCGGGGCGGGGCTCCAGCGGGCGATCGCGCGCGGCACGGCTTATGCGGCCACCGACGGCGTCACGGCCGATGCGGGCGAGAGCGCCTAGGAAGAACTAGCTCTCTGGCTGCAGGGCGGGATCGCCGGGAGTGAGGCGAGCGGTAGGAAGACGACGTCGGCGATTGCATGCGCGGCTTTCACCGGCGAAGGCTTCAGATACACGAGCGCGTTTCGCCCGATGATCGCGTATCCGCTTGGACCGATCTGGAGATAGCGCCCCTCGGCGCCATTGGCAAGGTACGCGCGCGGTTGGACGCCGAAATAGACGTAGATACCGGCGAGGCCGAGCGAGTTGTCGATCGAACTAGCGCCCTTCGCGGTGAAGACTCGATAAGAAGGAGCGAACGCTAGTGACGGTGACCACCAAAGTGACGCCGGCGGTCCAGCCGTGTGCGCGAATACCTTCCCGTCGCTCATCAGACTGGCCGCTTGCAAACCGCGTAGATCGCTGATCCAACGCGGGAGGGGAATGCGCTTTCCCGTAACTGCGCTGGCAGCCCTTAGCACCAAGACCGGTTTCTTGCCGTTCGGAGTTCTGACGTCTTCGACCCAGATCAGAACGTGGCTAGGTAGAAGAAACGGCTGCGCTGCCGAGCCACGACGGATGACCCTGCTTCGGCTGCTGGCAAGGTCGACCACCTTTACTTCGGTCTCCCCGGGCCCGATTCCCTGAGCCCATGTCACGTAGCCGTTTCGAACACTGGGCGTTGAAGCGCTTGCCCACTCCTGCGCGTGCGGCGCACGCGGCGTCGCTGCGATCTGGCGCACCCGACCCGTGCGCGAGTCCCACGACCAGATCGCCCACTTCGTCCAGTAGGGCGTTGTCGTGTCGAGCCAAACGAGCCAGCGTCCGTCTGCGCTCCCGAGAGCCTGATATGCGTCCAGATGCGGGACGCGCCGGATTTCCGTGAATCGACTCGTCTTCGCGTCGATCCTGACGATGCCCGAGTACGCCTTCGTGAAGAGCGTGGCGTAGAAAGCGCGACCATCGTTCGCTACCGCCAGCGGCTGCACGGAAGCGCGCCGGGAGAGAGTGACGAGGCCGTCTATGAGGGCCTTCTTCCACGTTGCGTTCGTTCGGGCCTGGCACCATGGCGTCGTTGGTACCAATTCACTGATGACCGAGCGCCGCTTCGACGCGCCGGATCCACAGCCGACGCAGAGCCCGGCAGAGAGAGCCGAGAGTGCAACAACGAGGAAGACCCTGCGCCAGCGGTGAGACGGCATGGAGGAAACCCTAAGCGGCCGCTCTGACGACTGTCAAGATCACGCCTCGATTGCCCAAGACTAGAATCGGGCGATGCCCGACTTGCTGACGCTCTTCTGTGAGCTGTGCAGGATCCCGAGCCCGCCGGGCAAGGAGCGCCTCGTCGCTGACTACGTGCTTGCCTATCTGCGCGAGCTAGAGCTCGATCCGCAGGAGGATGACTCGGGGCCGCGGGTCCCTTCCGACTCGGGCAACATCGTCTGTCGCCTGCCCGGCGCGCAGGAAGGCGGTGTGCCGATCATGCTCTGCTCGCATCTCGATACGGTGCCGCCGCAGGGCCCGATCGAGCCGGTTGTCACGGATGGGATTGTGCGCAACGCGACCGGAACGATCCTCGGTGCCGACAACAAGGCGGCGATCGCGGCGATGCTCGAGGCAGCGCGGCGAATCGTCGAGGAGCACCGTCCACACGCGGGCGTCGAGCTGGTTTTCACCACGGTCGAGGAGGTCGGGCTCCAGGGCGCCAAGCATCTCGACCTGGGCTCGCTCGAGGCGAAGGTCGGCTACGTCTACGACCAGGCGGCCCCGATCGGCGAGGTCATCCTCGGAGCGCCCTACCACCGCGAGCTGTACGCGAGCTTCATCGGTCGCGCGGCGCACTCGGGGATCGCGCCAGAGGAGGGGAGGAGCGCGATCGTCGCTTGCGCGCGGGCGATCGCCGACTTCCGCCTCGGCCGGATTGACGAGGAGACGACGGCCAATGTGGGCATCGTTCGCGGCGGCGTGGCGCGTAACATCGTCCCCGGCCACTGCGAGCTCGAGGCCGAGATCCGCTCGCACAACGAGAAGACGCAGCTCGGGCTGATCGAGGAGATGCTCGAGTCGATCGCCTTCGCCGCCGAGCAGAGCGAGTGTCGAGTCGAGACCAAGCTGGTCGAGATCTACCGGGGCTACCGTTTCAAGCCCGACGACTTGCCGGTGGCGATCGCGCGAGACGCACTTGCGAGCTGCGGCTTCGAGCCCAAGCTCGGACTCACCGGCGGCGGCGCCGACGCCAACGTCTTCAACGCGGGCGGCCTTCCTTGCGTCAACCTCTCCAACGGCATGGCTCACATCCACTCGCCCGAGGAGGAGATCGCTGTCGACGATCTCGAGCGGATGGTGGGCGTGACGCTCGCGCTGGTGGATGCGGCGCGTGCGAGCGGTGCTGATTAGATCAAGGCGAGACTCGGAGTAAGAGCTAGCCGCTCTTCGGAGCCCGCTTCTTGCCGGTGGTGGTCGGGCTGATCTTGACCACGAGCCAGGTGATCGACGCCGCGAACGCGATAACGCAGACGATGAAGATGATGAGTCCGATTATTCCGAGTACCGCGGCCATCGCTCCCTAGAATAGTCACATGGCGCGGGCCTGCGTAATTGTGCTCGATGCGGTGGGAGCAGGTGCGCTTCCCGATGCGGCACGCTACGGCGACGAAAACGCGAACACGCTCGGCAACGTTGCGAAGGCGGTTGGCGGGCTCGACCTACCGATGCTCGAGGCTCTCGGCCTTGGCAACGTCGCTCCGCTCGAAGGCTGTCCGCCTCAGCCTGGTGCGCCCGCGATCGCAGGTCGCCTGGCGTCCCGTTCCGCGGGCAAGGACTCGACCAGCGGCCACTGGGAGTTGATGGGCGTCGTCACCCCACAGCGGCTACCGACCTATCCGCACGGCTTTCCCTTCGAGGTGATCGACCCGTTCATGCACCGCACCGCTCGCGGCGTACTCGGTAACAAGGTCGCCTCGGGCACCGACATCATCCAAGAGCTCGGCGAGGAGCAGATCGAGACGGGCAAGTGGATCGTCTATACGTCGTCCGACTCGGTCTTCCAGCTCGCCGCGCACGAGAGCGTCGTTCCGCTGGATGAGCTCTACGAGGCTTGCACGGTCGCGCGCGAGCTCCTGACCGACAAGCACAAGGTCGGGCGCGTGATTGCTCGTCCCTTCAACGGCGAGCCAGGCGCCTTCGAGCGCACGCCCAATCGCCGCGACTTCGCCTTGCAGCCTCGCCGTCCCAACTACCTCACGCTGGTACACGAAGCGGGCGCCAAGGTCTACGGCGTTGGCAAGATCGGCGGCGTTTTCGCCGGTTGCGATATCGACGAGTCGATCCCGACCAAGTCCAACGCCGAGGGAATCGCCCAGATCGAGCGTCTACTCGAGGAGCTCGAGAACGGTCTCGTCTTTACCAACCTGGCCGACACGGATCTGCTCTGGGGGCACCGTAATGACCCGGTCAACTTCCATCGTTCGCTGCAGGATTTCGATAGCCGCCTGCCCGACTTGCTCGCTCATTTGCGCGAGGGCGACCTGCTCGTGCTCACCTCCGATCACGGCTGCGACCCAACCACGCCGGGCACCGATCACACCCGCGAGTACGAGCTCCTGCTCGCCTACGTCGAGGGCACGAACATCGCCGGCCGCATCCACGAGGGCGAGCCGTCCGATGTCGGCGCGACCGTGAACGCCTGGCTCGGCGGCCGCTCGCCGGGGCGGAGCCTTCCGGGCAAGCCGTTCGTGACGCCCGCCTGATTTAGCGCGCGAGTGATTGAACTGCGGCCCCAGGGAGACGGGTTCCCCGCCTCCCATCCCCGACTCGAGCATAACTCCGAATCGCTCACGAGACTGTGTCGTATCAGCGTCTGAATAGGGACAATGGCGTAGGGGCTGGCTCGGTCGCGCGGCTTGACCACCCGCCTCCCCCCACCCTCCCACGGGGCGTAACACGGTATCGAAAATAGACGCTCGCGAATGTGCCGGTTTCGTGCCGAAACTCATCGCGTCAAGACAGGTCAGGCACTCGCCCGCAACTAGGCTTGAAGCATGCCCGAGCTGCCCGAGGTCGAGACGATCCGCCGCCGGCTCGAGCCGCTACTCACCGGCAGGAAGATCGTCCGCGCCGAGATCAACGATCCGCGGCTGACCCGGCCGATTGCTCCGGAAGAGCTTGCGACCGCGCTCGCCGGCCAGGAGATCGCGGAGCTCCGGCGTCGCGGCAAATATCTGCTCGTTTACCTGGAGAGTGGGCTCACGCTCGTCATCCATCTGCGTATGACCGGCTCGCTCCGGCACCGGCGCGCTGGCGCCGAGCAGATCGCGCACGAGCGAGCCCGGCTCGAGCTCGACGATGGCAGCGAGCTCGCCTACCGCGACGTGCGCCGCTTCGGCACCTGGCACCTGCTCGCACAGGACGAGCTCGGCGAATACCTGGACGCGCGCGTCGGCCCCGAGCCGCTGGTGCCGGAGTTCACGCCGGAGCTGTTGCGCGAGCGTCTGGCCGGGCGCCGAACTGCGCTCAAGGCGGCGTTGCTCGATCAGCGCACGCTCGCCGGGCTGGGGAACATCTACGTCGACGAGGCGCTCTGGCGGGCGCGGCTGCATCCAGCCCGGTCGGCCGGCTCGCTCGGCAAGCCGGCGCTCATCCGCCTGCACGACGCCGTGCGCGAGACGCTCGAGGCCGGGATCGCCCGTCAGGGAGCGACCCTGCGCGACTACGCCCTCCCGGACGGGGAGAGCGGCTCGATGCAGGCCGAGTTCCGCGTCTACGGACGCGAGGGCGAGCCCTGCGAACGCTGCGGAGCAGCGATCTCGAAGACCAGAATTGCCGGACGCGGCACCTGGTTCTGCCCGCGCTGCCAGCGCCGCCCGGTGTAAGCCCGCTCACCGGAGCCGGCTCTACACTGACCGTATGGGCCGAGCGCTGAAGACAGAGGCTGTCGTCCTGCGCTCGTTCAGGCTGGGCGAGGCCGATCGCGTGCTCCACATATACAGTCTCGAGCGCGGCCGTATCGGCGCCGTGGCGAAGGGGATACGGAAGACCAAGTCGCGTTTCGGCGCCCGGCTGGAGCCGCTCTCGCACGTGGAGATCATGGTGCACGAGGGCAGGGGCGAGCTGGGCACGATCACCGGAGTCGAGCTGCTTCACTCGCACCGAGCCGTCCGTGAAGAGTTCTACCGGCTCGGGGTCGGGATGATCGGCGCCGAGGCGATGCTGCGCCTGTTCGGAGAGCAGGAGTCGAACCCGCGCGCTTTCGAGGCGCTGACGCGCTTCCTCGACCTGCTCGACGAGATCCCGAGCCGCGCGCCCGCCGCGGCTTCGCTCGATCCGCTCTCTCTTTCCTTCCAGCTCAAGCTGATCTGGCTGGCCGGTTACCTGCCTCACCTCGGCAGCTGCGCCGAGTGCGGGGGTGCGCCGCCGTTCGCCGGCTACTCGGCCCGGGCTGGCGGTGTCGTCTGCGTCAACTGCGCCCCGGGCTCACTGGCGCTCTCCGCCGCCGGATTTGCCGGGCTCGAGGGACTGCTCCGGCGCCCGCTCGCCGAAGCCGACGCGGTCGGATTGACCGAACGGGC
>PMZQ01000112.1:5457-11035 GCA_003170155.1 Actinomycetota bacterium | reverse complement strand
GCGCATGGTGCTCGCTTCGAAACCGCCCTAAGCTTTAGGGATAATCGCTAGGCGTCGAGTATGACTTTCATGGAAGGTCGCAGCGAAGCGGCAGGTGAACTCTCTCGCGCGTGGCTCCCGCCGCGTGCGGCGCTGTTCTTCTTCCTGGTTCTGAGCGGCACTATCGTCGCGCTGGCGCCGCTTCTCTCCCGGCTGGGCTCCGATCGCCATGAGCCCTGGGCGACCTTCGCCATCCTGGCCGCCTGTGCCGGTGTCGCGCATCTCCTCGTCGTCGTCACGCCCAAGAACCAGGGCTACGCGATCGACATGGTCTTCGTGGTGGCGGCGGTGCTACTGCTGCCGCCCGAGCTGGCCGTGCTGGTGGCCGTGGTGCAGTTCATCCCCGACTGGCTCAAGGAGCGGCGGCCCTGGTACGTCCAGATCTTCAACACCTGCGATTCGATGCTCGCGATACTTGCCGCGAGCGCCGTCTTCCGCTACTTACCGCGGGGGGAGCCGACGGGATCACGCCATCTGCACTACGCGCTTGCCGCCGCTGCTGCCGGCATCATCTTCGTCGCGGTCAACCACCTGCTTCTGGACGAGATCCTGCATCTAGCCCGTGGCCATTCCTTCCGCGAGCTCGGCGTCTTTTCCCCCGCCAACTACGCGCCTGACCTGGTGCTCGTCTCGGTCGGAATCGCGGTCGCTTCTTTCTGGCGCTACAACCCGGTGCTCGTTCCCTTGGCGCTCGTGCCGCTGACCCTGATCCAGCGCTCGTTGGCGGTGCCCGCGCTCGAGGCCGAGGTGCGGGTCGATCCCAAGACCGGTCTCTTCAACGCCCGCTACTTCGGCGGCGTCTTCGCCGAGGCACTAGAGCGTGCGCGGCGCCGGCGCCGGCCGCTGGCGCTGTTGATGGTCGACCTCGATCTACTGCGAGAGATCAACAACACCTACGGCCATCTCGCCGGCGATGGGGTCATCCGCGCCGTGGCCGAGGTCTTCCGCGCCTACCTGCGCATCGAAGACGTGCCGGCCCGGTTCGGCGGCGAGGAGTACAGCGTTCTCCTGCCCGACACGCCGCTGGATCGGGCGCTCGAGATCGCCGAGCGGATCAGACGCGAGGTGGCGGCGCGGCCCATCCACGTCGAGACGGCGACCGAACCGATCCAGGCGACGGTTTCGATTGGTGTGGCCTGCTTCCCGACCGACGGAACAACTCAGACCGAGCTGATTCACCAGGCCGACCTGGCCGTCTACCGCGCCAAGCTCCAGGGCCGCAACCGCGTCGTCGCCGGCTCGACCGAGCTCGGCCTTTTGATCGAGCCCTCGAAGGCCGCCACAGTCGTGATCCCCGAGGACGGCGAGTACGTGACGCCGCTACCGCCACCACCGGCGGTCAAGCCCAAGGTCGAGCGCCGGCGCACGCGCGCACGCGACTGGTTACGCGTCTCGGATGTTCCGCGCCCGCTGACGCGACTGATCGCCGTCCTCGCGCTTGCCGGGGTCGCTGGCGGTGTGGCCGGGGCGATCTTCGGGTCGAGCCGCGACCTGGTCGGCATGGGTGCGCTCGTGACTCTGATTGCGATCGGGCAGGTACTGGCGATCGAGACCGACGACTCGTCGATTTCGGTGACCGCGGTCGGCGCCATCGCTGGCGCCTCGCTCTTCGGGGTCCGGATCGCGCTCGCTGCCGCGCTGGTGGCGGCACTCGTGGACTGGAGCACGCGTCGCTCGCCGTTTCATCAGCTGCTCTTCAACATCGGTGCTCTGACCATCTCGACGCTCGGGGCCGTGGGCGCCTTCGACCTCGTGCTGATGCTGCCGCTCGGCTCGCGCAGGGTCGAGGTCATTCCGGCGGCGCTGATGGCCGGCGGCGCCTACTTCGTCCTCAACACCGGTCTGCTGGCACTGGCACTGGCGCTCGAGTCCGAGCAGGGTTGGTGGTCTCTCTGGCTTGAGCGCTTCTCCTGGATGACCGGCCACTACCTCGTTTACGGTGCGGTGGCGGCGGCGATGGTGCTCGGCTACGACGCCATCCACGCCTACGCGCTGCTTGTCTTTGCTCTGCCGCTGGTGCTGATTCAGAGGACGCAGAAGGCCTACCTGAGCCACACCCAGGGCAGCACGCGCAAGCTGCGCAAAGCGGCCGAGACGATCAAGGAGCAGAACGTCTCCTTGGCGCAGGCCAACCAGCTTCTGCGCGAGCGCTCGACGGCGGCCATGGAGAGCCTCTCGGCCACGGTCGACGCCCGCGACTCCTACACGGCCGGGCACTCTCGCCGCGTTCAGAAGCTCGCACTGGCGATCGGTCGCGAGCTCGGGCTTTCGGAGGCGGAGCTCGACCTGCTCGGCTACGCGGCGCTCTTCCATGACATCGGCAAGCTCGGTATCCCCGATTCGATCCTGCTCAAGCCGGCTCGGCTCAGCCTGAAGGAGTGGGGAGTCATGCGTCGCCACGCCGACGAGGGCGCTCGCATCATCGAGCGTCTCGGCTTCCTCGCCGACGCCGTGCCGTCGATCCGCCACCACCACGAGCGCTGGGACGGCAGCGGCTATCCGGATGGGCTCGCGGGAGAGGAGATTCCCCTCGGCGCTCGCATCATCCACGTCGCCGACGCGCTCGACTCGATGCTCACCTCGCGCATCTACCAGGCGCCGCGCCCACTCGAAGACGCACTCGCCCAGCTCCGTGCCGGCGCACGCGAGCAGTTCTGTCCGCGCTGCGCTCGCTCCGCCGAGCGAATCCTGACCAACGAGATCGAGGCCGACGGACGCCTCGAGCTCTCCGGCGGCGAGCGCATAGAGTTCCTCGCCTGAGCGCTCGCTCCAAATGAAGCACTCCAGCGCCTGGCTCGCTCGGCGCCCCGTAGCTGCCGGCTACGAACGCGACACTGCTTTTCGGAGCTCGGCTGGAAACAGAGAGACACCGGCCGAGCACGATCTCGCGGCGCAAGGACGTTGTCTTCGGGCGCATCCGAATCTCTGACCGCGATATGAGTGCGCCCTGCGTCCCAGCTGTCGTGGCCACAGAGATGTGAGACGCGACTAGTCGGCAGCCGAGCTCCCTGGTCTCACGTCCACCGATCGCATCCAGCCAGCGGGTCGTCATTTCGAAACGAGCTCTGAGCTCGCCCGCACAGATCCGACGGCAGTCGGTCTCGCTCTGCTTGAATGCGGTCGTGAAGGCGAAGGTCGTCAAGCTCTCTGATAACCGTGTCCGCCTGACGGTCGACGTCCCGAGCGCCGACATCGAGCACGCGGTCGAGCACGCTTCCTCGGATCTGGCCGAGCGCACCAAGGTGCCGGGCTTCCGCAAGGGCAAGGTGCCGATGCCGGTGCTGATCAAGCGCATCGGCAGCGAGAAGGTCTACGCCGAGGCGGTCGAGACCCACATCGGCGGCTGGTTCCGGCTGGCCGCGACCAAAGAGCGTCTGCGTCCGGTCTCCGAGCCGCAGTTCGACTTCGAGCTGCCAACCTCTACCGGCTCGGACTGGAGCTTCAGTGCCGAGTTCAACGTGCAGCCGCTGCCGAAGCTCGCCGACTGGCGCAAGCTCGAGGTCGGCAAGGCCGAGGCCGAAGTGCCCGAGGGCCTGGTCGAGCACGAGCTCGAGGCTCTACGCTCGAGCGTCGCCGAGCTGGTGCCGGTCGAGGGCCGGGCTGTCAACGAGGGCGACACGCTCGTCGTCGACCTCGTCAGCGAGCAGGGCGAGGAGAGCCGCGACTACGTCATCGAGCTCGACTCCGGCCGTCTGGTCGGCGAGGTAGAGCGCGGTTTGATCGGCGCAGAAGCCGGGGAACGTCGTGCGGTGCCCTTCCAGCTCGCCGACGGCAAGACGACCTCGGTGACCGTGACCGTCAAGGAGATCAAAGAGAAGGTGCTGCCGCCGCTCGACGACGAGCTGGCGCGCGCCGCGAGCGAGTTCGACACTCTGGACGAGTTGCGCTCGGACATCGAGAGCCGGCTGCGGGCTCAGATCGCAGCCGAGGAACAGGCGGCCTTCCGTGAAGCGACCGTGGACGGGCTGGTCGAGGCCTCGAACGTCGAGGTCGACGCCATGCTGATCGAGGTACGGGCACGCGGGCTGCTGGCCGAACTGGCCCGCTCGCTCGAGCGCCGCGGCATGAACCTCGACCTCTACCTCGAGCTGACCGGCCAGGATGCCGCGCAACTCGGTGAGATGCTGCGCGCCGAGGCGCGCCAGTCGGTCGCGCGCGAACTGGTGCTCGAAGCCGCCGCCGACAAGCTGAAGCTCGAGATCCCCGACAGCGAGGTCGAGGAGTTCGTACGCGCCCAGGCGGGATCCAGCGGCGAGGATGCCGACGAGCTTGTGGCGGCCATCTGGCGCCAGGGTAGCCAGGAAGAGCTGCGCGAGGACATGCGCCTGAGCGCCGCCCTCGATCGGATCGTCGCCGAGGTCAAGCCGATTCCGCTCGCCCAGGCCGAGGCGCGCAAGCAGATCTGGACACCCGAGAAGGAAAAGCCTGAGTCCACTGCGAAACTGTGGACCCCCGGCAGTAAGGAGAAGCCATGAGCTCTGCGCACTACATGCCCCTCGTCATAGAGCAGACCGCGCGCGGAGAGCGTCAGTCCGACATCTTCTCGCGCCTGCTAACCGAGCGGATCATCTTTTTAGGGACTCAGGTTGACGAGGTCATCGCCAACCTCGTCATAGCTCAACTGATTCACCTTGAGTCCGAAGACCCGGATAAGGACGTTTCTCTCTACATCAACTCACCCGGGGGCTCGGTGTACGCCGGACTTGCCATCTACGACACGATGCAATTCATCAAGCCCGACGTGCAGACGACGTGTGTCGGCGTCGCCATGTCGATGGGGGCATTGCTTCTCGCCGGCGGCGCCAAGGGCAAGCGCGCGGCTCTGCCCAATTCGAAGGTTCTGATCCATCAGGTCTCCAGCGGTTTCCAGGGCCAGGCCTCCGACATCGAGATCCAAGCGCGCGAGGTGATCAACATCAAGCGTCGGCTCGAGGAGATCACCGCCGAGCACACCGGCCAGCCGATCGAGAAGGTCGCCAAGGATATGGAGCGCGACTACTTCATGAACGCCGCCGAAGCGCTCGAATACGGATTGATCGACCGCGTACTGGCCCATCGCACCTCGGGCTCGGAGAAAAGCGAGAGCTAGTGCTCGCTTCCGCAACAGCCTTCGAGCGCGGTCTACGGCGGATAGGTCTAGCCGAAAAGACGATTTCGAGCTACAAGGAGTAAAGGTGGCCCGAGCAAGCGACGGCAACGAACAGCTTCTCTGCAGCTTCTGCGGTAAATCCCAGAGGCAGGTCAAGAAACTCATCGCCGGTCCGGGTGTCTACATCTGCGACGAGTGCATCGATCTCTGCAACGAGATCATCGACGAAGAGCTGACGGTTCCGGCCCAGCTCGATCTCGAGAACCTGCCCAAGCCGAAGGAGATCTACGGAGTCCTCAACGACTACGTCGTCAGCCAGGAGGAGTCGAAGCGCACCCTGGCGGTGGCCGTCTACAACCACTACAAGCGCGTCCAGATGGGCGCCGAGGATTCCGAGGTCGAGCTGCAGAAGTCGAACATCCTTCTCCTCGGCCCGACCGGCTGCGGCAA
>PMZQ01000112.1:0-5449 GCA_003170155.1 Actinomycetota bacterium | reverse complement strand
AGGACGTCGAGAACATCCTGCTCAAGCTGATCCAGGCGGCCGACTTCGACATCAAGAAGGCCGAAACCGGGATCATCTACATCGACGAGGTCGACAAGATCGCTCGCAAGGCCGACAACCCGTCGATCACGCGTGATGTCTCGGGCGAGGGCGTTCAGCAGGCGCTTCTGAAGATTCTCGAAGGCACGGTCGCCTCGGTGCCACCCCAGGGCGGGCGTAAGCATCCACACCAGGAGTTTCTCTCGATCGACACCACCAATGTCCTCTTCATCTGCGGCGGCGCTTTCGCCGGCCTCGACAAGATCATCGGCCGCCGCATTGGCAAGAACGCCGTTGGCTTCGGTGCCGAGATCAACGCCAAGAACGACACCGAGAGTTCCGAGCTGCTCACCCAGGTGATGCCCGAGGATCTGCTCAACTTCGGTCTCATCCCCGAGTTCATCGGCCGCCTGCCGGTCATCTCGGCGGTGCATCAGCTCAAGCGCGAAGACCTGGTCAAGATTCTGACCGAGCCGAAGAACGCTCTCTCCAAGCAGTACCAGCGCTTCTTCGGCTACGACGACGTCGAGCTCGTCTTCACCGACGATGCGCTCTGGGAGATCGCCGACAAGGCGCTCGCGCGAGAGACGGGCGCTCGCGGCCTGCGCTCGATCATCGAGTTGGCTCTGCTCGACGTGATGTTCGAGCTGCCGTCGCGCAAGGACGTCTCCAAGTGCGTAATCACCAAGGAGACGATCTCCAAGCGCCAGCGCCCGACGCTGGTGACGAGCGGCGCCGCTGCGGACGAGTCCGAAGAAGAAGAGCTGACCGAAGAGTCGGCGTAGTTCGCGCCGTTAACCGACAGAGTGGTGCTTGTAGCAGCCGTCGGGCTTTCGGCAGGCGTTGACGTAGATGGTCACTGTGCTTCTGCGGGGTACCGAGGTTCCTCCGATCGGCGACTGGGCGAATACGAAGCCGTCGGGCGAGCCCTTTTGCGTGACGGTCGTGACCATGAAGCCGTAAGAAAGAGCGATATTCGCCGCTTGCCCCTGCTTGTAGGCAAGGAGGTTCGGGACAGTCACCGTGACTGCCGACTTGGCGCTTCGGAACTGACCGAACGCGATGAGGCTCAGGAAGGCGGAGACGGCCAGCAGGGTAACCGCCACCGCGACGACGATGAGAAGCGAATGACGGCGAAACCCTGACTTCGGTTGTCGGGTTGCGACTCCCCGCTCGATGGCCCAAGAGGCTGCGAAGACGCGAGGATCACCGGCATCGGCGCCGAGCACGTCCTCGGGGGATGCGCCTTCGGCTTTCGCCTCTTGAAGGTCGGCTGCGAGATCTGTCGCCATCTCCTCGGCGACGGAATCGGTCACGCCGAGTCTCTTCCACTCGCGCCGGCACTGTTCGATGAAGGAGCTCAAAGCTTCACCTCCGTGTTGATCGGGCCCAGGGCGACGTCGATCGCGTCGCGGGCGTTCTTCCACTCGTTCAGTCCGCGCTCGAGCGCGCGCCGTCCCTCGCTCGAGAGGCGGAAGTACTTGCGCGGAGGGCCGCCGCCGTCGCTGGCGGCGCGGTAGGTCTCGACCAGCCCGTCACGCTCGAGCCGTCCCAGCACTGGATAGATCGATCCCTCGCCCACGATCAGGAGTCCACGGGCGCGCAGCCGCTTCGACATCTCATAGCCGTAAGCCGGCTCGTCGGCGATCGCGGCCAACAGGCAGAGATCGAGCACTCCACGTAGGAGCTGGCTGCGCCGGGTGCTGTCCGAGACTGTCATGCATTACAAGTTAGCAGGATTAACTTGTAATGCAAGTTAGTTGTCCGACAGAGCCGTCCTGTCACACTTTCGCCACCAAGCCTGGCGCCGGGACATGTCCGGTTCGGCGCGGCGATCTAAAAGCCCTGCAAAGGCTGCGGGTTCTCGTCACACATTCGTGACGGAGCCTGGCACTGGGCGGAGTTAGGCGCCGAGTACCCGCCCGGTCGCAAACACGATCAGCGCCAGCGACAGCACCGAGAGGCAGACGATCGATAGCACGGTAGGGCGTTGAAGGGGCGGCGGGGCGCCGGAGGAAGAAGAGTGCACAGCTCAAAGAGGGGGAACGGTGACGCCGCGACCAGCGCGAAATCCGTTCGTCCATACTCCAGCCTGGAGTAGCCGCAGCGTCGCAGCGGGTAATCAAGATACGGCGTTGTAGATGCAAGGTCTGATCCCCCGCATCCGGTTCCGCTTCCTACGCAGCCTCGGGCGCTTGAACGGAGTACGCCGTGTAAGGGGGACGTGGCTGTTCCTCGGCCCGGCGTTCGTGGCTGCCGTCGCCTATGTCGATCCCGGGAACTTCGCGACGAACATCCAGGCCGGGTCGGAGGAGGGCTATCGCCTGGTCTGGGTCGTCGTGGCGGCGAACATCGCCGCGATGGTTATCCAGCTCCAGTCGGCGAAGCTCGGGCTGGTCACCGGCCGCAATCTGCCCGAGCACATCCGGGAACGCGCGCCGCGGCGTCTCGTCTTCCTGGCGTGGCTCGGCGCGGAGGTAGTAGCAATGGCGACCGACCTCGCCGAGTTGCTTGGCGCGGGGCTCGGATTGAAGCTGCTGACAGGCATCCCGCTCTTCCCGGCAACGATTATCGCCGGCGCGGGGACGGTCGTCGTGCTCGCGCTCCAGCGCTGGGGCATGCCCCTGTTCGAGGCCATCATCGCGGCTCTGATCGGAGTGATAGCCGTTAGCTATGCGGCCGAGACATTCCTCGGAAAGCCCGATCTGCTGGCCACCGGGCGGAGCTTCCTGCCGCCGTCGCTGGGCGGCCAGGAGGCCGTGCTGCTCGCAACCGGGATCCTGGGCGCCACTGTGATGCCGCACGTCATCTACCTGCACTCGGCGCTGATGCAGAAACGGGGCGTACGCAACGACCCCCAGAAGCTGCGGCGGATGCTGCGCGCGCAGCGCACGGACGTTGTGATCGCGCTCGCGCTCGCGGGCATTGTCAACGTGTTGATGGTGATGATGGCAGCCGCAACGTTCCATGCCCACGGCCTGACCGGCGTCTCCGGCATCGAGCAGGCGCACAAGACGCTCGTGCCGATACTCGGGGGCGCGTCAAGCGCCATCTTCGCGGTGTCGCTCCTCGCCGCGGGACTTTCGGCCTCTGCTGTCGGCACTTTCGCCGGCCAGGTGATCATGAGCGGCTTCCTGTCCCGCACCTTTCCGCTCTGGTTTCGTCGCGCCGTCACGATGATCCCGGCGCTCGTCATCGCCGGCATAGGTGTGAACGCGACTCGCGCGCTCGTGCTCAGCCAGGTGGTGCTCTCCTTCGGAATCCCCGGGGCGCTGATCCCTCTGGCCTGGCTTACGGGCAAGATGGATGTCATGGGCTCCTTCCGAAATCGCGCCGCCGTCTCGGCTCCGCTCTGGGGCCTGACGATCCTGATCGTCGCCCTGAACGTGTTCCTCCTAGTGCAGGTGTTAGGGCTGTGAAGGTGCGGCGAATCCTCGTCCCGCTCGACGGCTCACGTCTCGCCGAGGCGGTGCTGCCTGCCGCCTGCTCGTTCGCGCAGAAGCTCGGGGCGTCGCTGGTGCTGCTTCACGTGCTCGAGCACGAGCCTCCGACCAGCGTGCACGGCGAGCCGCATCTCGCCAGCGCGGCCGCGGCCGAGGCCTATCTCGACGAGCAGGCCGGGCGAATACGCCGAAGCGGGATCACCGTCGAGGTCCACGTGCACGGGCGGCCCGTCGACGACGTCGCGGTCGCTATAGATCAACACGTGCACGAGCAGGCGGCCGATCTCATCGCGATGTGCGCGCACGGTCGCACCGGGCCGCTCGACCGGTTGCTCGGAACCATCGCCGAGCGCATCTTGCGCGGCGGTAGCATCCCGATCCTGCTCCGCACAGTGCGGCATCTGGATGCCCCTAAGTTCGAGCTCAGAAAGCTGCTCGTGCCGATCGACTTCGGCCACGACATCGATGCCGCCCTCGACGCGGCCGGCACTCTGGCCGGGGCATTCGGCGCCTCGGTGACGCTGCTCTCGGTGCCAGAGCCCCCCTCGCCCGCGCAAAGCCAGCTGCTGCCGGGCGCAATGGCTCTGGCTCGTCAGTTCGAGCAGGACGACATCCGTCAGCGGCTGGACGAGCTCGCTGCCCGGCTCCGAGGCCGGTTACCCGATGTGCAGACGGCGGTCGACCTGCGGCGGCCCGGAGCCGCCATCCTCGCCGCGAGCGAGTCGCTCCCGGCCGATCTGATCATCCTGGTCACGCACGCCCACGGCGGAGTTGCCGGCTGGTTCGACCCGTCGGTCGGGCAGCAGCTCCTGGCTCGGCCGAACCTGACGCTCCTCCTGATCAGAGAGCCGTAGATCACAGGCGGCTGGAGCGCAAGCGAATGCACGCCAGCTGCCCGCGGTCGCCTCATCCGTAGAATCCAGATCCATGGATCCTCTCTACAAGCCCGAAGGCGTCGAGAAGCGCTGGCAGAAGACCTGGGAGGAAGAGGGCCTCTACAACGCCGACCCCGGCTCGACGCGCCCGACCTTCGTCGATGCCCACCCGCCGCCCAACGTCACCGGCGAGCTGCACATGGGCCACGCGCTGCAGCTGGCGCTCGGAGACGCCGTCGTTCGTATGAAACGGATGCAGGGCTTCAACGTGCTCTTCCAGCCGGGCTACGACCATGCCGGCATCTCGACCCAGAACGCGGTCGAGAAGTATCTGGCGACCGAGGGCAAGACGCGCCAGGAACTCGGGCGCGAGGCTTTCGAGGCCCGCGTCTGGGAGTGGCTGCACGAATACGGCGGCAAGATCATGACCCAGTTCCGGCGCATCGGCGCCTCGCTCGATTACCGGCGCGAGCGCTTCACAATGGACGAGGACTACACCCGGGCCGTTCTGCGCTTTTTCGTCCATCTCTACAAAAAGGGCTGGATCTATCGGGCGAACCGGATCATCAACTGGTGCCCATTCCACCAGACCTCGCTCTCCGATCTGGAGCTCGTTCACTCGGAGGAGACCGACGAGTTGGTCACGATCCGCTACCCGCTGGCTGACGGCTCCGGCCACATTGCCATCGCCACCGTGCGCCCGGCCACGATCCCGGCCGACGTCGCCGTCGCCGTGCACCCGGACGACGAGCGCTACCGGCATCTCGTCGGCAAGGAGGTCGTGGTGCCACTCGTCGACCGGCGGGTGCCGGTGATCGCCGACGAGCACGTCGATCCCGAGTTCGGCACCGGGGCGCTCAAGATCACGCCTGGGCACGACCCGGTCGACTTCGAGATCGGCCGCGCACACGGGCTCGCCGAGCCCACCGCGATCGGTCCGGACGGGCTGATGAATGACCTGGCACCAGCACTCGCCGGCCTGACCCAAGCCGAAGCCAGCGAGCGCATCATCGCCTGGTGTGACGCGCGCGGCCATCTCGTCTCGCGCGAGCCGTTCAAGCATGCGGTCGCGCTTTGCGAGCGCTGCGAGAG
>PMZQ01000083.1 GCA_003170155.1 Actinomycetota bacterium | reverse complement strand
AGAGGACTTGAACCTCCACGAGCTTTCGCCCACACGGACCTGAACCGTGCGCGTCTACCAATTCCGCCACATCCGCGCGGAACCGCATTCTAGCCGCGGTACGGCAACCGGACCGCTCAAGCGATGCCCTGTTGAGCTTCAGAGCCTTTAGGCAGATCGAGTTGAGGCCACAGGCCGACTCGATCTGATGATGGCTCGATCGGGTGATGGCTCGATCTGGCTAAGCGGGATCTTCGCAAACCCTTACTCACCTCTAGGCTGTTTCTTCGCCGGTCCGCGTAGGATTGGCGCTGCCTTGAAGGTTTTTTTCCTGCTAACCGCGTGTCTCCTCGCCCTCTCGGCCGCCGGTAGCGCAGCTACGAAAAAGGCCGCGTCGCCGCTTACCGAGGTGATCGTGACGCTCTCCTCTCCCCCGCTCGCCGACGCCCAGACGAGCGGGCGATCAAGCACCACGGCGTCGACCGCGAAGGGCCGCGCGCTCGACTTCCACTCGTTGTCGAGCGACCACTACCTAAAACGCCTCGCCACCGAGCAGGATGTCCTCTCGCACCGGATCGAGGCGACCGTTCCACACGCGGACGTTCGCTGGCGCTACCGCATCGTCGCGGACGGACTCGCGGTCGCGCTGCCTGCTGACGAGGTCGCCCGCCTGGCTCGCGTTCCCGGGGTTGCTCACGTCTATTCCTCGTATCGATATGTCCGACTCGAGAGCACTACGCCCACCAACGTCTCGCTGATCGGCGCACCGGATCTCTGGGGCGCCGATCTCGCCAATGCCGGTCAGGGCGTCAAGATCGGCATCATCGACGACGGTATCGATCAGACGCATCCTTACTTCGATCCGACCGGATACACGATGCCCGCCGGCTTCCCGAAGGGCGATACCGCCTACACGACGGCGAAGGTGATCGTCGCTCGCGCGTTTCCACCGCCGGGCCTCTCCTATGCGAACGCCTCACTGCCGTTCGATCCTAGATTCTCCTCTCATGGCACCCACGTCGCCGGCATCGCGGCCGGTAATGCCGACACGGCGGCGAGCTTCAACGGCGTAACGCACACGCTCTCGGGTGTCGCCCCACGCGCCTACCTGGGCAACTACAAGGCGATGACCATTCCCACTTCTAACTTTGGCCTGAACGGGAACTCGGCGGAGATCGTCGCCGCGGTCGAAGCCGCCGTCTCGGACGGGATGAACGTGATCAACCTCTCACTCGGTGAGCCCGAGATAGATCCTCGTAACGACATCGTCGCCAAGGCCCTGAATGCCGCCAGCGCGGCCGGGGTGATTGTCGCAGTCGCGGCCGGTAACGAGTTCGACCAGAACGGAGAGGGCTCGATCGACTCTCCGGGAACCGCAGCTCAGGCGATCACCGTCGCCGCCTCCACCGCCGCGAGTGCAGGAGTGGCTTCCGACCGGCTCGCGTCATTCTCATCCGGCGGCCCCACTCCCTTCGGCCTCCAGCTCAAGCCCGATGTCAGCGCACCGGGCGTGGACATCCTCTCCTCGGTTCCGGCCAGTTCGGGCCTTTGGGACGAAGAGAGCGGAACGAGTATGGCCGCCCCTCACGTCGCGGGTGCGGCGGCGCTACTGCTTCAGCGTCATCCCACCTGGACCGTCGCCCAGATCAAGTCGGCGCTCGTTCTCACCGCCGCGCCGGTGATCACCTCCAGCGGCCGCGAGGTATCGCCATTGCGCGAGGGAGGTGGGCGCATCGCCCTGGCGGCCGCCGATCAACCACTCATCTTCACCTCTCCGTCCTCCGTCAGCTTCGGCTTTCTGAGACGCGATCAGCACCTGGTGAGGAACATCGCCGTCAGCGATGCCGGCGACTCTGTCGGATCCTGCGAGGTAAGGCTCCAGCGCCACGAGTCGACCGCCGGCGTCTTTTTGCAGGCGCCAACTTCGGTGACGGTCCCCAGCACTCTGCAGCTCGACGCAACGGCAACGGCCGGAGCACACACCGGCAATGTCGACGGTTGGATAGACCTCACCTGTGCCGGCCAGATGCGAAGGATTCCCTTCTGGCTGCGTGTCTCGGTTCCGCAACTGGGTCGCAAGCAGGCGGTAAGAATCGTCCACGCCGGCACCTATCGCGGGAACACCAAAAATAGGACAGCACTAGTCGATCGCTATCTCTATCCCGAGCGTGTCTTCGGTGTACCGAGCCTACTCAAGGGGCCCGAGCAGGTCTTCCGCCTCACCCTCAAACGCTCGCTCCAGAATTTCGGCGTCGTCGTCGTCTCGCACGCCCGCGGTGTTTCCGTCTCGCCCAGGATCGTGCTCGGACCGAGCGAAGACCGGATCGCAGGCCTCACCGCGTTACCGGTTAACGTCAATCCGTACCTGGATCTTTACGGAAGCGTGGAACCGGTTGCCGGCGTACTGAGACCCGGCCCAGGCGTCTACGAGATCGTCTTCGACACCACCTCGGCAGCGAAGGCCGGACGCTTCCGCTTCCACCTCTGGATCAACGACCGTACGCCTCCGCGCATCCGAGTGCTGTCACGCGCGAAGGGCCTGGTGACGTTGCGAATCACCGACGCGGGCGCGGGTGTCGATCCTCGTTCGCTCTCGGCGACGTCCGGTTCGAAGTATTTCAGGGTCTCGTTCGACGCCCGCACCGGGAAGGCGAAGATCAACGTCGCCTCGCTCAAGGCCGGTGGCACATTGGTGGTCCGAGCATCCGACTACCAGGAATCGAAAAACGACGAGAACGCGGGCGCGCTTCTGCCGAATACCCGCGAGATCCGCTTCGCGGTTCCGGCCGCCCACACGAGCAAAGCCGCTTCGCGCTAGTCGCGATCGTCGATCGTCGGCAGTCGCTCGAGGTCTCGCGCGACGCTTTCGGCGAAGGCTTCTCGGTCCTCGTCGAAGTCGCTCAGATCCTCGGTCTCCACCAGCACCAGATGCGAGCGGCGGCGGCGGCGGCGGCGAGCCTTCCTCGAAACAAAGGCACCGTACCGGCCGAATCCGAGGTGCGACTGCAAGCGGGGCCACTCGGCAGCGGCGAGCACCGCAAGTGCCGAGACGCACAGCCCCAAAACGATCCAGCGCACAACTCCGATTGTACCGCCCCTGAACTCCTCGTAAACAAGGCGAAATGCGGCGGTTTTTCTTACTCGGTTCTTAGTAGCGAGGGCTATCGTGAAAGTGTCATCTTCGGATG
>PMZQ01000086.1 GCA_003170155.1 Actinomycetota bacterium | reverse complement strand
GCGAACCACAAACGCGGCCAAGTCCGCCTCGCTAGTTGGAGCAGACGAGGCACACGCGCCGCAGGCGCGGTGACTCGTTCGAAGAGTTCCGCCGCCGAAAGTCGAGGCCCGCTCCGCGGGCCGACTTTCGGCGGGAAAAAGCGGAGAGGGCGGGATTCGAACCCGCGACCCACCTTTCAGCAGGTACGCGATTTCCAGTCGCGCTCCTTAGGCCAACTCGGACACCTCTCCGTGGCCGGCAAACGATAGCTCGCGCCACTGGCTGACGGTAGCTCACGCCAGGCTCGAGATCTTTCAAGCCGGCGGGCCGGAGTCGTCGGCGTCCCGTCGGCCAGGTGACCAGGCTCCCCGCGTTGCGGAGAGCAGCGCGGCCACGGCCATCAGTCCCATCGAGGCGTAGAAGGCGGAGTGCAGACCGGAGGTGAACGCCGCCGCCAGCTTCCCGTGCAGGCTGGTCGAGCCGACGAAGATCGCAAATGCCAGGTGGCGCGGTATCGAGCGGGAAGCGATCAGGATGGCCATCGAGTATGAGAACACCATGCCGGTGTTGGCGAAGGTGCGCAGCATCCCCGAGGAGATCCCGAACACCGCGGGCGGGGAGGCCTTCATTACGGCTGCGGTGTTGGCCGGGAAGAAACTGCTGGCGCCGATGCCGTTCACGATACTCGCGACGACGACCAGCCAAAGCCCGGTCGTCAACGTCAGCTGGGCAAAGATAAAGAGGGCCACGACCTGGACTGCGAGGCCGGCAGTGGCCGGCAGCACGGGCCCGAATCGATCGGCCAGCCGGCCCGCGAACGGTCCGAAGACGCTGCCGACCATGTAGCCCGGCACGAGCAACAGCGAGGCGTGGATCGGGGACAGGCCCCGTGGCCCTTGCAGGTACATGATGACCAGGAACAGCACCGCGAAGTTGGCCAGCCCCTGGAACAGCGACGCCAGCAGCGACGGAGACATGGTCGGCACCCGGAACAGCGAGAGCTGGACCATGGGCTCCGCCGCAGTCGACTCGATCCAGACGAAGGCGCCGATGAGAACGACGCCGCCGACCAGGAGGCCCAGGATCAAGGCGTCCAGTGGCCCCGTAGCCATCCTGGTGGTCGCCCACAGCACGCCGAACAGGCCCAGGCCGAGGGTGGTCATACCGAGCAGGTCGAGGCGATGCGCCTGACGCTCACCCCGTTCCTGCAAGACCCGCGCCGCCAGAACCACCGCGGCCAGCCCTATGGGTACGTTGATCCAGAAGATCCAACGCCAGGAGAAATAGGTGACGATGGCGCCGCCCAGCACGATGCCGAGGACGGCGCCCAGGCTCCAGCCAATTCCGTTGTAGCCGTAAGCCTTACCTCGTTGCTCGCGGGGGAAGAGGTCGGCGATCACCGCCCCACTGTTGGCAGTGATGAACGCGCCGCCGATGCCCTGCAGGATCCGGAAGCCGATGATGGACGGCTCGTCCCAGGACAGAGCGCAGAGAGCGGAACCGAGGATGAACACGAGGAAGCCCGCCTCATACATGCGCACTCGGCCGAACATGTCCCCGAGCCGGCCGACCTGAGTGGCGAGCAGGGTGATCACGAGCAGGTAGCCCATCACGACCCACACGACCGAAGCCAGAGCCACGTGCAGCCCACCCTCGATCGCGGGCAGGGCGAGCACCACGATGGTGGTGTCGACGGCGGTGATCAGCACTCCGGTCATCACCACGGCCAGTGCCAAGCCGGTCCTGACCGGCGCCACGGCGCGCTCGCTATTCGTCGGAGCACCACTCATCTTGATGCTGGTCATTGCCGGCGCCGGCATCCTTCAAGCACCGCTCGACCAACGCTTCCCATCCAACTTCCCAACCGACCCTCCCCGGGGCTGCTGACGAGCACACCGAAATCCCGCTCAGTGGTGCGGGATCCGGCGCTTTTGAACGGAGGGGGGGAGATTCGAACTCCCGACCCGCCGAATGACGGGTAACGGTTTTCGAGACCGCCGCATTCGACCGCTCTGCCACCCCTCCGAGCTGATCTCGGCGAAGACTAGCGCTCAGACCTTGGCCAGGGATCACTCCGGGGGAAATAGACGCCCATCTTCTCACTCGCTTCGCGGGGATCACTACCGAAGGGAGTAGATACCCGGCGAGGCTCGCGTAGCGCCCGTCCCCAACTCGACACGAACCCCGGAGCACACCAACGGCTAGCCCGCCTCGCTATTAGGAGCAGAGCTGAGCCAAGCGCCGAAGGCGCGTGCTCAGCTTCTCGTTAGTCCGCGGCCGGAAATCGAATGATTTCCGGCCGGTGTTAGCGGAGAAGGAGGGATTCGAACCCTCGAAGGAGGATTAGACCCCCTTAACGCCTTAGCAGGGCGCCGCCTTCAGCCACTCGGCCACTTCTCCGAGCGCCGATCAGAATAGCGAACACCACCGGGCAAGGCCTCGCGGCGGGGTGTTGAGCGCGAACGGGGAGGGGAGGGAAAATCCCCCGATCTAGTGCTGTCAGCGGTCGCGCGAGTGACGAAACTAAGGGAGCCGGCTCCCCCCTCATCCCGGCAAAGTGGCGTCGCCCGTCTGCGGCTTATGCGAGGCGGGCTTCGCTCTTTCTGGGACGTTTCTCCAGCGAATGCGATGCGAGGCGCGAAGCGGCGGTTGTGCGCCGGTAGACGTGTGCATGGCGGCGGTTGCCGGCAATCTCGAGCATCCCCATCGCGCGTAGGCAGTAGGTCATCTGCTGAGCGAGCCGGCGAGTGATAGCGGCCGCTTCGGCGAGCTCCGCGGTGTCGAACGACTCGGGGAGCCGTGACGGCAGTAGCGCCGCCGCATCCTCGGGGCCGGCGATGCGGATGCAGTCGGCGACCCCCGAGAGCGACCGCCCGCTGACGACCCAACCGTGGCGCCTGAACGCCTTCCCCGGCTGGTGGACGCGCAGCTCGTCTTCCTCAGTCAACAGGATCTCGATCTCGAGTTGTGGCCGGCAGAGCAGCGTGGGGATGCTGACCAGACGGGAAAAGACGTCCTCAGCCCTACCGTGCCTGGGAGAGCGGCGGGCGGAGAGGATCTCGCCCTCGCTCGAGAGGCGAATAATCCTGCGCTCGCACGCCACGGGAGCCACGATCCGAACCGGATGCTCGCGTGTGAGGACATCCAGCTTGTGCCGGAGCGGTGCGAAGCCACCCGTCTGGATCTCGATCAGGAGCTCGTCGCGGACGATGTCGACGACGTAACCGGAGAGCCTCTTTTCGAGTTCGTCGCCCGGGCGGCGGTACCACTCCTTGAGCTGGGCATGTAAAGCCCCTTCACGGAGCGTTCCGATCTTCGGCGAGACGCTCGAATTGGACTCGGCCACCTGCATCGAGCTAGAGCCTTCGCTCCGCTTCGCCCCTGACCTCCCAAGCCTGCCGCGGGAGATCGAGGAGGCGGCGGTTCGAAAGTACTACTCGGCGCCTGTCCTACCACGCTCTCGCGGGGATCGCTCCCGAATGGAGCAGATACCCAGCGTGCCGCCGCAGCCGACATGCGCGGCTGCGGCTCACTCAGCGCAGTCCCCAACTCGACCCGGACCCCGCAAAGCAATCACGGTCAGCTCGCCCCGCTTATAGGACGCCGCGCTGAGCAGAGCGCCGAAGGCGCGGCTCAGCGCCTTGATTGCACGCCGCCGAAAGTCGTGAGACTTTCGGCGGGATTAATCGTGGATGCGCGCGATCAGCTCGCGACGGCGGATGACCCGCGCTGCGGTTCCGGCCAGTCGCACCTCGTGGCCGGCGTCCTTGGGGAAGAGAACCTTGTCGCCGGGCTCGACGCTTTCGGCATCGACGCCGACCGCGATGACAACACCCGATTGGCAGGTGTTGTCGGCGCTGGCGGGGATGATCAGGCCGGCGCGCGTCTCGGTTTCCTCGTCGGAGGGTTGGATGACGATGTAGTCGTCCAGAGGCTCCAGCGAGAGGTCGAGTCCTTGAGGATGCTCGTCGATCATCGTCCTACTCAGGATACGTCTCGTCGCCCGAGTGCGGTAGCTCCTCGGTGCTCCGGAGTGTCGGCGACATGCTCCTCGGCGAGGCGAGCGCCTCAACTAGAGTTCGGCCATGCGTCGCGTCGTCGTCACCGGGCTTGGTGCGGTCAGTCCGCTCGGGAACGATGTCGCCACTACCTGGGACGGGCTCGTCGCGGGGAAGAGCGGGATCGACTTCATCCAGGGCTTTGATGCGAGCGATTATCCGGTTCGCATCGGCGCCGAGGTCAAGGACTTCGACCCGGTCGGCCTGGCGCCACCCAAGGAGCTGCGCAAGCTCGCGCGCTATACGCAGTTCTCGTTGGCCGCCGGCAAAGAGGCGGTGGACGATGCCGGCCTGCTTGGCGCCTACGCGCCGGAACGGATCGGGATCGTTTTCGGCTCGGCGGTGGGCGACATCGGCGGCATAGCCACTCAAGAGCAGACGCGGCTCGAGCGCGGCCACAGTCGCGTGGCGCCCTGGTTCATCCCCAGCGTCCTCACCGACGCGGCCAGCGGCCAGCTTGCGATCGCTTTCGGCTTCAAGGGCGTCAACTTCGCGTGCGTCGCCGCCTGCGCTACCGGCTCCTACGCGATCGGTGAGGGCGCCGAGATCGTTCGCCGCGGCGCGGCCGACGCCATTCTTGCCGGCGGTGCCGAGGCCGCTCTGACGCCGCTGATCCTCGCGGGCTTTTGCAACATGCGCGGGCTCGCCGCCGAGGAGGAATACCCGCCGCGCGCCTCGCGCCCCTTCGACGCGACCCGTGACGGCTTCGTCATCGGCGAGGGCGCCGGCGTGCTGGTGTTGGAAGAGCTGGAGGCGGCGCGCGCACGCGGAGCGCAGATCTACGCCGAGGTCCTTTCCTACGGCGCCTCGAACGACGCGTTCCACATCGCGCAGCCCGACCCCGAGGCCACGGGAGTCACGCGCATGATGCGCGAGGCCGTCGCGAGCGGAGGCATCGAGCTCGAGCAGGTCGGCTACATCAACGCTCACGGCACCTCGACTCCGCTCGGCGATGCCGCCGAGACGAAGGCGATCAAGGCGGCCTTCGGCGACCATGCCCATAAGCTCGCGGTCTCTTCGACCAAGTCGATGCTCGGCCACTGCCTGGGCGCCGCCGGCGCACTCGAGGCGATGGCCTGCGTGCTGGCGCTGAAGCACGGTGTGATCCCACCGACGATCAACTACCAGCACCTCGATCCCGACTGCGATCTCGACTACGTGCCGAACACGGCTCGCAAAGCCGAGCTCTCCTATGCGCTTTCGAACGGGATGGGGCTCGGCGGCCACAACGGTTGTGTGCTCCTCGGCAGGGTTTAGCTCGCTCTCTCGGCCAGCCGTAGAGACACTTGTTTGATTGCTCGGCGCCGGGGCGTCTTGACGCCGCTGGCGGCACGATCCTCTCCGGGTCTGCGCGGAGCACTATCCCCTCCGGGCTCGCACCACCAGCGGCGCCCCGAGAAAGCGAGTTGCCGCTACCCCGGCGGGTATCAGCACAAGGAAAACTCTGTACCGGACTCACCAACTGCAGATGAAGAGATCTGATCGATCCGACCACGGGCCGTTGTGGAACAATGGGGTTCCGCCGCGACTGGCGCTACGAGGTGGAATCGACCACCGGGGAGCTGCGGGGAGCAACGCCGAGCGCCTGGGCACTGAACCGACGATCCCAAGGAGGGCTCTGATGACAACCCAGGCGCGGCTCGAGCTTCGCTACGGAACCAACCCGCACCAGAAACCCGCGGCGATCCTGGCGGCCGGCGAGAAGCTTCCTTTCCGCGTGCTCAACGGCGCTCCGAGTGCGATCAACATCCTCGATGCGCTTCTGGCCTGGAACCTCGTCCGTGAGCTGCGTGGGGGACTCGGGCTACCTGCGGCCGCGTCCTACAAGCACCTGAGTCCTACCGGCGCCGGCCTCGGCGTGCCACTTCCCGATGATCTACGGGAGTCGTACTTCACCGGCGATGTCGAGCTGAGCCCGGCCGCAAGCGCGTACGCACGTGCCCGCGGCGCCGATCGGCTTTGCTCCTTTGGCGACTGCGTAGCTATCAGCGACGTCGTCGACGAGCCTGCGGCGGCCCTGCTCGCGCAGGAGGTCTCCGACGCCGTCATTGCGCCCGGCTACGAGCCGGAGGCGCTGGCGCTCTTGAAAGAAAAGAAGCGCGGCAACTACCTCGTGCTCGAGGCCGATGCCGAGGTGGGCCTGCCGAAGATCGAGCACCGCGACCTCCTCGGCGTCACACTCGAGCAACCGCTCAACGACGCTCATCTGACCACCGAGGATCTCCGCGCCGGAATCGTGACCGAGAACCGCGAGCTCCCCGACGAAGCAGCCCGCGACCTCTTGCTGGCCACGATCGCGCTCAAGTACACCCAGTCGAACTCGATAACGATCGCCTTGGGTGGTCAGCTGGTCGGGGTCGGCTGCGGCCAGCAGTCGCGCATCCATTGCGTTCAGCTGGCGGCGAACAAGGCTCAACTGTGGCACCTCAGGCGCAATCCGCTCGTGCAGGGGCTGCCCTTCCGCGAGGGTATCGGTCGCCCCGAACGAGACAACGCGATCGACCTCTACCTCCGCGACGAGATGACGCCGAAAGAACGAGTGGCCTGGCTTTCGTCCTTCTCGGAGGAGCCACGCCCGCTCACTCCCGAGCAGCGCAACGACTGGCTCGCCCGGCTCGAGGGGATGTCGCTGAGCTCGGACGCCTTCATACCCTTCCGCGACACGATCGATCGCGCGGCGGCCGTCGGGGTCGGCTACGTGGCGCAGACGGGCGGCTCGATCCGCGACGGCGAGGTAACCGAAGCGGCGAACGAGTACGACTTGCTGATGACCTGCACAGGCGTGCGCCTATTCACGCACTGAAAGCCTGAAGCACGACTTCCGGCGTCAGCTCGTTCAGCGAGGCGAGCACGATGTCGGCGGCGGCCAAGGCATCCGGCCGGGGCGGAAAGACGGGGTTCGGAATCGCCACAACGAGCATTCCGGCGGCGCCCGCGGAGAGGATTCCGTTCGTGGAGTCCTCGATCGCCGCGGCACGATTCGGCATCACCGCCAACCGCCGAAGTGCCTCCAGGTAGACGTCCGGAGCCGGTTTTCCGCGCCCGACCTCCTCGGAGGAGACCGTGACCTCGAAGTGCTCGGCGATTCCGGCCAGCTCGAGCACGAGCTCGATGATCGGCCTGTTCGAGGACGAGGCCAGGCCGAGCCGGAATCGCTCCGACATGCGCTCGACAGCCTCCACGGCACCTTCGAGCAGAGGCAGATGCCGCCGGTAGATCTGCTCGAGTCGGCGCACGACCTCAGCCGAGATCTCCTCAGGCGATTCCTCGAGACCGATCCGCTCGCGCATGTAGCGCGACCATTCGCTCGAGCTCATGCCCATCATCTCGTGCTGCGCACTCTCGGGCCAGGCGAGCCCGCGCTCGAGCGCCAGCGTCCGGCGCGCTTCGTCCCAGATCTCCTCGCTGTCGACGAGAACGCCGTCGAGATCGAAGACGACCGCCTCGATTTCTCGTGTCGCTCGCGCCCGCTCGCTCATGCCTCGATCATACGGTCGAGCCGCGAGCGGTATCCGGATACCTCGTCGGCGGTCAGCTCGCGTCGCCGGGCGCCGTCATCTGATCTGGCAAGCCGAGTCGCCGGCGAGATCTATCCGCTGCTGCGCATTCGCCTGCGCGTCTAGCACTGAATCGTATGGGCCGGGCCCATTTCCCGCCCAGGTGACGTCGGGAGTTACCCCGGGCCCAACGACCGTGGCGCGGTACTTCTCTCCAGCACCGGCCGGAAACGTGCGGGATGCGGTTTTGTGTTTGGTTACGACGTAGCAGAAGGCGCCGGTCGGCCTATGGGTGAGGAAGGCGTTCTCGTGCTTCCAACCCGGACCGTAAGGGGAGTTGAAGGTTTCGAGGTACACGTTGCGTCCCCAGTCATCGAGGGGTGCGCCGGCCTTGGTGTTCTTGAAGCCGAAGACAGGTTTACCCAGATAGGTGAACTGTCCCCAGAGGTGGTCGTAGTGCCGGGTGCCCCACGTCTGCCAGTCGAACTTGATCTCAAGCTTCGGGAGCTCGGTGTTCCAGTGTGACAAGCGCAACTCCCAGACCTTGTTGTAGGCCTTGTTCGTCTGCCCGTAGCAGCGGAGCCGGCGCTGCCAGCTCTGGAGCGCCCAGTGGGAGCCGTCGGGAGTCGTGCAGGCGTAGATGAGGATGCGCGGGTCTAGCGCGTCCGATTCTTCGGGCTGGGTGTTGCTCGGAGTGCCGCCCTGCGTGTAGTCCCCGGGGTTGGGCTCTGTGGTCGTCGTCGTTGTGGTCGTGGTCCCCGTGTCCGGAGTGTAGGGACCGCAGATGTTCGCTCCGAAGTGATTCTTCCAGTACTTGGCGTCGTGGAAGAAACCCCAGCCGCCCTTGTAGTCGAGCTGGAACTTCACCTGTTTGCCGCCCTTGAGGGGCGGGCGCGCGTTGATCGCGCCGCGCGCGAGTATGTGCTGCACGCGACCATTGGTCTTGAAAGTGAGCAAGGCGAGTCCCTTTTTGTTCACCTTGATACTCACGCTGCGCGTATCGATGCGATTCGGGACGTTGCTGATGAGCTGCGAGGCGCTCGCGCTGGCCGCGAAGACGCCGCTCGACGTCACAACACAAACGACAACCAATAGACGAAGTAACCCACGGCTAACTAGCCGCATGCTGCCCACCTCCAACGCGCCGACGCAAAACGGTAACAACGGTAAGACGATCGGCTTTTAAGGCGCGGCTCATCACCCTCAAAGAGGGTACCTCGTAGCGCCACGGCGCCATCGCCGAGGCCCAAATACCTGAGGAACCCCGCGCGGAGGCTCCTCGGGTATCGGCTCTTCCTCGCCTTGCGCGTCGATCGTCCTCTTGTCCGTTCGATTGCGAGTAAACAGGTAACGCGTCCGCGCCGCGCAATTGCCGTCTCGATCACTAAGCGGCGGGGCTGGGATTCGAACCCAGGAGGGGCTTGCGCCCCCAACGGTTTTCAAGACCGCCCCGTTCGACCGCTCCGGCACCCCGCCGATTCCTCTGGGAATCTAGCGATTTCCGGGGGAACGTAGAACAGAGCTGAGCTGCGCCTTGCGGCGCTCTGCTTAGCCTCTGCTCCTAGGAGCAGAGGGACAGGCTGTTGGAGCCTTGCGGGGTCCGGGGCGAGTTGGGGACGAGCGTCTTGTGGCCGTGCCCGTCATAACGGGCACGGTGGCTTCGCGGGAATCGACGTGCTTCTCACTCGACCTCGGCGAGTGTTTACGCAGAAGTCACGCGGGGTGGTGCGTCGTTGTCCGATTCCCCCGGCTACTGGCTGGAGAGCTTTTGCGGAGCCCCGAAAGGTAAGAGTGCCTCGGGAACGACGACGCGTCCGTCGCTTTGCTGCCCGTTCTCGAGCAGTGCCAGGAGCATGCGCCCAACCGCGGCCGTGCCGTTGAGGGTGTGCACCGGCTCCGTCCCGCGCTCGCCTCGGTACCTGACCTTGAGGCGGCGAGCCTGGAAGTCGGTCGTGTTCGAGCAGGACGTGACCTCGCGGTAACGCTTCTGGCCGGGGAACCAGGCTTCGAGATCGATCTTCCGGGCCGCCGGGGCGCCGAGGTCGCCGGCGGGGATATCGATTGCGCGGTAAGGCAGCTCGAGCTTCTGCAGGATCTCCTCTTCGATCGCGACCATGCGCTCGTGCTCTTGCCAGGACTCTTCCGGGCGCGTGTAGACGTACATCTCGACCTTTTCGAACTGGTGCACGCGGAACATGCCATGCGTCTCCTTGCCAGCCGCACCGGCCTCGCGCCGGAAGCAGGTCGAGTAGCCCGCGTAGCGGAGAGGCAAGTCCTTCGACTCGAGCACTTCGCTCATGTGCAGTCCGGCGAGCGCGACCTCGGAGGTGCCGGTGAGGTAGAGGCCGTCCGAGGCGATCTCGTAGATGTTCGCCTTGTCGGTCGGGAAGAAGCCGGTGCCGAACATCGCCTCTTCGCGCACGAGCACGGGCGGCAACACCGGTACGAAGCCCTTGCTTCCGAGCAGGTCGAGGGCGAAGCGGAAGAGCGCGAGCGCGAGCAGCGCAGTGTCGCCGATCATGTATCCGAAGCGCGCGCCGGACACCCGGGCGGCCCGCTCCATGTCGAAGCGGCCGAGCTCGAGATGGCTGCGCGGGTTTGCGATCGCGCGTGGCTCGCCGACGCGCCGGAGCTCGACCGCGTCCTCGTCGCTGTCTCCGTCGGGGACATCGGAGTGGGGAGGGTTCGGAACCAGCGCCAGGGCCGCCTCGCGCGTGGCTTCGGCGTCCGCCAGCTCCTCCTCCAGGCGCTGCAGTTTCACCTTTGCCTGCTTCAACTGCTCGAGCTCCTCGGAGGTGGGCTTACCCTTGGGCTTCGTAAATCCGCGCAGCTCGTCCACTTTCGGTACCAGCTCGAGCCAGCGCCGGTCGGCCTCGATCAGCTGGTCGAAGGCCTCAACGCCGCCCTTGCGTGAAAGCGCAGCCCGAAAGCCGTCTGGATCTGAGCGAGCTGCCTTGAGGTCGATCACGGCCGCAAGTTTACGGGGCGGAGGACTGCGATGGTCGAGGCTCCCGCGGACCGATGCCGGGCGCCAGCATGGCCTCGATCGTCTGCCCAACCCCTTCTTCGGTCACGGGAGGGCAGATGAAATCGGCGCGGCCGAGCACGCTGACGTCGGCATTGGCGACCGCGACCGCGTAACCGGCCCAGTCGAGTAGCTCGATGTCGTTCTCTCCGTCTCCGAAGGCGACGGTCTCCTCGGCCTTGAAGCCGAGCTGCTCGGCTACGAAGCCGAGCCCCGTGCCCTTCGACACCTCCGGGCTGGCCAGCTCGAGGAAGAAAGGCAGTGATTTGGAGATGTAGAGGCGCCCGGGGAAGCGCTCCCGCAGCCGCTCGCCGAGCCCGTCCAGAGCCTTGGGCTCGGCGATGACGACGAGTTTTGTTGGAGGCTTGTCGAGCCAGGTGAGCAGATCGCCGACGATCTCGATCGGGATCTGCTGGAAATCGGCGTAACTACGAGCCTCCGGCGTCATCGTCGAGACGTAGAGGTTGTCGTCGACGTAGCAGTTCAGATTGAACCCTTCCTGCTCGATCGCGTCGATCGCCTCGCGCGCCAGCTCGAGCGGGATTGCGACGTGGCGAAGAAAGCGCCCGCTGACGGGATCGGCGACAACGGCGCCCTGGTAACAGACGACCAGGTCGTCGATTCCGGCCCATTCGCAGTAGCGGCGAACCGAGCGGAACATGCGCCCGGTCACGATCACCACGTGGATCCCGGCCGCGCGCGCGGCCGCTATCGCCGCGATGGTGCGGTCGTGGAGGTCGTAGTCCTCGCCGATCAGCGTTCGGTCGAGATCGGTGGCGATCGCCTTGACGTGGGTTGGAAAGCCGGCTGGAAGCGTAAGAAAACGGGACATGAGATCAACTAGCCTAGAGGACGTGATCGTCGAGCGGAGCATGCATCCGGGCTGGCTCTCGAATGCCTACCTGGTTGCCGACCGTTCCGGCGGAACGGGGGTGTTCGTCGACAGCGGTGCTCCGCTCGAACCTCTGCTGCGATCGGTCGAGGAGCGGGAGCTGACCGTTACCCACCTACTGGTCACGCACGGCCATGGCGATCACACCGCGGGCAACGAGACACTCAAGCGCCGCTTCGGCCTCGAGACGGTAGACCAGCCGTGCGATCCGTTCGAGACCGGCGGGCTCACGATCGAGGTCTTACCCACACCGGGGCACAGCAGCGATTCGCTCTCCTTCCTCGTCGACGGCAACGTCTGCTTGTGTGGCGACACGCTCTTCGCCGGCTCGGTCGGCGGCTCGGGCTCGAGCTACACCGATCTACGCCGTTCGATCATGGAGGTTCTGCTCACCCTCCCGCCCGAGACGCGCATCCTGCCCGGGCACAGCGACGAGACGAGCGTGGGCCAGGAATGGAAAGAAAACCCGTTCGTGCGCATCTGGCGCGGGCTTGATCCCGAGGGCGAGGGGCTATGCCGGGTTGGCAGTCGCGAAGCTCGACTTGTGCTCTGGGCGCGCGACTACGACGGTGGATCCAAGGCCTGGCTGCGCTTCGATGACGATGGCGATCAGATCGTTGGCGGCTCGCGCGTAGAGCGTAAGGGCTGACGCCGTTACGACTACGTTCATCGCTCCATTCCGGGCTGGAGTTGTGGTCAGCTACACCTTTACGATGGGGCTAGGCTCCCTGTCTACTCTTGCTCAGATGTACTGAGCACTGGTTGACTCTCGAGACATGGAAAACACGGCAGACAAGACCCTCGCTTTAATCGAACGGGAGATGAAAGAGCGAGAGCTCTTTCGCGAAAGGGCCGATGCGCTCGCGGCGGAAAAGATGCGAGCCAAAGATGCCAGGGCACCGTTGATCGGCGTGGCGACGAGCTCCTGGGATACGAACAGACCGCATCCGATCTTTCTCGGGCTGCTCGAGGGCATCAGGTCGCGTCTGTCCGCGAGCGGGTGTGATCTACTCCTCTTCACCACCGTCGATCAGGACAGTGATGCCTTCCTTCGCCGCTGTTGCGACAGCGGCGTCGACGGTGTCATCCTGCACGGCTTCGCCATCGGCGATGCGCGCGTGCTCAGGCTGGTCGAGGCGGGAATCCCCTGCGTGGGCCTGGACGACATCGGGCTCGTGCCGAATCTTGGCCACGTCTCGTCGGACAATGTGGGTGGTGCGATCGAGGCTGTCTGCCACCTCGCTGCGGTGGGGCGGCGGCGGATCGCGACCATCCACGCTCCGCTCTCGCACGCGGTGGGAGGAGAGCGCCTGCTCGGTTATCGCATCGGTCTCGAGGAGGTTGGCCTCCTCTGCCCGCCCGAGTATCTCGTCGAGGCCGATTTCTCACTCTACGACGGCGTGACGGCGATGGAGCAGCTGCTGGCGCTGGACGAGCGCCCCGACGCCGTCTTCGCGGCCAGCGATGTGATGGCCATAGGTGCCATTTCTGCGATCGAGAAGGCCGGTTTGTGCGTTCCCGACGACATCGCCATCGCCGGTTTCGATGACGTTCCTTACGCGACTTTCGTCTCGCCCCAGCTCACTACAGTTCGCCAAGACGCGCCGGCGCAGGGGATCGCTGCGGCGGAGGGCTTGCTGCGGATGATCGCCGACCCTTCCGCGAGCCCGATCGAGCTCGTCGTGCCGGTCGAGCTGATCGTGCGGGAATCCTCCGGATATCGCGGCTGATCGGTCACGGCTAGGCGGCCTTTGCCGGCCGTCTTCTGGATCGCTCTGTTGGTCCTGGTCGTCTGGATAGTCGCGAGCCTCCTCACCGGCAAGGGACAGACGAGCGAGTCGCGTGAGCGGCCCGAAGAGATCCTCGACCGGCGGCTCGCG
>PMZQ01000102.1 GCA_003170155.1 Actinomycetota bacterium | reverse complement strand
GCGTTCACGGGGGCTATGTCGGCGAATGAGTAGTTCGTGTTCGCCAGCCGGTGGATCTGATCGGCGCTGAGCAGCGACTCGAACCACTCGAACGGGCTCGGATAGCTCTGGATCCAGAACGCATATCCGATCTGCGCGCGGGTGTGCCGGCTACCGATCCTGGACCAGTAGAGGGCGGGCGGCAAGAGCTTCGGTATCGGGTTCGGCTTGAGGCCGATCGCAGCGAGCTGCTGAATCAGATAGAGGGTCGCGATGCGCGCGGATGCCGGGCTCGTGAGCCCGTATACCGTCACCGGCGCGCCGACGGCTTTGGCTCGGCGCACGAGTGCCCGCGCTCTCCAGATGTTGAACGGGTAGAGATCGTGCTTCCGGTACGACGGATACAGCGGCGGCAGGATGTTCTCGGTCGGTACCGCCAGCTTCCCGAAAATGTTCGCCAGGTGCTCGCGGTCGATGGCGTAGTTGACCGCGCGGCGCACGCGAATGTCGCTGAACGGTCGCGTGGTCGTGTTCATGAAGAAGTAGTGCGTGTTGGCTGCGGAGGAAGTACGCAGTTGCACCAAGCCCTTCCTTTGAGCGCGCTCGAGCGAGGTGAGCGCCATCGGCGCGTCCACGTAATCCGCCTGCCCGGCCACGAGGCGCTCGAAGGCCGTCCTGCTGCCGCGAACGATGCTGACGACGATCCGGTCGGGATTGGTGTCCGGGACGGTGTCCGTGGCCCTGAAGTAGCGATTCCGGGTCAGAGTGAACTCCCTCGGCCACTTGACTTGGGAGATCGTGTACGGCCCCGTCGACGGGATCGGATCGCGCGTCTGATCGCGACTGGGCGTGCTCTGAGGAACCGGTGCGGCGAAGAGACTCGCCAGCGCGTCGAGGAAACTGGGGTTCGGACGCGCGAGATGGATCGTGACCCTCCTCGTCAAGTCGTCGGTCTGAATGCCGGAAATCGGCCCGCGGCGCGCGGCGTTCACCCCGGCACCGACGATGTCATCGAAGAGCGGCGCCCCGAAAGAGTCAAGCAGGTAGAGCCTGCGGATCGCGTTGCCAAAGTCGCTCGCCAGCACGACCTTGCCATTCGAGTAGCGCAGGCCCTTACGGAGGCGGAACTCGTAGACCCGGCCGCCGCCGGAGATATCCGGCATCTTCTCCGCCAGCGCCGGCACGATTTGCGTGCTCGTCCGGCCATTCGCATGCGCGTATCCAAGCGGGCTCAGGTAGACGTTCCAGAGGCTCTGCCAGCTTTCCGAGGTGAAGGAAAGTCCGGGGTCGAGCGAGTCGGCACCCGCGTCGATCTCGACCCGGAGCACCGAAAAGCTACGCGTCTTGAACCGCGGTAGGCCCTTCGATGAATTTCCGGAGTCGCCACACCCCGCCCCGACCGCAAGCACGGCCGCAAGAAGAGCAACTGCTTTCAGTGTTCGAGCTAGAACTGCTTCCTCCCCGTGATCTTCCGGTCGTGGTGGAGGATCCTAGCGACAGCCTTCTCGAGGGCGTCGCTAGGCGCCGCTCGAAGAGCGTTCGAGACGTTCTACCTGGAGCTACCGGTCAGGCGGCTGCGAGCGAGGACAGCTCACGCAGAGCCGAAAGCCGGGCGAGAGCCTGGCCCTCGAGCTGGCGTACGCGCTCACGGGTGAGGTCGAGCTCGTGCCCGATCGCCTCGAGCGTCCAGGGTTCGCCCTCGAAGCCGAAACGCAGCTCGAGAATGCGCCGCTCACGTTCGGGCAAAGCCTCGAGCGCCTTACGAACGCCCTGCCTTCGCAGCGACTCTTCGGCTTCGTCGAAGGGATCGGAGGCCTCGCGATCGGCAAACAGATCGCCGAGCTCACCCTCGTCGTCGGCTCCAACGGTCTGGTTCAGCGATACCGAGGCCGAAGCCGCACCGAGCGCCTCGTCCACGTGCTGGATCGGAAGACCGGTAGCCTCAGCGAGCTCGTCACGCGTCGCCTCGCGTCCCAGCTCGACCTCGAGCCGGCGAGCGGCCCGGGAGAGCTTCTGCTGACGCTCGACGACGTGCACAGGCACGCGAATCGTGCGCGCATGGTTTGCGACCGCGCGCTGTACCGACTGCCGGATCCACCAGGTTGCGTAGGTCGAGAACTTGTATCCGCGCCGCCAGTCGAACTTCTCGACCGCACGGTTGAGGCCAAGCGTTCCCTCCTGGATCAGATCGAGGAACGGTACGCCGAGGCCACGGTAGCCCTTTGCGATCGAGACGACCAGACGAAGGTTGGACTCGATCATCCGCCGCTTGGCGACGGGATCGCCGCGCTCGATGCGCTTGGCGAGAGTCACCTCGTCGGCGGCGGTCAGCAGTCTGTGCTTGCCGACATCGGCAAGGAAGAGCTGCAGGCTGTCGGCGGCACCGGAAAGCTCCGGCACCTCTACCGGCACGGTCTCCACGGGCTCGACGGCATCCTCGGTGGCAACAGCCTCCGCCGGTTGGGCGATCTCGACGCCGAGTCGCTCGAGCTCGCGCATCAAATCTTCAACCTCGATCTCGGTGAGGTCATGCTCCACTACGAGCACTCCTATTTCCGCCGGCTCGACAATGCCGCGCTCTTCGGCGGTGTCCACGAAAGCGCGGACGCTCTCGCTACTCTCGAAAACTGCTTGCAACTGGTTTTGCGTCAACTGACCCTCGACGTCCTTTCTTCTCTCTTGGCCTGATCGCGAAACCTTTTCCTCTCGCTCAGGCCCTTCCTCGCAACCCGGAACTCTTCCCGGATGCTCGCCTACTGACCGAAACGGACTTCGGTCCTTCCCTATTCCGCGGCAGCCGGCTGGGCAGTCTGCGAGCGCGCTGGAAACTCGAACTCGATCTGTCCTTCGGCGTTCAAGACGAGGCGCGCGCGAAAATGTTTGCCGCCTCGACTTCGGAATCCGGATATTACGTCATTGGTACGTCCTATTGCAAGTAGTTGTCGGGCAATCTCGGGCGTTATTGAGCGTCCGGCGATCTTTTTCCAGATCACGAAGCCGCAACCTGCCTCCTCGCGGCTCTTCCAGCTGGTGCAGCCATAGGCGCGCGAGTTCTCGCGGATGATCTCGCTTGTCTCGGCGCCGCAGCGAGGGCAGAGCCCGAGCTCGACCCTCTCCGGGCGGAGTTTCTCGCGGTCGAGCGCCGCTATCTTCTCGACAGTCTCGCGTGTGAAGCGCTCGATCTCGTGCATAAATGCGACCCGTTCGCCGGAGCCGTGCTCGATGTCGCCGAGGCGCTTCTCCCAGTCGCCGGTGAGCTCGGCCGAGGTGAGCGGATGCTCTTCGAGCATGGAGATCACTTGCAAACCTTTGGGTGTCGGGTGCAGCTCCTTGCCGGCTCGCTCGATGTACTCGCGCCTGATCAGCGTCTCGATCGTCTCGGCGCGAGTCGCGGGCGTGCCCAGGCCGTGCTCCTTCATCGCCTCGCGTAACTCCTCGTCGTCGATCAGCTTCCCCGCAGTCTCCATCGCCTGAAGCAGGGTGGCCTCGTTATAGCGAGGCCGCGGCTTCGTCTCCTTGCCCTCGCTCTCGGTATTCACGCACAGAACCTTCTGACCCTCCACGAGCGCCGGGAGCTCGCCTCCCTCTCCATCCTCTTCGGCTTCGCCAGCCTCGTTCTTACGCCCGTTCTCGCTCGCTCCGTGGCCGTAGACCGCGCGCCAGCCCGCCGCGAGGGTGACCTTCCCGCGAGTGCGGAAGCTCTCGCCTTCGATCTCGGTGACGACGGTCGTGTTCGCGTAACGCGCCGGAGGATGGAAGACGGCCAGGAAGCGACGGGCAACGAGGTCGAAGATGCGCCGCTCGTCGTCGGAGAAGAGCTCGACGTCGTGCTCGTCGTTGGTGGGGATGATCGCGTGGTGATCCTCGATCTTGGCGTCGTTGACGACGCGCCCGAGCGGCAAGCTCTCGAGCGCAAGCACGAATCGCGCCCCTTCGGCGTACTCCGCGATCGGCTCGAGCGTGGCGGCAGTGGGCTTGAGCAACGAGACCATGTCGCCGGAGAGGTAGCGTGAGTTCGTGCGCGGGTAGGTGATCGCCTTCCTACCTTCATATAGGGATTGCGCCGTCCTGAGCGTCCGCTGGGCGGAGAAGCCGAAACGGCGGTTGGCGTCGCGCTGGAGCGAGGTGAGGTCGTAGAGAAGCGGCGAGCGCTCGCTCGCCTCCTTGCGCTCGACCGAGGTGACCAGGCCCTCGGCGCCGTTCACCTTGTCGGCGATCGCCCCTGCGCGCTCGCCGTCTTTCAGTCGCGTCTCGTCACCCTCGAACCAGAGTCCCTCATAGCCGGCGTCGAAGCCGGCGTGGACGAGCCAGTATGGCTCCGGAACGAAGGCCTGAATCTCTCGCTCGCGGCTCACGATCATCGCCAGCGTCGGAGTCTGCACTCGTCCGAGCGAGACCACACCGCCCACCCAGGCGCGGCCGCGGATGGTGGCGGCTCGGGTGGCGTTCATGCCAACCAGCCAGTCTGCCTCCGAGCGCGAGCGCGCCGCGGCTTCGAGCGAGGCCATCTGCTCGCTCGGGCGCAGGTGCTCGAAGCCCTCGCGGATCGCCTGCTTGGTCATGCTGGAAATCCACAGTCGCTCGACGGGCTTTGGCTTTGCCCCGCGCGCCCTGAGGTAGACCTCGTAGACGTAGGCGAAGATCAGCTCGCCCTCGCGCCCGGCATCGCAGGCGTTGATCACCGCCGCGACGTCTTCGCGCTTGAGCAGCTTGAGGACGACGTCGAGCTGCTTACGGGACTTGGAGTCGCGCGGTTTTAGCCTGAAAGCCTCGGGCAGGATCGGCAGGTCGGCCATGCGCCAGCGCTTAAAGCGCTCGTCGTAGTCCTCGGGCTCGACCAGCTCGACGAGATGGCCGACCGCCCACGTGATGATGTGGGTATCCGACTCGAGGTAGCCCTCGTGCTTGGCGAAGGATCCCGGCAGCGCGCCGGAGAGATCGCGTCCGACCGACGGCTTCTCGGCAACTACGAGTGTCTTTGTGCTCACGTGTAACACCTTATCGGAGAGATCCGAGGTCGATTGAGACGAGACAGAGTTGAGCTGGTCGGGCCATCTACGTATATCTGGCCTCTGGCCGAGAGGCCGAAACCGGATCGGCTACCGATAGAATCATTCCGCGCTCGGGGGTTTACGAGTGCTCGACAAGAAAGCAGCTGCCACCGGCGCGAGCAAGAGGACAGAGCCGTCGACCTCGTTACTCACCCAGATCTCGTTCGTCTGCACCAGGCGCCGGAACACCATCCGGAATCGCATAGCCGTCTCGAGGTGCTCATCTCCGCCTTCCCCGATTACGCCTCGGCCGAGCCCGCGACCCGTGTTGATCTCGAACGTGTCCACCCTGCTTCCTACCTAGATAGCTTCGAGAATCTCGACGCGACGCAGTGGATAGATTTCGACACTTTCGTCACTCCCACCAGCGCCGAGGCGATCAAGCTCGCCGTCGGAGTGACCTTCGAGGCCGTGCGGCGTGGCGGTTTCGCGCTCGTCCGTCCGCCCGGCCACCACGCCTCGCAAGAGAATGCAATGGGCTTCTGCCTGGTCAACAACATTGCGATCGCCACCCGCTACGCCCAGGCCGAGCTCGGTCTACAGCGCGTCGCGATCCTCGACTGGGACATCCACCACGGGAACGGAACCGAGGCGATCTTCTGGGCCGACCCGGATGTGTTCTACGTATCACTGCATGCCTGGCCGTACTACCCGGGGACGGGAGGCCCGCGCGCGAAGAATGCAGCCGGCGAAGACATCCCAGGCGGAGAGAGCCCGACCACGCTGAACATCCCTCTCCCGGGCGGCACCGGCGACCGCTCCTATCTGCAGGCGTTCGAGCAGATCGCTTGCCCGGCTATCGAAACCTTCGCGCCCGACATCGTGCTCGTTTCGATCGGCTTCGATGCACACCGCGACGATCCGCTCTCGCCCACGATTCTGACCGACCAGGCCTTCTACCAGCTCGCCAGCCGAACCGCGAGCCTCGCTCCGCGCTTCGCCGCCGTACTCGAGGGCGGCTACAACCTCAGCACTCTGCCCCGCCTGGTCGAGACGACTGTCGCTGGTTTCGAGAACCCCTCGTAGAGTTCGTTCCACCTGACGACCCGCCGACTGGCCGTGATCGATGGATGCGAGGCTAGGAAGGAGTGCCGCGCCGCCAAGCGCGCTCAGGCGGTGGAGCGCTTGGTTTGGAACGAGCTCTTGAAGATTCGGCCGGGAACACGTTTCCAGTCACGCGCCTGTTTCGTACCCAGAACGACGGCTATCCCCTTCCGGCGCCTCTGGAAGGAACAGTCCGGGGCAACCCGGCACGAACGCCATCCAGAGATGGCGTTCGTATCTGCTTCAATCGGCCTTCGGGGGCGGGACCAGAGATGTTGTCCGAACAAGCAGCGACCGGCTTTCGCCGGTCGCGCTCGTCAATCGTCACAGCCATCCCGTTGCTTACCTAGATCATCGTATATGGGCGTGAGTAAGCGCATCCCCCGCGCCTCCCGCGTAGTGGGTGATTCGATCTATGAGCTTATCCCGTTAGAAATACGCGGTCGAAGGGGTTGAGCCGTGGATGCCAAGAGCTCGTTTCGGAATGAAGGCCCGTCGACTGGGTGCGATCGGTGGATGCGAGGCTAGGACGCAGCGTCGCGTTCGTAGCCGGAAGCTACGGGCGCGACCGAGGACAACGCATCGCGCCGCCGAGCGCGGCCAGGCGATGGAGTGCTTCGTTTTGAGACGAGTTCCAAAGGCTGAACGGTCCGTGAAGGCGCACTGGTAGTACGACAAGCGGTCTGGGTGGGCACTGGCGCCGCGGGGCGACCGCTTCGGGCGTGAAGGCCTGGCGAGATCGGCCCTTATTCAGCGCCGCGCACGCGAAAGCGCTTCCAACGCGTCGCGCCGAGACGAGACGCCGAGCTTGTGCAACAGGCTCTTTACGTGCGAGCGCACGGTGTGCTCGGAGATGAAGAGGCGTCGGGCGATGTCATCGGTGCCCAGATGCTCGTCGAGTAGGAGCAGCACCTCGAGCTCACGAGCCGAGAGCAGCGAGGCGATCTCATCGGGCACCGCGTGGTCTCGATTGCCGTCCCGCACCTGCTCGAGCAGCCGCCGGGCGATCGATCCGGATAGCGCGGCCTCGCCGTTGACGACACCTCGCAGGAACTCGACAATGCGCTGCGGAGGCTCCGTCTTGAGCAGGTAGCCGGAGGCGCCGCCGCGGATCGCACGCAGCAGGTTCTCCTCCGTTCCGGAGGCGGTCAGAACGATCACCTCGGAACCGGGAGCGACTCGGCGTAGCTCCGGAAGAGCCTCGAGCCCGCTCATTCCGGGCATCGAAAGATCGAGCAGTATCAGGTCGGGCTGCTGTTTTGCAGCCAGCCTGATTGCCTCGTCCCCGCTAGCCGCCTGGCCGACGATATCGAAGCCGTGCTGGGTCAGAAGCGACGCAAGAGCCTCTTGCGTCAGCGGGTGGTCGTCGACGATGAGTACGCGCTCGGACATGATGTCATCCCTTATCGGCAGCCCCATTGTTGCCGAAAAGGGGAATCGTGAACGACAACCGTCAGCAACAAGAGAGTGCTCTTCGTTCGTGGCTGGTGGGCGAATTCCTGCTGATCGCCCTGCTCAGCGCCGCTCTTGCGCTCTGGGGCGCCTACCCCAGCCTGCCCAGCACCTTCGATCTGCCAATGCTTTTAGTCGCGCTCGATACGGCGATCGCGCTCGCCTCGGCGCTGGTGTCGGTACTGGCCGGCGTTCGCTTCGCGGTCGACGCGCGGCGAACCGATCTCCTGCTCTCCGTCGGTTTCGGGGTCGCCGCGCTCTCGATGCTCGCCTTCGAGATCGCTCCGATCCTCGGTGGCGGCGCGATCGGACGGCCGGAGGCCTGGACGGGACTGGTCGGACGGATTCTCTCCGCCTCTCTGATCGTCACAGCCTCGTTCGCACGCGGTCAAGTGCGCATGCCCGAGCGAGCGATTTTCGTCGCGCTCGGTACCGGCTTGCTCGCGCTACTCGTCTTCTGGGGCGGCGCGCACGCACTCGCCGGTACCCTGACCGGAACCGGCGGCTCGAACGACCCGACGCTGCTGTTGACGATCGCCTACGCACTGCTCGCTCTGCTCTACCTGGGAGCGATGGTCGGCTTCGGGCTGCGCTTCCAGAGCCGGCTCGAGGACCTGGACAGCTGGCTGGCTCTGGCGGCGACTCTTTGGCTGTTCTCGAGTCTCAACTTCGTCTTCAAGCCGTTGATGCCGGGGGAGAAGGCGGCACTGGGCGACTTCCTGCGTTTGCTCGCCTGTGTCTTGCTGGTCGTCGGCGTCTGGCGCGCGATCCGCGCCGCCGAGTTCGGACGCGCGGTCTCGGAGGAGCGGGCGCGCGTCGCACGCGAGATCCACGACGGTCTGGCTCAGTACCTGTTCGCGCTGTCGACTCATCTGAGCATGCTCAGAACCGGAGCGAAGCTCGACAAAGTGCTGCCGCGACTAGAGGAGGTAGCAGCACTTGCACAGCAAGAGGCGCGCTTCGCGGTTCTGGCGCTCTCTTCGGCCGGCGGCAGTGCACCCTTCGACGCAGCTCTGCGCCGTTACGTCGAATTCCTCTGTGCCGACGGCAAGCTCGAGGTCGACATCGAGATTGATCCAGAGATTCGCCTAGCCCCCGACGAGCAGATCGAGATCTTCCGCATCGTCCAGGAGGGACTCGGGAATGTGCGCAGGCACGCCAACGCCAACCGGGCCGTGCTCCACATCGTCAAGAAAGGGTCCAAGCGCATGATCATCGTCCGCGACGACGGTGACGGTTTCGACGACAGCCACCGCGACGGCGAGCGCAGCGCCGGTCAGGGGCTGAAGAACATGCAGAAGCGCTCCGCTTCGATCGGCGCCGACTTCGTCATCTCGAGCAAACCGGGCGTGGGAACGACTCTCGAGGTGTCGCTCAGAACCTGAGCAGCCCGAATCAGATCGATCAATAGGAAAAGCCCCGTTTTACCGGGGCTTTTCCCTTAGCAGACCTGTAAGCCGGATTTTGTCGGGGGTGACCATCCATCTAGGCCGCCGGTTGCCCGGCGGCTCGAGCGGCGCACCCGGTCCCTGGGCGGGCCACCTGAGCGGGACCTGTTTCGCCTTGCACCGAATGGGGTTTGGCGAGCCGCCGCGTCACCGCGGCGCTGGTGGGCTCTTGCCCCACCTTTTCACCCTTACCGCCGGTTGCCCGGAGGCGGTGTCCTTTCTGTGCCACTTTCCGTCGGCTTTCGCCGCCTGGGGTTTCCCCAGCATCCTGCCCTGCGGTGTCCGGACTTTCCTCGAACCGCCGAAGCGGCTCGCGGTCACCCGGTCTGCGACTCGCAGTCTAGCGCCGCGCCGGCGCGCCCCAGGAGTCCCGGCCAGGACGAGCCGCACTCGGGGCAGATGACATCTGCACCCTCGTGGAGCACAAACTCACCGCAAACCAGGCACTCGAGGCTGGCGCCACGCGCGAGAGCGCATAACTCCTGCTCGAGTGTCTGGTGGATGAAGGTTATGGTCATGTTCCTGGTATTCCCGTTCGATCAGGAAAGCATTCGGAAAACGCCCGTCACCTTTCCGAGGATCTGCACATAGTCGGCGTAGATCGGCTCCAGCGCATCGTTCTCAGGCTGCAGGCGCACGCGCTCGCCCTCTCGGAAGAAGCGCTTGACGGTGGCCTCGCCGGCCGACTCATCCTCCCCGGCCAGGGCGACGACGATCTCGCCGTCATCGGCGCTCTCCTGCTTGCGCACGACCAGAATATCGCCTTCGAGAATGCCGGCGTTGATCATTGAGTCGCCCTTGACCCGCAGTAGGAACTCCTCACCCCCGCGCGAGAGCGGCTCGGGCACCGCGAGATAGTCCTCGACATTCTCCTCGGCCAGCAGCGGCGACCCGGCTGCGACCTGTCCGAGCAGCGGCAGCCTGTGCTCCTGCTCACGCTCGCGCGCGATGAGCTCCAGTGCGCGCGGCTTGGTTGGATCGCGCTTGAGCAAGCCCGCGCGCTCTAGGTTGGCGAGATGAGCGTGCACCGTGGAGGGCGAAGCAAGCCCGACCGCCTGCCCGATCTCGCGCACGGTGGGCGGGTAGCCGTGCTGATCGACATAAGCGACGACGTAGTCCCAGATCTCTCTTTGCCGCGGCGTTAGCAAGCGATCCTCCTTGCCCGGTTGACGAATCCGAACATCTGTTCGCCATGGAGGCTAGCGCTCCTTTCGGACGCAGTCAACATCAGCGAGCGAGTCGGGCCTCATCTCACCCTCGCCCCCCGAAGATCCGGCCGGCGCAAAGCCTCGCATGGAGACCTTGCGCCGGCTTCAGTGCGCTGGAGAGGACTTGAACCTCCACGGCCCATTCGGGCCACAAGGCCCTCAACCTTGCGCGTCTACCAATTCCGCCACCAGCGCGTGGGCCCGGATTGTACCGGCTTTCGGCGAGCCGTCCGGCTACTTGAGAAGCCGGAAGAGCGCGACGGTATCGAGGAACCAGACGAAAGCGACGGCGATCGTCAGCCGGGTCAGGTTGCGTTCGACGATGTGGGTGCCGCCGCGCGAGGTTGGTGTGAAACCGAGACCGCCGAGACCGCCAGAGCTCCCGGAGTGCATGAGGATGAGAACGACCAGTCCGATCGAGACGAGGATGTGGAAGCCTGCGAGCGCGGGGAGCATAAGCGTGCCGAGGATAGCAGCGCCGGTCTAGCCCACGGTGCCGCGGGCGACCGCCCGCTCCAGCACCCGCTCGATCCGCTCCGCCTGCAGCTGGACGCTGTGCTCGGCTGCCGCCGCACGCCCGGCTTCGTTCGGGCAAGGCAGGATGACGGCACTCTCCAGCGCTCGCACGAGTGCCTCATCGTCCACGGGATCGACGAGAACGCCGGCTCCGGGCGAAACGAACTCGGGCGGGCCGCCGATGCGCGTGGCCACCACTGCCCGGCCGCAGGCCATCGCCTCGAGTAGTGCCTGGCCGAAGGGCTCGATTAGGCTGGGCTGGCAGAGGACGTCGCAGGCGGCGAGCCAGCGCGGCACTCGCTGGTGCGGAACGCAGCCCAGCAAGCTAACACCCGCAACACCTTCCAACTCGCCGCGCAGCGGCCCGTCGCCGAGGAAGACGAGCGAGCCCTTCCCGAGACGCTCGAAGGCACGCGCCAGCCGGATCACGTTCTTACGCTCCGTCAGCGAGCCGACGCAGAGAAAGAGCGGCCCTTCTCCGGCCCAATCGAGCTCGCTCCGAGCTTCGGCCTGGTCGCTCGGCTGAAACTGCTCGAGGTCGACGCCGCAGTCGATCACCGTGGTCTTACCGCGCACCTGCGGCAGCTTCGTCTCCAGCTCGCGGGCGAGGAAGCTCGAGACGGCGATGATCTCGTTCGCCCGCTTCAGTGTGCGCGCGGTCAGGGTGCGCAGGCCCGGAACGGCGCCGATGTTGCGCACGTCCTGACCGTGCGCCGTGACCACGAGCGGCGCCTTCGAGCAGAGCGCCCCGATCAACCCGGAGGGAACGAGGAAGTGCGCGTAGACGACCTCGGGCTGGAAGCTACGCGCTTTCTTCCATGTCTCCCGTGCAAGGGAGAGGAAACGCCGCTTGCCGCCCGAGCGCCGGTCGAGCACCGCTCGCTCGAGCTCGTGCCCGCGCGCGGCGAGCTCGTGCTCGAGCTGGGCGACGAAGACTCCGAGATCGGGATCGTTCGGCCCCGGATACATCTGCGAGACGAGCAGGATGCGCATCTTGGGGATGAAGACTGACGGTTTCGGCGCTGTCGCGTGACAGGAACTCGTCTCAGAATGAAGACCCGTCGACTGGGTGCGATCGGTGAGTGCGAGGCTAGGACGCAGTGCCTCGTTCGTAGCCGGCGGCTACGGGCGAGGCCGAGGACAACGAATCGCGCTTGCCGAGCGCGGCCAGGCGATGGAGTGCTTCGTTTTGAGACGAGTTACAAAAAGGTGCGAGGTTCGGCGTTACGATCGCAGCGGGTGGTGGGATGGGCATCCTCCGCGCTCGACCGCTTTGTCGCTCGAATACCGACTATCCGGTGAGTCGGGAGGCGGAGATTGGCTCGCTCGAGAAGCGAGAGCTGAGCGTCGGCCTATCCTCGGCATCGAAAACACCGGAGTTGCCTTCGCCGGGCCCAGACCGTCTCGGGGAGCTCTCCGATCGTGCCTAGGCGCGATCGAAAGTGCCGAACTCCTCGCGCAGCACCGTGCAGACCTCGCCGATCGTGGCGCGAAGAGCGAGCGCCTCACGCATCGCCGGGAGCAGGTTCTCACTTCCGCGTGCCGTGTTGCGAACCGCTTCGAGCGCCTTCTCCACGGACGTTCCGTCGCGCTCGCTTCGCACCTTGGCGGTGCGCTCGCGCTGGCGCAGCTCTATCTGCGGATCGATCCGGTGCAGATCGACCGCCTCGGCGTCGGCCTCCTCCTGAAAGCGGTTGACGCCGACGATCACGCGCTCGCCCGATTCGACCTCGCGCTGGTGACGGTAGGACGCCTCCTCGATCTCGGCCTGGACGAAGCCCTGCTCGATCGCCGCCACGGCGCCGCCAAGCGCTTCGATGCGCTCGATCAGCTCCGTCGCGCGACTCTCCAGCTCGGTGGTGAGCGACTCGATGAAGTAGGAGCCGCCGAAGGGGTCGGCGCTGTCGGTGCAGCCCACCTCATTGGCGAGGATCTGCTGCGTCCTGAGTGCTATTCGCACCGAGCGTTCGGTCGGGAGTGCCAGCGCCTCGTCATAGGAGTTGGTGTGCAGCGACTGAGCACCACCGCAGGCGGCCGAGAAGGCCTGTAAGGCGACGCGCACCACATTGTTCTCGGGCTGCTGGGCGGTCAGGGTCGAGCCGCCGGTCTGGGCGTGGAAGCGGAGCATCTGCGCCTTCGGGTTGGTGGCGCCGAAGCGGTCACGCATGATCTTCGCCCAGAGGCGCCGCGCCGCCCGGAACTTGGCCACCTCCTGGAAGAAGTCGTTGTGAGCGTTGAAGAAGAAGGAGAGGCGCTCGCCGAAGCGGTCAGGCGAGAGCCTCGCCTCGACCGCCGCCTGGCAGTAGGCGATCCCGTTCGCGAGCGTGAAGGCGAGTTCCTGGACGGCGTTGGAGCCGGCCTCGCGGATGTGATAGCCCGAGATCGAGATCGTGTTGAAGCCGGGCAACCGTCCTTCGCAGTAGGCGAACAGATCGGTCGTGATCCGCATCGAAGGGCGGGGCGGGAAGATGTAGTTTCCGCGCGCGACGTACTCCTTGAGGATGTCGTTCTGGACGGTGCCGCGCAGTTTCTCGGGCGCCACGCCCTGATTCTCGGCCACCAGCTCGTAGAGGAGGAGGAGCAGAGCCGCCGGCGCGTTGATGGTCATCGAGGTCGAGACCTGGTCGAGCGGTATCTCCGAGAAGAGCAGCTCCAGATCGACGAGCGAGTCGATCGCAACGCCGGTGCGCCCGACCTCGCCCTCGGCGAGCGGATGGTCGGAGTCGTAACCGAGCTGAGTGGGCAGATCGAAGGCGACCGAGAGTCCCGTCTGACCCTTCTCGAGCAGGTAACGGAAGCGCGCGTTCGTCTCCTCGGCCGAGCCGAAGCCCGCATACTGGCGAATCGTCCAGGGGCGGCCCCGGTACATGGTTGCGTAGGGACCGCGCGTGAAGGGATAGGCGCCCGGCGACTCGGGCTCGAGCCCGGCTATGTCCTCGTTCGTATAGACGGGCTTGATCTCGACCCCCGCCTCGGTCTTGCGCGATCCGTCTGCCGGCGCCACAGCCAGAATCGTACGCGTCCGACGACGGCGAGGGGCGGGCAGCAGCATCAGCACTCTTCGAAGTTGCTCTCGAAGCTCGTTGCGTACGACGGCCTACGGCTCGGCCGGAAGAAGGCTCCAGCCGATAACGTGAGCATCGCATCCCTCGCGGGAGAGACGCGTAGCGGCGCGGCAGAAAAAACGAGATGAGATCGAGCGACGCATACCGAAAGTGGCAAGAGCCCGAGAGCGAGCAGCCGCCTCGCTTCGAGACGGTCGGCTACTCCCCGGTCGAGTACGCACCCGAGATCGAGCCCGAACGCGAATACGACCCGATCCATCCAGAAGGAGCCCTCCGTAGCTTCTTCAGGAAGCTCGCGGCGCCTTTCGTCGCTCTCGGCGCCCTGCTGCTCAAGTTCAAGGCGGCAATCCTGATCGTCTTCAAGCTCAAACTGTTCGCGACCGCCGCCACCATGGTCGTCTCGATCGGCGCCTACACGATGCTCTGGGGCTGGCGCTTCGCCGTCGGCTTCGTACTCCTGCTGTTCGTGCACGAGTGCGGTCACGTGCTCGAGGCCCGGCGACAGGGTCTACCCGTCAGCGCACCGGTATTCGTTCCCTTCCTGGGCGCAGCCATCGTCATGCGCGAGATGCCGCACAACGCCTGGAAAGAGGCCCGCCTGGCGCTCGCGGGTCCGCTCCTGGGCTCGCTCGGAGCGGCTTTCTGCTGGGCGCTCTCCGGCATCTATCACTCGAACCTACTGCTCGCGATCGCCTACTTCGGCTTCTTCATCAATCTCTTCAACTTGCTTCCGGTGGTACCGCTTGACGGTGGACGGATCGCCGCCGCTCTGCACCCGGCGATCTGGGTCGTCGGCCTCGCGGCGCTGGTCGCGCTGGTCATCGTGACGCCGAACCCGATTCTCCTGATCATTCTGGTGATAGCCGCGCTAGACCTCTACCACCGTTGGAACATGCGTCACGAGTACCGCGAGCGCGAGTACTACAAGGTCAGCGCCTCGCAACGTTTCGCGGTCGCCGTCAACTACTTCGGGCTCGCCATACTGCTCACCATCGCCATGGCCCAGACCCACGTCGTCCGCCACTTCTGATGCCGGTGCCCAAGAGACGACTCGAAGATCGCGAGATCCTCTCGAGCGACGGCGGCGAGCTCGAAGGTCACGTGCAGATGATCGCCGCCGAGTTCCGGCGCGGCTTCGAGGCCGTCGACAAGATTGACAAGCCGGCGGTCTCGATCTTCGGTTCGGCGCGGGCGACCGAGGGCCAGCCCTTCTACAACCTGGCGCGCGAGGTCGGACGTGAGTTCGCGCGCGCCGGCTGGGCGGTCGTGACCGGCGGCGGGCCGGGGATCATGGCGGCCGCCAACCGCGGTGCCCAGGAGGCGAACGGACTGTCGGTCGGCTTCAACATCCGCCTCCCGCATGAGCAGGTGGCAAACCCCTATATCGACCTGCTCCTCACCTTCGACCACTTCTACGCTCGCAAGACGATGTTCGTGAAGGCGGCCGAGGGCTTCATCATCTTCCCGGGCGGCTTCGGCACCATGGACGAGCTGTTCGAGTCGCTGACCCTGATCCAGGTCGGCAAGGTCTTCCACTTCCCGGTCGTGTTGATGGGTAGCGACTACTGGGAGGAGATGTTGGGCTGGGTCCGCGACAAGATGCTCGGCCAGGGAATGATCTCGGCCAGCGATCTCGATCTGCTCTCGCTCACGAACGACCCGGCCGAGGCCGCCCGTATCGTGCTCCGGCACCAGGATCTACAGGGCGGCGAGAGCGCGACCGGCGCGGAAAAGACCTAGCGAGATCGGCTCCTAGCGCCTGAACGAGTCTCTCTGTGAGAGGACGCGAGCCAGGTCGGAGAAGGAGAGAAAGCCGACAAGCTCGCCGTCGTGGAGAACGAGCCCGCAGTGGATCTCGCCTCCCATCAATTCGTTGAGGGCTTCCTCCGCGCTGTCCTCGGAGTCGAGCACGGGAACCTGGTCCTTCGTCAGCATGCTGTCGCGAACGAGCCGCGCTTCCCACTCGCTGCGCGGATGATGAGCGATCGTGCGGAAGGGAAGCAGACCGAGAACATCGCCGTTCGAGACGACCGGATAGGCGCTGTGCCGAGCCCAGCCCGCGAGCGTGTCTATGAACTCGCCCAGCGTCTCGTCCGCGGGAGCGGTCACCGGCTCACGCGTCATCACATCGCGCACGCACAGGCCCTCAAGTGCCTCGCGCGCTCGCAGGAACCGCGTCTCGTTACCGGCCGCGCCCAGCAGGAACCAGCCGATCAAAGCCAGCCAGATACCGCTCACGGATCCGTAGGTGATGAACAGCACAACGCCGCCGCCGATCATCAGATAACCGAATCCACGCCCGAAGCTCGCTGAAATTCGCGTCGCCCAGGCGAAGTCGCCCTTGGCCTTCCAGAGCGCGGACCGGAGCACGCGACCACCATCGAGGGGAAGCGCGGGCAGAAGGTTGAACACGAGCAGAAACAGGTTGATATAGCCGAGCCAGAAGAGCGTGCCGGTCACCGGCGTCGAGCCGATCGGAAGAAACGCGAGCCCGACGAAGGCGCCTCCAAGCACAAACGAGACCGCCGGCCCGGCGGTGCCGATGCGAAACTCCGCGCCCGGGCTCTTGAAACTATCCTTGAACTGGGCGACGCCGCCGAAGAGCCAGAGCGTGATCCCCTCGATCTCCATCCCGTTGCGGCGGGCGACGATCGAGTGCCCGAGCTCGTGCAGCAGGATCGAGGCGAAGAAGACAATCGCGGCGATCAAGGCCATGATCACGTAGGTGCTCGTCGAGAGGCCGGGGTCTTGGGCCGGGAAGACGTTGGACTCCAGCGACCAGACGATCAGAGCGAAGACGATCAACCAGCTCCAGTTGAAGGAGATGCGAATACCGGCAATTCGACCGATCGTGAAGTTGTGATGCATTTCCTCGAAGCTCTCCTCGGTTTTGCTTGCCAGCGGGTTTCCGGCCCGCGAGTTTGCTCCTCTGCCTAAGCGATATTTCCACACCGCGCCCGGTTCACACCGCGCCCGCGCTGAATTACGAGTTCCTAAGGAGCGCCGGCATGCCGCTCGCGGAAGATAGGCCCTTACTCGTCTTCGCTCGCGCCACGCATTTCCTCGGCCAGCGCCCGGGCGCGTGCGTGCACGCTGTGCCTCAGGCTCTCGAGATCGTCTGCGGCCGGCTCCAGATCGTCGGCCGCGGCGAGCGGTGGCTCGGGCTCTGGAGCTTCCTCGGCGAGCGGCGACACCGCCTCCTGCTCGGCCAACTCGGGCTCGTTCTCGGAACCGCGCACCTCGGCGAGCTTGCGGCGTAGCTCCTCGGCCGGATCGCCGGGGGCCGGCGAGCGGCGGCGGAACAGAAATCTCCAGACCGCCTCCGATCGGCGAACCAGTACACCGGCGGCCCAGAGCATGCAGCGATGCTACACTCATCGCCGCTTCCTGCCCCGCCATTCGACGCGAGTCCCGCGCGACGGTATTTGGCGAGGCCGAACAAGACCGAAGGAAGGAGATACGGGAGCCCGTGACCGATTATGAGGTCCTGATCATGCTCGACTCCGAGCTGGCGGAAGATCGCCAGCAAGAGGTTGTCGACCGCATTCGCAAGGAGGTCGTCGAAGGCGGCGGCGTCTGGGAGACGCACGCGCCCTGGGGTCGGCGAAGGCTCGCCTACGAGATCAAGCACAAGAGCGAGGGCATCTACCACCTCGTTACCTTTGCGGCCTCGGCTGAGGTTCTGAGCGAGGTCTCGCGCCTACTCAAGATCGACGACGCCGTACTCCGTCATCTGGCCGTGCGCCGCGTCAAGGGTTCGAGCACCGTTTCTCCCGCACCTGCGCCTGCCTCTGCGCCGACGAGCGCCGAGACGGCCGAGATCGATTCCGTCCAGGAGGACGAGTAGTCTCCGGCGAACTCACGTTCGCTCAGAGAGGAGAAGCCATGGCCAATGTCAACCGCGTCGTCCTCGTCGGCAACCTGACCCGCGATCCCGAGCTCCGGCACACAGCCGGCGGTACGGCTGTATGCAAGCTGCGCATCGCGGTCAACACTCGCCAGAAAGACCAGGCGACAGGCGAGTGGGGAGACAAGCCCAACTATTTCGACGTCACCGTCTGGGGCAACCAGGGCGAGAGCTGTGCGCAGTTCCTCGCCAAGGGCCGCCCGGTGGCAATCGACGGCAGGCTCGACTGGCGCGAGTGGGATGCCCAGGACGGGACCAAGCGCCAGGCCGTCGAGATCATCGCCGACAACGTCCAGTTCCTCGGTAGCCGCGAGGGCGGCGAGAGCTCGAGCTTCGTCCCCCAGGGCGCGGCACCCGCCAACGCCGACTTCGGTCCGGCCGACGACGACATTCCGTTCTAGAAGGAGAGACGAGACCTTGGCTCAGCAGGACAAGAAGCGCAAGCGCATGAGCGCCAGCTCGATGCCCGTCCGCCGCAGAGGGTGCAACTTCTGCAAGGACCACATCGAGGAGATCGATTGGAAGAACACAGGCGGACTGCGCCGCTACATGTCCGAGCGCGGCAAGATCCGGGCGCGGCGGATCACCGGCGTCTGCCGCCGCCACCAGCGACAGCTCGCGGTCGCGATCAAGCGGGCGCGCGAGATGGCCCTTCTCCCCTACGTTTCGGACTAGGCGAGGCGATGAACGTCATCCTCCTTCAGGACGTCGAGAACCTCGGGCTGCGTGGAGACGTGGTCTCGGTGGCGCGCGGTTATGCGCGTAACTTCTTGGTCCCGCGCAAGTTGGCCGAGGTGGCCACGACGGCCAAGGTCGAGGAGTTGCGTAAGCGTGACTCCCGGCGAACGCTCCAAGAAGCACGTAGCAGCGAGCAAGCCGAGACGATCGCCGAGACGCTGCGCAAGACAGTTCTCCGTTTCGAGATGAAGGCCGGCCCGACCGGCGTGCTCTTCGGCTCGGTCACCCCCAGCGACATCGCCGACGAGATCTGGCGCGTGCGCAAGATTCGCATCGACCGGCGCAAGATCGAGCTCTCCGATGCGCTCAAACGAATCGGCAGCTTCCTGGTGCCGATCCAGATCTTCGAGAACGTGAGCGTCGAAGTGAAGACGCTGGTAGTTCCCGAGGGCGGCGAGCTTCCGCCGGAGCAAGAGCCGACCGAGCAGCAGGGCATCGAGCAAGAGCCGCAGGACGCCACCGAGGCGGAGACCGAGACGCCTTCCGCCGAACCGGTTCTCGAGGCCGTTCTCGAGGCCGAGGACGAAGGCGAAGCCGCAAGCTGATAGCCCAGAGTTTGGCTTGCTCGGCATTTCCTGCGCCGGTCATCTGACCGTCACTGCTAGCAGCACGCTTCGATAGGCTCCGCGCGAGCTAACCAAGGAGCAATCGCTGTGCGCCTCGTCACCCGTCGGTTCCGTCTTTTCTTCCTCCTCGCCACCACCACTTCGGCCTTTCTCTGGCAAGCGGCGAGCGCGCAGGCTCTCGTCAGCTGCGGTTATGACGCGGCCTTCCACGGAGTCTCCATCTCGCTCACGGCCGACAACGACAGCGCCACGCTGATTCGAAACGGAGATGCGATCGGCGTCAACGGCGGCAACTGCGGCGCGGCGACGGTGAACAACACCGACACGATCTTTGTCGCCGGCGGCTTCGGCCACCGCTCGCTTACGATCGACCTCTCGGGTGGCCAGTTCGCGCCCGGCGCAACCAGCGAGAGCACGGGCACTTCCGAGATCGAGATCATCTCCGCCCTCGGTCCCGATCCCTCGCTCGACAGCGTGATCATCGCGGGCGGAGCCGGCGCCGACAACATTCGCGTCGGCACGAACGGCGTGAACCTGAACGGCGACGATGACGCCGATCTCTTCTTCAGCACTCCGAGCCAGAACCTGGCGCTCTTCAGCGTTCTCGGCGGTGGCGGCGACGACAATATCTCGGCAGCCGGAGACCTCGGCACGGGGAGTGCATGGCCTGCGGCGATCAGGCTCGACGGAGGCGCAGGGAACGACACGGTGACCGGCGGCGCCGGTCCGGGCACGCTCATCGGGGGCGACGGCAACGACACGGTCAACGGTGGATCGGGCGACGAGACGATCGACGGAGGTGCCGGAAACGACACGCTCTCGGGCGGCGCGGGCAACGACACGCTCTCGGGTGGAGACGGTGACGACACCTTCAACGAAGGCTCTGCCGCAAACGGAGCCGACGTCTTTTCAGGCGGCGCAGGAAGCGACACCGTCTCCTATTCCGAGCGCACCAATTCCGTCTCCGTGACACTCGATGGAACGGCCAACGACGGAGAGGCGAGCGAGGGAGACAACGTCTCCGGCGATATCGAGAACGCCACGGGCGGCGCCGGCGCCGACACCCTGATCGGCTCCTCCGGTGCAAACGCACTCGACGGCGGGCCCGGTGACGATGCGCTCTCGGGTGGGCTCGGCAACGACACGCTCTCGGGCGGACCCGGCAACGACATCTTCAGCGAGGACTCGAGCCCGAACGGCTCCGACGTGTTCATCGGTGGCGACGGCGAGGACACCGTCAGCTATGCGCTCCGGACGAACCCGGTGACCGTGACGATCGACGACACCGCCAACGATGGCGAGAGCGGCGAGGCGGACAACGTGCACAGCGATGTCGAGGACGTCGTCGGAGGCTCGGGGAATGACACCATCACCGGGTCGTCGTTCGGTAACGCGCTCTCCGGCGGCCCGGGCAACGACACTCTCAACGGCGGCGGCGGCATGGACACCCTTCGCGGCGGACTCGGAAACGACATCGAGAACGGCGACACCGGCGACGACACCTTCCTGGAGGACGCTGCCGTAAACGGTGCCGACGTGTTCGTGGGCGGGCCCGGCCTGGACACGATCTCCTACGCCGAGCGCACCAACCCGGTCAAAGTGACGCTGGACGGCAAGAAGGACTCCGGCGCAGCCAGCGAGGGCGACCAGGTCTCGAGCGACGTCGAGAACGCTCTCGGCGGCTCCGGAGACGACATCCTCACCGGCTCCGAGGCAAGTAACATCCTGCGCGGCAACGGCGGGAACGACACGCTGACCGGCGGCGACGGCAACGACATCCTCGACGGCGGCGCAGGGAACGACAGCGAGAACGGCGGCGCAGGGAACGACCTCTTCGTCGAGGGAGCGATCGCCAATGGAGCCGATGTCTTCTCTGGCGGGGCCGGGATCGACACGGTCTCCTACGCCGCGCGCACAATCTCGGTGGAGGTGACCATCGACGGCAAGGCCAACGATGGCGCAAAAAGCGAGCTCGACAACGTGCACGGCGACGTCGAATGCATCAACGGCGGCGCCGGCGACGACAAGCTCGTCGGCTCGGCGGCGAAGAACACGCTCAGAGGCAATGCGGGTAATGACCTCCTGGACGGCCTGGGCGGGAACGACACGCTGGACGGCGGTACCGGTAACGACACCGAGAGCGGCGGTACCGGTAACGACACCTTCGTCGAGGGCAGTACGTCGAACGGATCGGATGTCTTCCAGGGCGGACCCGGCATCGACACGGTCTCGTACGCGAACCGGAAGCGCGCACTCAAGGTGACCATCGACGGAGTCGCAAACGACGGTGCGGCGGGAGAAGCCGACAACGTCAAGCGCGACGTCGAGAACCTGATCGGTGGATCGGGCAAGGACACGCTCACCGGCTCGGCCGCCGCGAACGTGCTGAGCGGTGGAAGCGGGAACGATCTACTGAGCGGCGGCCCCGGCAACGACACGCTGAAAGGCGGCCCCGGTCGAGACAAACTTCTCGGAGGCGCCGGCAACGACATCTTCTTCGCCGGCGACAGTTGGGCCGACATCATCGACGGGGGCGCCGGCAAAGACGTCGCCCGTACCTACGACCACAAGCTGGACAAGCTGATCTCGATTCCCTAGACGGGCGGCTCGCAGCCGGGCCGGAGAAGTTCTCTCCTAGACCTGGCCCGTAGACATCCGCCCGAACCTGCGCCAGAGCCGGAAGCGATGCTCCTGGCCACGTGCGAGACGACCGATGTTGGTGCGATGAAGCCAGATGATGGCCAGGGCAGCCGCGCCCATGAAGATGATCACGAGCAGCGGCTGTCCGAGGAGGATCGCTGCGGGAGCGAGTGATGCTGCGGCGAGGATCGAGGCGAGCGAGGCGTAACGTCCGGTGACAAACACGACCGCCCAGACCACGATTCCGACTGCGGCCACCAGCGGCGCGATGCCTATCACGGCCCCACCACAGGTGGCGACCATCTTGCCGCCGCGACGGAAGCGTAAAAAGAGCGGCCGCCAGTGTCCGAGCATCGCCGCTGCGCCGGCTAGAACGGCGATGAGCGCACCCTGCGTCAAGGACGCGATCAGAGCGGGAATTAGACCCTTGAGAAGATCGAGAAGGATGACCGGAGCACCGAGGCGCGCGCCGAATGTCCGCCAGACGTTGGTGCCGCCGGTGTTGCCCGAGCCATGCAGCCGGATGTCCTCGCCGCGCCGCAAGCGCACGATCCAGTAACCGAAGGGCATGCTGCCCGCGAGATAGCCGGCGGCGACGAGTAGAACGGCGACGCTCACGTATCCCTATCAATCACGAGGGTAGTCATCTCCAGCGACCGGACTCGAGTCCTTCCAGGGGAGGCGCGCCGCTCCCGGCCAGCGCGCAGCATAGCGCCGCGCCCGACCCTACGAACGGTAGGGCGCGAATGCTATGAATCCGGCTGTGCCTGATCGTCAGCCGAGAAAAACGCCGGTTGCGAAGCGCGCCTCGATCGCGTCCGAACGAACGGAATCGGCGACTTCGCAGGCGACGGGCGTGGTTCCGCGCTGGCTCAGTGGCTGGCGAGGCGAGCTGGTACTACTCGCGCTCGTGCTCGTTGGCATTGCGATCTTTTTCGTCGGGTACGGCGTCGGGGTACGCGACGACACCTTCCGCACCGATTGGTACTCACCGCTGCGCGGAACCAGCGCTGCTCCACTCGCCGTCGCCAGCGTGCAGGGAGGCGCGATCGACCGCAGCGGAAACACGCGGCTTCTCGTCACGGTGCGCGGGCTGCGAATACTTCCGGCTGGCGCAACCTACGTCCTCTCTGTGATTCGCAACGGCGCGTCTCCAGAGCATTGCGGCTATTTCGGCGTCGGCAAGGGCACGACGCAGATTCACCTCAGTTGCCCCAACCTGCCTGCCGCACCGAACGACTGGCTCATCACGATCGCCCCAAAAACGGCGGCTCAGTTCGGGAAGATCCTGCTTCGCTCGCCTCGGCGATAAGGGCTCATGCCGGCAGGGATTTCGAGGCCTGGCGAGATGGGCTCTAGGGTGGAGTTCGGCCGGCCGCGAGAAAGGCGGCGTGCGTGATCGGCATTCGCTCGGCGAACAGGCTCTCGATCACCTCGGCGTAGCGGCAGATCTCGCGTTGCGCGGTCTCGGCGTTTCGCAACGAGAGGAAGTTCATCAGCGAGCGGGCGTTGACCGTCCAGAAGAACTCGGTGTAGGCGGCGACCGGTAGAACCGTTCGCGCCAACTCGCGCGCCACGCCCGCTTCGACCAGGCGGTGATAGGCGGCGTACGCGTTCTCGCAGACGGTCTCGATCTCCCTGCGGGCACTTTCGGCCAGCCCGGGCTCGACCGAGTCGAAGGAGTAGGCGCCGGGCTTTCCGACCTGTCGGCGCACATCTTCGGCGGCCGGGAGATAGAACTCGTCGCTGGCACGCGAATAGCGCATGCTGAACTCGTTGAACGACGACCAGCGGTGCCTGATCCACTCGCGCATGACGAAGATCGGGCAGCGCACGTGGAAGCGGAAGGCGTTGTGCTCGAAGGGAGTTCCGTGCCTGTTTCGCAACAGAAAGCCGATCAGGCCTTCGTCCTCCGCCTCCAGTTCCTGTTTGCTACGAGCGAA
>PMZQ01000109.1 GCA_003170155.1 Actinomycetota bacterium | reverse complement strand
CCGACGAGTTGATCGAAGATCGGGAAGTCGGCGCGGATACGCGCGGCGTCGAACCTCGCTGTCGATTGCTTCAGAGCCATCCAAACAATCGTACCGAGCCGCTCATCGTTGCCCGGCGGTGGCGGCCGAAACACATTCCTCCGGCACAACGCGATGGCCCGCCGACTCGAGCGCGCGCACTGCTCGTTCCAGATCTCGATCGCCGACGAGAAGGTAATCGGTGTCGAAGGTCGAGAGCGCGAAGATCGGGATCTCCGCCCGCGCCAGAACTCCACTCAGTGCCGCGAGGATTCCAACCAGCGAGAAGTCGAGCGGCCCCGCCACGCGCAGAGCGCGCCAGCTTCGCTCGCTCTCGACCGATGCCGGCACCGATTCGACCGCCGAGACAACCGAGAGCTCATCCGGCGTCCGCGTCAGCGCCACGAGCTCTCCCTGCGCCCATTCCGGGACCGGCGCGTCGGGAGAGAGCCGGCTTACCGCGTAGGAGCCGGCGAGTACCTGAAGCTCGAGTGCGATCACTGCGCGATCTCAGCTTTCGCGCAGGCGGATGATGATCTTGTCGCCCGGCTTCGCGCCGAACATGTTCGCTGCGTCGCCACCGGAGATGGCAACGGCGATGTTCTGGAAGGAGTCCTCGTAGAGCATGATGTCGCCCGGCCGGGCATCGGAGAAGGTGCGAGCCGTGATCGCGTAGTAACGCTCGCCCTCGTGCTCGAGCTCGATCTGCGTTCCGACGGCGAGGCCCATGGCCTCAAGGTGTTCGTGGAGAAGATTGAGCTGCATGTTCCCGAAGCGATCGGTGTCGACGATTGCCGCTTTGATCCGTCCTCTGCGTGCTTCCGGTCTCGGAATGTCCAGCCGGATCAGCTCCGACACCTCGATCTTCGGCCCCATCTCCTCGAGTGGCACGCCCAGCGCCAGATGAGCCGCCGCCGGCGAGAAGACGTCGCGGCCATGGAAGGTTGGTGAGACATCCTCCAGCGAGTACTTGCGATTGGTGATCTGATGGACCCGCGCGATCCCGCCCATCCGCTCGGCGACCGGAAGCAGAAGCCCGTTGTCGGGACCCACGTAGACGCGCCCACTCTCGTCCTCGAGCGCCACGGCGCGGCGATCGGTGCCGACTCCCGGATCGACAACGGCGAGATGGACTCCCACCGGCATGTACGGAATCGTGTCGGCGAGCGTCAGCGCTCCCTGTAGAAGGCGCCGTGGCTCGATGCCGTGCGTGATGTCGATGACCTCGACGTCGGGAGCAATCCGCTTGATCACTCCATGGCAGGTACCCACGAAGTCATCCTGGAGACCGAAGTCGGTCAAAAAGGTAATGAAGCGAAAGCGCATGAGGTCTCCCATTCTCGCCGCTTCGTCGCCGATTGCCAACGCCCTGTCACGGTCGCTTCATCCGGCGCTCCGGCGAGCACTCAGCTACAGACGGGAAAGGCGCCGCCGAGGACGGCAGCGGAAGCCCCTTGCGCTGCACTCGAGGCAGCGGCTGCGACGGTGCGTGCGAATCCGTACGAACGCCGTCGGCGCCTGAACCGGCAGCGGCCGTCCCAGCAGCGATCTGGCTGTCTCGTTCACTAACCGCTTCTGCCCTTGTGGCGGCGATGGCTCACGGGGCCAGGATAGAGAAACACGCGAGGTCCGGGAGTCCGCTCCGTCGGGGATCCGCGACCAGGGATTGGCCGCCTCGGGTGTGCAGGCTCGGCGGAATGGGCTCTAGGCTCAAACGAGTGCATCGGCCAAAACGAAGCCCAGGAAGACGACTGCGATTACGCCGTTGACCGTGAAGAAGGCGGCGTTCAGACGCCGCAGATCGCGCGGTGAGACGATCAAGTGCTCGTAGGTCAAGAGCGCCGCTACAGCCACGACCCCGAGTCCCCAGAGACTCCCGGCATGGCCCGAGTACCCAGCGAGAGCGAGAGCGATCACGGTGATCAGGTGCAGTAAGCGGGCGCCGCGAAAAACACCGGCAATCCCGAAGCGCGCCGCGAAAGAATGCAGCCCCTGGGCGCGATCGATCTCGAGATCGAAGAGCGAGTAGAAGAGGTCGAAGCTCGCGATCCAGCAGGCGACGGCGACCCAGAGCGCGAACGGCGCCGTCGCAATCGGACCACCCAGTGCCAGCCAGGCCCCGAGCGGAGCCAGACCAATGGTCGCCCCCAGCCAGAGATGGCAGAGCCAGGTCACCCGCTTCAGGTAGGGATAGACGACGAAGGCCAGCACCGGTATCGGCCAGAGGTAGTGAACCGCGGGCGCGAGCCGGAAGGCGGCGAGCACGAGTAGGGCGAGAGAGGCGAGGCAGAAGACGGCTACCTGGGACGAGCTGAGCCTGCCGCTCGGAAGCTCACGACCTGCCGTTCGAGGATTGCGAGCATCGATCTCGCGGTCGACTAGCCGGTTGATCCCCATTGCCAGAGAGCGCGCGCTCACCATCGCCAGCGTGATCCAGAGCATCTCTAGCCAGCTTGGTAGCGCCCCCGCCGAGCGGCGGACGAGCAGGGCGCCCACATAGGCGAACGGAAGCGCGAAGAGAGTGTGCTCGATCTTCACGAGCGAGCTCAGACGCCAGATGACCGGCGCCCTTGAGGGCTCTTCGGTTGGCGTCATGCCTTCTTGCGTAGTCTGGCGACCGGAGACAGACGCGCCGGGCGCCGGGCGGCTCGGCTCGTGCAGCTGTCGAGATCGGCCAGTTGGGCTCCAATCCACCAACGGAGATCGTGCTCGCGCACCCGCGTACGGATCCCGTCGATCCGGCGCCGGCGATCGTCGGCGGGCATCGTCAGCGCTTCGAAGATCGCATCGGCTTGCCCGCGGACGTCGAACGGGTTGACCACCACCGAGTAGGGACCGAGCTCCTCATACGCGCCGGTGTTCTCCGAGAGGACCAGCACCCCGTCGCGACTGTTCACAAGCGGAGCCTCCTTGGCGACGAGGTTGAGGCCGTCGTAGACCGCGTTCACGAACAGGACGTCGTACTGCTTGTAGGCAGCCACCGACTGATGGAAGTCGTCGTGGATCTGAAGATCGATCGGGGCCCAGTCAGGACGCCCGAAACGCTCGTTGACGGATCGCGCCTCGCGCTCGATCGCACCCAGATACTCCGCGTACTCGGGGATGTTCTGGCGCGACGGATCGAGGAGCGCCAGCATCGTCACCCGTCGATGCAACTCGGGGTGCGTCTCGAGGAAAAGCCCGAAGGCCTCGAACCCACGCACGATGTTCTTCGAGGGATCGGTGCGATCGACGCGCACGACCAGGAACTCCGGTCTCGTCTCGAGGATGAGGCGCTCATGCTCGAGAACGCGCGGATGCTCGCGCAGCTTTTCGAACTCGGCGACATCGACCGAGATCGCGCGCGCGCTGACGTGCGTTCGCTTGCCCGCGTAAGAGATCGAGCCGTCCGAGTTGCGCTTTCCAGCCACGATCTCCTCGGCCGACTGAAGGAAGTTCCGCTGCCACCTTGGAGTTTGAAAGCTGACGAGGTCGTTGGCTAGCAAGCCGTCGTGGATGGCGAAGCGGATCTCGGCAGGGAGAACGTGCCAGTAATCCGACTGGACCCAGGGGATGTGGACGAAATGAAGCAGCGCGGCCTCGGGAGCCCGATTCCGGACGAACCGGGGCGCGAGGTAGAGGTGGTAATCGTGGAAAAAGACGACGGCGTCCGGCTGACGAGCCAACTCGTCGAGAACAGCCTCTGCAAAGGCGTAGTTGACCGGAACGTACCCCTCATGCCAGGCTTGATCGAGCCGGCCTTTGCCACGCGGGGGCTGGTGGACGAGATACCACAAGTAGTGCTGTAAGAACCAGAGCGTCGGGTTGGCGACGACGTCGTAGTACCAGTCGTACGCCGCCGGTTCGTGCGCTACGAAACGCAGGCGGTAGCTCGCCCCGGTGTGGGCGTGCTCCTCGGTGCCCGCGGAACCGCTCTCGAGAGCGACCTCACGATCGGCGTCGCTCATCGCGCTGGCGATCCAGGTGACGCGATGGTGGCTCGCCAGGCCGGCCAGAGCGGTTACCAAACCGCCGCCGCCACGAGCGGCCTCACGGGTATTGCCGGACCCGTAGTGATACGTGACCGGACCCCGGTTTGAGACGACGATGATCGGTCGTCGCTTACCCACGGCGCTTGAAGCCTACCCGCTCGTCGTTCGGCGCAAGGGAGCGCCGCCACCTCGGCGGGCTCAGACGCTCGCCACCATCTCGACGTCGACGCCGCCGGTGTCGTTCCCGAGCTGACGGTTGAAGAGCACCAGCCAGTCACGCAAAAGGCGTGGCGTCAGGAACTTTCGGCGAACGTCTTCCTTGCCCTTGAGAGCCATGGCGTTCGCTCTCGCGGGATCGCTCATCGCCTCGATGCAGGCGCGAGCGCACTCCTCCGGCGATTCCACCAGCCAGCCCGTCTCGCGGTCGCGGATCTGACTGACGATCCCGCCGACGCGGCCGGCGACGGTCGGACGACCCTTCCACAGCCCCTCCGAGACGGTCAGACCGAAGCCTTCGCGGATCGACTTCTGGATCACGACGTCGGAGTGGACCTGGAACGCGTTGACCTCGACCGAGCCCACGTTGTTCAGGTTCGAGAGGATGAAGATGTCCGGATCGCCATCCGCATAAGCGAGGGTACGGTTGTAGAAGTCCCAGCCCTCGGGATCGTCGTGGGCCATCGAGCCGACGAGCGCCAGTTGCACGTCCGGGAACTTCTCCTTGACCAAGCGGTAGGCGTCGATCACGCCGAGCGGATCCTTCCAGGGGTCGAAGCGGGAGACCTGTGTCAGGAGCTGGCGCTCGACGTCAATCCCGAACTGATCGAGTATGTACGCCGCATCCTCTCTCGACAGAGCCATGTTCTTCGGCGCGAGCGGATCGATCGCCGGCGGCCAGATGAATGCCGGAGGAAGACCGGGGCGGTCGGGGATGTACTGCCTCAGGTGGAAGATCATCGCGTCGTAGCGCGAGATAGACGGCACCAGAAAATCGATTACGTCCGGGTTCGGTGTCGAGAGATCGATGTGACAACGCCAGATCCACTTGGCCTTCGACGAGGGGAAGTGGTCGATTAACGCGACAGGCTGGGGATCGTGGATGATGATGATGTCGTAGTCGGAGTCGTCGAGCTGCGCGGCGTTGAGCTCGTTGTAGCGGCGGAAGATCGCGCGGTCTTCGGTCGAGAGGCCTCGGGGATCGCCCTGTAGGGCGTTGTGAACCGTCTTGGTGACGTTGAAGAACTCCTCTTGGCCGTGAATGACGCGCCACTCGACGTCGAGACCGGCGTCGTGCATCAGCGGAATCAGCGTGTACTGGATTTCGGCCACTCCGCCGCCGAACGCCGTCGCCGAGAGGTGCAACACGCGGAGTCCCTGAATCGGCTCGGCCAGCCGCTTGATCTCTTCCATCAGCCCACGGGAGACGATCGTCCCGTAATCGGAGAGCGACTTGTGGCCGGTGTTGACGAGCGGCAGTATCGCTCTCGGACGACTCGACCGAGATACGCGCTTATCGCGGCTTCTGCGAGCGTCTTTCAATCGCGTAGTTTTTTTACGAATCGAAGACGTGATCCCCCGCCTACCTTTTCGGTGATTTCGAGATCGTCGACGAGCTCGCGGATGATCGCGAGTCCGAGTCCGCCTTCTCCGGGATCACCCAGCTCTTCGAGTCCGCTCGGCGGTTCGAAGCCGCTCCCCTCGTCGCTCACCTCGACAACCATCCGGTCGGGCCAGAGCTCGTAGAGGAGCTCGACGGTGCCGTCGCTGGGCCCGTATGCGTGTCGAACCGAGTTGGAGCATGCCTCGGTGAGAGCCAGCTTGAGATCGGCAAGGGTCTCTTCCGGAAAATCTCGTGCGCGGGCGAGCGCCGTCAGCGCCAGACGGCCGAGCGTGATGTACTCCGCCTTCGCCGGAATCGTCAGATTTATGACTGCGCTTTCCGAGCTCATCGTCCTATCCTCGCGCCCTCTATCTCGAGCTGAGACGACTCTAGCGCCCCCCCTCGACAGACCTGCAGTCTATTCCCTCGTCGTGCTCGCGCCATTCTGGTAGTTCGAGAACGTAGAACAAGCGGCTCCCTGCGCCCGACACCGTTTCCACGTGAAAACGGAGTCCCGGCTAGGCCTTGTCGCCTACGAGCGGAAGCTCGAGCGAGAACCTCGTTGAGCCGGGTCGAGATTCGAGCGTCACGATTCCACCCATCCTCATTGCCCATTCTCGGGCTATCGCAAGCCCCAAGCCGCTTCCCGACGACCGCTCACCTTCCAGCCGGAAAAAGCGCTCGAACACGCGCTCCTGGTCGGCTGCCGGTATGCCCGGACCTTCGTCCGCGACTGTGAGCACGCCATTTTCGCCGATCTCCGTCACGCGAACCGTAACCGCGGTTCCGCGAGGCGTGTGCAAGAGAGCGTTCTCAAGCAGGATACGGCCGATTTGAAGCGTCCTCTGCTCGTCGACCCGCGCGACGGGCGATGCCTCCAGAGACACCGAAAGTGGGTGCCCTAACAGCTCTGCCGTCGCTCTGAACTCCTTTTCCAGCGCCTCCGCGATAGGAGTGAGCGCAAGCGCCTCGAGAGTCAGATCTAGGCCCGCGTCGAGTCGCGTCAGATCGAGCAAAGCGGTCGCCAGCTTGTGCAAGCGCTCCACTTGGCCGCGCATCGTCTCGATGAATTCCCCCCGGCTTTGCTCGTCCATCTCTTCGTCGGCCAGGAGCTCGAGTGAGCCCGATAGCGCGAAAATCGGTGTTCTCAACTCGTGAGATGCATTGGCGATGAACGCTCGCCGCGCCTCCTCGAGTCGCGCGAGACGGAGCCGCATGCGCTCGAAGCTGCGAGCCAGCTCGCCGATCTCGTCGTTACCGCCGTCTTCGACCGGTTCCTCGAACTCCCCTGCAGCTATGCGATCGGCAGCGCGCTCGAGCCGCCTCACTCGCCGTGAAAGCCAGCGCGCTCCCAAGAAACCGAGCGCCAGCGCGAGTACGAGGGACGGAAAGGCGGCGACCAGTAGCTGCCGTCTCACGCTCGAGACGGTTCGCTTCACACTGCTCAGGGGGCCAGAGAGGAGAACTACCTCCGACGTTCCCGGGACCGGCTCGGACACCTCCGCGCGACGCACACCGTCCCGATTCACGGTCCCGCGCACCACCCGCCCGGTCTTGGCAGCTTCGAGCGCGATCCTATCTCTCGAGATCGCCGGCGGCGACGTTGTCAGCGAATCGGCTTGCACGAGCAACTCGAGCGGCGGGCCCAGGGTCTGGAAGACGACGACGCGGGCGTCAAACGCCGAAGCGCTGTCCATAGCGTACGACTGCAGGTAGTTCACTCTGGGTACAGCGACTGCGACGTTGTTCGCCGAGTGCTCGAGCTCGTTCAACCGGTTCGAGACAAGGTTCTGGTCGAGCGTCGGTACGACCATCAAGTACGTCGTCGCGAGCGCGATCAACACCACTCCGATGAGAGCGGCGAGGAGCTGACTGCCTACGTTTCTTCTCAGCTTCATGTTTCTCGGAAGCGATAGCCGACGCCGCGTACCGTCAACACCAATTCCGGTCTGCTCGGATCTCGCTCGAGCTTTTCACGCAGGTGCCGGATATGAACGTCGATAGTTCTCGGATCACGGTAATCCGAGCCACCCCAGACCGCCTCGAGCAGATCCTGTCTCGAGAAGACGCGCCCCGGTTTCCCGGCGAGAACACGCGCGAGCTCGAACTCCACGTAGGTGAGCTCGGGCGATCGCCCGTCTATCTCGATCCGGCGCCGAGCCCTGTCGAGGCGTAGCGGCCCGGCGACGATCTCCTCGCCCGGCTCGGAAGCGACCGCCACCGACGATCGTCGCAGAAGTGCGCGCACACGACTGCGGAACTCGCGGATCGAGAAGGGCTTCGTTATGTAGTCGTCTGCGCCGATCTCCAGTCCGACGACCTTGTCGACCTCCTCGTCGCGCGCGGTCAGCATGATGATCGGCACCGTGCTGTGCGCACGCAGGCGCTTGCAGACCTCCAGTCCGTCGAGCTTCGGCAGTGCCAGGTCGAGGACGACGAGGTCAACCTTCTCCTCGGCGAACCTTGCCAGAGCCTCTTCCCCGTCACGAGCTTCGATGACCGTATACCCGTCCCGCCGTAACGGGAAGGAAAGTAGTTTCTGGATCGCATCCTCGTCATCGACGAGGAGGATCGTGAGAGAGTCAGACATACCTCAAGCCTGCCTGATGCCTACTATAGCCATACGTTGAGAGCCACCATGCGGCCCAAACCTCTGCGGACAAAGCCGCGTCCTGGGTCGCTCGAGCGACCGGTTAACGCGCGTATATACCGCGGGTCCTGGATCGTTATTGCGATCCCTCTTCTCATCGCTGCCTTCAGCGTCGCGCGCGAGCAGCCGCTCGCGGCTCCCGTTTTCCGCTCCGTGTTCAGCGCAGGCGACGCGCAGGCAACGATGGACGAGCTGGCGAGTAGCTATCCCGATCGCAGTCCCGGGGCACCAAGCAGCGCCAACCTATTAGCCTGGACCGAAGGCAAATTCACCGCACTTGGACTGACTCCGAAGGTCGACCGCTTCTCGGCCAACATCCCGGGTCTCGGCAAGCAGAGTCTCGCCAACGTCAGCGTCACCATTAAAGGTCGCTCACCGACCTCGATCGTCATTTTGGCTCACCGCGACAACAGCGGCCAGGGGCCGGGCGGCAGCCCTGACGACAACGCATCCGGAACCGCCGCGATGCTCGAGCTGGCACGTGCGTACCAGCACAACTTGGAGCTCGTTGAGCCGCCACAGCCCGCACATACGATCGTTTTTCTCTCCACCGATGGGGGCGCCTTCGGCGCGATCGGCGCGGATCACTTCGCCCGTCAAAGCGGTTCTCGTAGCCACATCGCGGCGGTCATCGTGCTCGACGCGATCGCCGGGACGGGAACACCTCGAATACTTCTCAACGGCGACGCGCCTCGATCACCCTCGTCGGTGATCGTGGCCACCGCGTCCCAGCTTCTTAGCGAGCAACCCGGAGCCGAAGTCACCCACGCCGGCTTCGTCGACCAGTTGCTCGATCTCGCGTTCCCGTTCAGCCTCTACGAGCAAGCCCCTTTCGTCGCTCGCGGTATCCCCGCGGTCACCTTCACGACCAGCAGCGATCGACCGCCGCTTCCCCTAACCGACACGACTCGGAACGCCCACTTGAAGACCTCGGACGAGCATCTGTCCGTGATCGGACACGCAACCGAGCAGCTCATCGCCGCGCTCGACCAGGGCGCTCCTGAACCACAGTCCGACAGCGCCAGCTACGTCTATCTCGGTGGACGCTTCGTGCACGGTTGGGCGCTGCAACTGATTCTGATCACAGCGCTGCTCCCACCGCTCGTCGCGATCGTCGACCTGTTCGCTCGTTGCCGCCGGCGTCAGATCCCGCTCGCGCCTTCTCTGCGGAGTCTCGGGCGCCGGCTCGGCTTCTGGCTCGTCTTGCTTTCTCTCTTCCTGCTCTTCGTCTTCTTCGGCTTGTTCCACGGCGGTGTGGCTAGACCACTCTCGCCCGATATCTCAGCCTCCGTTTCTCCGCCTCTCGGCGCACTCGTGTTCTTTTCCCTTCTCGCCTTCGGCGCCTGGTTGATAGCTCGCGAGCGGCTTCTACCGCGTCAGCAAACGAGTGCCGAAGACGAGCTCGCCGGTTACGCGGCGGCGCTGCTGTTGCTGCTGTTCGTCGCACTCGCCGTTGCCTTTCTCAACCGCTACATGGTCCTGTTTCTTCTGCCCCCTCTTCATGCCTGGATCTGGTTGCCTCAGCTACGACGCTGGCGGCCCTGGGCTTCGCTCGGAGTGATGTTGATCGGCCTTCTCGGGCCGCTGCTCATCTTCTTCGAGCTGGCGTCTCGCCTGCACCTCGGCCTGAACGTCTTCTGGTACGTCACCGAGCTCGGCGCAGTCGGTTACCTGGGACTCCCGCTACTGCTCGTGGCGGCCGCGTTTACGGCGGCGAGTGCCCAACTTGCCGCCCTCAGCGTCCGTCGCTACGCGCCTTACCCGGCGGCCGGCGAGCGCCCGGACGCAACGCTTCCACAGTTGGCTCTCCGCCGCTTTACGCTTCTCTCGCGAAAGTGGGACGGATTCAGAGCCGTCCGCCGCTCCCGCCGGCTGACGTAGAGCCTATTTCGGTAGGAATGTGAGACCGAGGCGGTCAAGCCGTGGATGCCATGGGTCGGACGAGAGGTGAAACCACACTCGTAGTGCGTCGAGTGGTCTGGGCGGCCGCTGGCGCCGTGGAGCGGCCTCTTCGAGCGCGTAGATCTGGCGAGATAGGCCCTTGGAGACTGTCCGGCCGCGTCAGGGAACGACCGTCGCCGTGGTCGGCTCCGTGTTCGTGGTCGCCTCCGTTGTCGTTGGCGACGTGGTCGTTGGCGTAAACGTCGGTGTGGTTACCGGCGGCAGCGTGATCGTCGGAGGAGACGTTTCTCCCGTCGTCGTGTTACGGATCGTTGGGTGCTTCGTCGTGGTCGTGGTCGTGGTCGTGGTCGTGGTCGTGCTTGTCGAGCTGGTCGATCCCAGATAGCCGTAGCGCCCCTGCGTCCAGGGCGTGAACTCCGCTGCGGTCTTCGGCGGCCGGAAGTCAAGCGCGGGCACGTTCCAGAGCGCGCCTGCCATGAAATCGTGCCAGATCGAAGCCGGCAAGTTACCGCCCGCGATCGCAACCCCGTGTACGTACACCGGCGTCTCGGCGTTCGGATATCCGATCCAGACCGCGGTCGCCAACTGGGGTGTGTAGCCGCAGAGCCAACCGTCATCGTGGTTTTCTGTCGTTCCGGTCTTGGCCGCCGCGACACGGCCGAAATAGGCGCCGGTGGCGGTACCGCTGAGAATGTTCTGCTCGAGGATCTTGGTTACTTCGTAGGCGACCCAGTCCGGAATCACGCGCTGACGCTTCGGCTCGCCCCATCCCGCGCTCTTGTCGACGGTTCCGTCGGGCAGAACGACCTTGGTGATCGCCATCGGATCGGAATGGATGCCTCCGGCCGCGAGCGTCGCGTAGGCGTCGGCCATCTCCAAGGGTGAGACGGCATCGGGCCCGAGCGCCATCGCGGGAACGATCTCGTCCGCCGGCAGATGGATGCCGCCGAGCTTCTCGGCCATGTCGGCGACGTTCTGGACGCCGGTATCCAGTATCAGCTGGGCGTAGACAGTGTTATCGGACTGCAACGTCGCGGAAGCCACCGAGATGCTGCCGGCGTATGTGTCGCTGTAGGTGTGCACGTGCCAAGGCGGGCTGCCCGGAGAGGGCTGATAGGTGAACGGCGCCGAGGTGTAGTAAGTGCTGTAGGGGTTCATACCCTGCGCGATCGCAGAGGTCAGAACAAAGACCTTGAAGGTTGAACCAGGCTGGCGCTTGGCTTGTGCGGCGAGATTGAACTGGTTGTTCGGGCGGCCCGGGATGACGCCCGTCATCGCCCTGATGGCGCCGTTGCGCGGATCGATGGCGATGACCGCGGAGGCCGGGTCGTTGCTGTTGTAGAGCGTGTCTTTGATCGCCTTACGCGCCAGGCGCTGCAGCTTCGGAATGATCGTCGTGTAAACCTTCAGGCCGCCGGTGCGCACGGTTTCCGCACCGTACTGCTTGATCAGCTCTTCCTTTACGTAGCTGAAGAAGTAGGGCTCTTTGATGCTCGTGTACATCTTCCCGGGCTTGAGCCGGATCGATTGGGTAACCGTCTCGGCGTATTGCGCTGGCGTGATGTCGCCGGTGGCGAGCATCGCTTTAAGCACCTCGTTGCGGCGGGCGAAGGCGGCAGCCCTGTTGACGAACGGGTCGTAGTCGCTCGGCGCCTGGGGAAGCCCGGCGAGAAGCGCCGCCTCGGGCAGCGTCAGCTTACGGGCGGACTTGGAGAAGTACGTCTGAGCCGCGGCCTCGACGCCGTAAGCGTTTTGGCCGTAGAAGACCTGGTTCATGTAGGCGGTCAGGATCTTCTCCTTCGACCAGGACGTGTCGAGCTTGCGCGCGAGGCAGACCTCTTTCAGCTTCCGGTCGATGGTGCGCTCGTGGTTAGGGATGTAGAGGTTGCGCACGAGCTGCTGCGTGATCGTCGACGCGCCCTGAACCGCCTTGTGAGCGCGCAGGTCGGCGATCGCCGCGCGGATGATGCCGACGTAGTCGACGCCGCCGTGCTCGTAGAAACGCCTGTCCTCGATCGCGACTACCGCTTTCGGCATCCAGGGCGAGATCTGGCCCATGGTCACGACCTGGCGGTTTTCGGCCGTCTGAATCGAGCCGAGAGACGAGCCGTCAGCCGCGTACACGAAGGAGTTTTGACCGATAGCGACCGGTCTCAGCTTCGAGAGGTCGCAGTTCGTGAACACAATCCCGGCCCCGGTCACGCTGACCACCGCGAGCAAAGCCGCGAAACCCCCGAGGCCGGTCAAGATCATCTTCTTGGTGCGCCGGCGGCGCTGAACGCGGCCCCGTTGCCTGCGCCGGCGGCGCGTGACGTCGGTGTGCTCGTCGGCGACGCGGCGACGCGTGCTCGCACTGGTCTTCCTCGACGGAGGGCTCAAGGCAGGATTTCCTGTTCGCGCAAGTGCTCGTGCACGCGTAGCCGGAGTGTTTGTTCGGCCTCTTCGGCCGACCTGGCGTCGGGCGCGATCGTCCTCACCTGAAGAGTCGCTCTCTCTGAAAGCTCGCTCACATAAACCTCTAAGCCCGGCTCTCCTGTCAGCATCTCCTTCAGACCACTTACGACTCGCGCGAGATCGAGCCCAAGCGGGATCTGCACACTGACCTGCGCAACCGCTTCATCCCTCCGAATCGAGGCATTTTTTATGGTATCTGAGGCGAGCTTCTCATTCGGTATCACCAGTCTCGAGCCGTCTTCCAGTTTGACGAAGGTGTAGATCAGGTTGATCTCCTCGACCACACCCTGCTGGCCGCCCGTCTCGATCAGGTCGCCGAGGCGCAGGGGTTGCGTGACCGCGATCATCAGGCCGGCGATCACGTTGGCGAAGGTGCTGCGAGCCGCGAATCCGGCGACTATGCCGATAATCGCCGAGGAGGCGAGAATTCCCCCGGCCACCGCTCTCACCTGGGGAATCGCGAGCAGCGCCGATAGCAGACCGACAAAGACGATTCCCGAGCGGACGCTTCTCCTGAGCACGCGGTAGCGAGTGATCGCCCCGGGTTCGAGCTTTCGCCGCGCCATCGCCCGATCGACGATCTCGGAGAGTAATAACGCGAGCGCCACCACGACGCCGACGACAGCGAGCCGGTGCCAGTCATGCATGCGCTCCTATTCCACAAACAGGCGCGTGTTCCTCAGCGGCTCCAAAAAAAACGACTGCGGCGAGGGTGATCGACCGCCGCCGATATCATCGACGGCGACGTGCGCACTCTTCGTGCACCTCATCGCCGTCCTTCCGGCGCTGGGCGCTTCGGTCGTACCTGGCTCGTTCTGCTCGCGCCGGCACTTTTCTGCGCCCTGATGCTGCTCAGCGCTTGCGGGGAGAAGCGCGAGCCAACCGGCGCGCGAGTGCCGCTCTATCCGGTGACTGTTCGCGACGCCAACCGGGACATGATCACTCTGGCCAGGGCGCCCATACGAATCGGGGTCGCCGGGCAGGCCCCTGCGCAGATCGCGGAAGCCCTCGCGATCACGGTCACGTCCGTCGGCGACAACGCCGGTAACCTCGACCTCGGCCTCATTCGCAAGCTTAAGCCACAACTCCTTATCGCCGGCTCGGAGGTCAGCGACGCGGCTCTCGACCAAGCGCGAGCGCTCAAGATCGGTGTGTATGTGGTGCCCGATCAGACGCTCGATGGAATCGAGAAGGCCTTGACCGACATCAGTCTGCTGGCCGGCGTTCCGCTCCGCGGACGGGATGCCCGCGAACATCTGGCGCGAACGCGAGAGAACGTGAAGGCGGCGATCGCCGGGACTACGCCGGTGCGCGTTTTCTTCGATCTGGGCCACTTTGCAACCGTCTCCAGCAGCTCCTTCATCGGCAGCATCCTCAGGGAGGCGGGCGGAATCGATGTGGCCGGGATAGATCCTCAGGAGGGCCCGTTCCCAATCGAGCGACTGCGCCACCTCAAGCCGAAGGTCTGGGTCATCTCCTCCGACTCGCAGGTCACTCTCGCCGCCTTGCGCCGCGACCGGAGGATCAAGTGGCTGCCGGCGATCCGCTCGGGTCGCGTCGTCCACGCGAACATGAGCCTGCTCGAGCCGGGGCCCGAGGCCGCGGCGGTGCTGAGCGGCCTGGCGAGAGCGTTTCATCCAGATGCGTTTCGCTGATCTCGACTGCGTCACCGTCGACGCAAACGGAACACTGATCGGGCTCGCCGATCCTCTTCCCGGGCTCGAGCGTGGATTGCGAAGCCACGGCGTGGAGCGCTCCCTCGGTGAAATCGGAGCCGCTTTCCGCACCGAGATCGCGCATTACCGAAAACGGGCGCCGGACGGGCGCGACAGCCAATCGGTCGCGCAGATCAGGCGCGAGTGCTGCGGGATCTTTCTCGACGCGCTGGCTGTCGGGCTCGACATCGACAGCTTTCTGCCCGACTTCCTCGGCTCGTTTCGCTTCCAGCCCGAGCGGAGAGCCGTCGAGGTGCTATCCGATCTGCGAGGGCGAGGCTTGGCGATCGCGATTGTCTCCAACTGGGACTGCTCGCTCGGCGAGACGCTCGAGCAGCTCGGCTTGACCGAGCTCGTCGATCTCGTCGTCACGTCCGCCGAGACCGGCCTCGCAAAGCCGGATCCCCGCATCTTCCGTTACGCGATCGAGAGACTCGCGTCGGCGCCCGAGCGCGCTCTCCACGTCGGCGACGAGGAGAGTGATCGCGTCGGCGCGCTGGCGACAGGGATGCTGTTCGCTCCAGCTCCACTGGCAACCGCGTTCGAGGGCTGGACGTGAGCCGGCGCGTGAACTCCGTCAGGCTGGCGAGCTGGATCGCCTTCGGCGCGCTGCTCAGCATCACCAACTTTGCCGCTTACAGCTCGAGCGGCAGCACGAACTCGACAACGAATGCGCTCTTCCAATGGTCGACGGCGGTCGGTTCAGCCGTGTTCGCCGCTGTCTGGGTTGCGATCTCTTTCGCCATCTCCAACGGCAAGCCCGAGCTGCGCGCGCTGCGTCGGTCGCAGATTTCGCTCCCGGCCGTGCTCGGACTAGGTCTGCTTGCACTGGTCGCCACGTTCGCTGCGAGTGCGATCGTCTCGATGCTCGGAGGTAACCCCGCGCGCGAGCAGGGACTTCTGACCGAGCATTGGCAAGCCGGCCACAGCGCGGCGTTCGCGGCCAACGCCGTCGCACTCGTCGTTCTCTCACCTTTTACGGAGGAGCTGTTCGTTCGCGGCCTCGGCTTCGGGCTTTTCCGCCCGCTCGGACGAGGCGTCTCGATAATCGTTCCGGCCCTTGCCTGGGCGCTCATGCACGGGATCCCCGCGGGGATCTTTCCCCTTGCGGTCTTCGGCATCGGGCTCGGCTACCTGCGCGAGCGCTCGGATAGCGTCGTTCCCGGGATGGTCGTTCACGGGCTCTTCAACGCGCTAGCACTGGCACTGGCATACGGCCACTCGATCAGCCACCTGTTCGGCCACTGAGCCTCATCCCTCTTCCCCAGAACCGACGGCCGGGGTATTCTGCGCAGCTATGCGGCTCCCGGTGCTTCTTGCAATCGCTCTCGTTGCCGTGCCGGTCGGAGCGGCAACGCCGGCGCACGCAGCGATTTGCTCTGCCAGTGCGAGTGCTGTCTCCGGGCCCGCGCCGCTGCCCGTGACCTTCACCGCGGACGGTTGCAGCGGCTCTGCTTATCACTGGGACTTCGGTGACAGCCAAGCGGCCGATGGCGCGACCGTGACGCACACGTTCACGCCGGGCGCTTTCACGGTTACGTTCAGCGTCGACGGTTCGGTCGTCACGACCTTCGCGATCGAATCCCAGGCACTTCAGCTGGACTTACCGGCGGTGACCCAGTACGGCGAGACCAGCTCGATCGCCGGGCGGCTCCTGCCGGCCAAGAACGCCGTGGACGTGGATCTTTTACTCGGCGACAACGTGGTCACACACACTCAGACCGTGGCCGACGGCAGCTTCGTCTTCAATCTCCGGCTCGAGACCCCGGGGCCCTACATCGCTCGTTCCGGCGCAGTCGTGTCCGATCCCACGATCGCTCCGATCCAGCCGCGGCTTACGACCTCCCTGAAGGGTGAGCGAATCGTCGGGCAATCGCTCCTGCTCTACTCGCGTCTGCAACCGGCCGGCGCCGGCACGCTCCGATTGGTGGCCGTACGCCGCGGACATCGCGTCATGACTCGAGCCTTCAGCGCCGGAGACCCTTTCCGCCTCCCGACCTCGCTAGGCGGGACCTACACCGCCTGGGTCGCGGTCGTGCCAAGCGACGGCTACCAGCCGGCCGGGGACGAATTCCACTTCGAGGTGACAGCGCCCCCGCTTCGTGTCGGCTCGCGGGGGCCGAGCGTGCGCCTGCTCGAGCGCGAGCTCGTCGCTCATCACTTCGCGCTCCCACGCACCGACTCGATCTTCGGCGCCGACACGCTCGAGGCGGTCTACGCGGTTCAGAAGCTCGCCGGTCTCCCGCGCACCGGCTCGATGAGCGCTGCGACGTGGCTGGCGCTCGGCCGCGACAAGCTTCCGCGACCACGGCTGCGGGGTAACTACATCGAGGTCGACAAGACCAAGCAGGTTCTCTACGTCGTGCGCAATAGCAAGGTGACGTTGATCGTTCCTGTTTCGACCGGAGCGACAGGGAACACGCCGGTCGGGCTTTTCCACGTCTACAGCAAGGTTCCGGGCGGGGCCGTCATGTACTACTCGAACTACTTCACCGGCGCTTTCGCCATTCACGGCTACGTGGTCGTGCCCCCTTACCCGGCCTCCCACGGCTGCGTGCGCGTGCCGATGTGGGTTGCGATCCGTCTCTACAGCCTCATTCCGCCCTACACGCGCGTCCTCATTCATTACTAGTACAAACGAGATCGGTACGCGCATGGGCTACCATCTCCGACCCATGAGCGACCAGGCCGAAGACCCCATCCTTCTTTCGTTGCGCGAGGAGATCGCCGCTGCCGATCGAGACCTCGTGGCAGCCTTCACCCGTCGCCTGCAGTCTGCCGCCAGGATCCGGAGCCACAAGCAGGAGCGCGGATACGCCCTCGTTGACCCAGAGCGCGAGCTGCTACTGCTCGCGATGTGGCGCGAGGCCAACGACGGGACTTTCTCGGACGAGGCCCTACTGGAGCTGTTCGAGACCGTGCTGACGCTGAGCAAACGCGAGTCCGCTCGCTAGATTTCCGGCGAGAGTCGGCCCGCGAAGCACACCTGAACTTCCGCCGGCGTATCTCTTCGCGCGAGTCATCACGGCTGCGGCGGCGCCTGCTCCTACATTCGGGACAGGCTGGCTGGAGTTGGAAGCGGGGTACGTAACGCGGTAGTCGGTGGCAGCGTTTCTTAGCCGCGCCTGCGCAGGCTCGTCGCGGCGACCAACCTATCGCTAGTTCTCTTCCTCGCCGCCCTGCTCGCCCTCGTCGCCGAGAGCGAATTCCTCCGGCGAGACGGTCTCCAGGAACTGCTTGAACTGAGCGACCATCTCCTCCTCGCTCTCCTCGCCCTCGAACTCGACCGCGGATTCCGCCATCACCTCGTCAGAGGCGAAGATGGGAGCATCGACGCGGATGGCGATGGCGATGGCGTCGGAGGGGCGGGAGTCGATCTCGATCTCGTCGCCGTTCTGGCGCACCGTGATGCGGGCGTAAAAGGTGCTGTCGCGTACCTCGGTCACAACGATCGAGACCACCTCGCCGCCCAGTTGCTGAACGATGTCGGCGGCAAGGTCATGCGTCATCGGTCGCGGAGCGGGCGCGTCCTGCAGCTTGATCAGGATCGCCGCCGCCTCTGGATGACCGATCCAGATCGGCAAGAACTTGTTGCCTCCGACCATCTTCAGCAAAACGATCGGCGTCTTGCTGCCGAGATCGAAGCTGACCCCATAGATCTCCATCTTGATCATCGCTCGACCCTACTTTCGATTGTAGCCTCGGGGCTGTCGGAGGAAACCACGAACTCTTCATCGCCTGCTCGCGCCGGACTGGCGAGCGAGCTATCATCCGCAGCCGCGCGGGCGATTAGCTCAGTTGGTTAGAGCGCCGCTCTGATAAGGCGGAGGTCGGTGGTTCGAATCCACCATCGCCCACTAACCGCCGAAAGTCCGCCCTCCTCTGGAGGGCATCGCGACTTTCGGCGGTGACGTGAGGCGGGTCGTACGCGCCTACGGCGCTTTACTCCCCGCTAAGTTGGGGATGGCGCTGAGCGAGCCGCGTCCGCGATGTCGGCCGCGGCGACCGGACTGGGAGTGACGAGTTTCGTTGGCTTGGCTGGCGCGCGATCCTCTACGCGGGCGTGAAGCAAGCGTTGTCCTCTCCCTACTCGCACCGCCAGCGGCACCCCGAGAGCGCGAGAGGCGATTCTTGTTGATCGAGCTCCGGTTGGCGCTACTCGGTAGCCCGCTCTAACGCCTCGGCCAGTTCGGCCAGTTCGGTCTCATTCTCGAAACGAATCTCGAGCTTGCCGGGGCTGACACGCGTGCGGAAACCGGTCAGCCGCTCGGCAGCGGCGGCGGCTCGCGAGGCGAGCGTGGGATCAAGCGGCGCAGAGTGAGTACGACGCTGGCGTGGTGCACCGGCGTCGCGGGTCGCCTGTTCGACCTGGCGCACCGAGAGGCCGTTCTTGGCGGCGCGGCGGGCGAGCGTCTTGCGGGCGTCGTGGTCGGGGAGAGCTAGTACGGCGCGAGCGTGACCCTCGCTCAGCTCGCCGGCGGAGAGCATCTCCAGTACCTCGTCGGGGAGCTCGAGCAGGCGCAGGCGGTTCGAGACCGACGGCTTCGAGCGGCCGACCCGATCTGCGATCTCGCCCAGCGAGAGTCCGAACTCGTCCAATAGCACGGCGTAGGCGCGCGACTCTTCGACCGCCGAGAGCTGCTCGCGGGCGACGTTCTCGACCAGCCCGAGGACGAGGCTCTCGCGGTCGTCGGCCTCCCGCACCACGGCCGGAACTGTGTTCAATCCGGCCTCGCGTGCCGCGCGCAAGCGCCGTTCGCCGGCGATCAGCTCGTAGCCGCCCTCGCTACGCGGCCGCACGATCAGCGGCTGCAAAAGGCCCTGCGCCTTGACCGAGGCGGCGAGCCCGGCGGCCGCCTCGGAGCCGAACGACTTGCGCGGCTGGCGCGGGTTGGCGTGGATCATCTCCAGCGGCAGGTGTACGAGGTCGGACTCGCCGGCGCCGCCGACCAGCACCTCGAGCCCGCGCCCAAGACCCCTGCGGCCCGCAGGCTGACTGGTCACGAACGTTCTCCGATGGCGAGGCCGGTCAGCCTGCAACTAAGAACGCTCGACAAGCTCCATCGCCACCTTCCAGTAGGCCTCGGCACCCGACGAGCGCCGGTCGTGGACTATTACGGGAAGTCCAAAGCTGGGCGCCTCGGCCAGTCGCACCGATCTTGGCACCGCGGTCTTGAAGACGAGCTCTCCGAAGTGGCGCTTGACCTCCTCGACAACATCTGCCGAAAGCCTCGTCCGTCCGTCAACCATGGTCAGGAGCACGCCGCCGATCGCCAGGCGAGGGTTGAGGCGCCGACGCACCAGCTCGATCGAGCGCATCAGCTGGGAAAGACCCTCGAGCGCGTAGTACTCGGCCTGCACCGGCACGAGCACACGGTCGGCGGCGGCAAGCGCGTTCACAGTCAGTGGCCCGAGCGAGGGCGGGCAGTCGAGGAAGACGAAGCGGTAGCGCGCAGTCGCCTCGGAGAGCGCGTCGGCCAGGTAACGATCGCCCCCGGGGCGCTGCGCCAGCTCCACCACGGCGCCGGCCAGATCGGGCTTGGCAGGGACGAGGTCGAGGTTACTGAAGCGCGTGTGCCTGATCAGATCGTCGAGCGGAGCGCCGTCGAGCAGGTCGTACGAAGAGGTGCCATTCGCACGCTCGCCCAAGCCCGAGGTCGCGTTCGCCTGCGGGTCGAGATCGACCACCAAGGCGGGCTCGCCGGCCTCGGCCAGGCAAGCGGCGAGGTTGATCGCGGTCGTCGTCTTTCCGACCCCGCCCTTCTGGTTCGCGAGCGCGTAGATATGGCCTGCCATGCCGCCCCACTCTACCCACGAGCACGGACAGGCCCCGGGGTTCAAACAAGCGGGCGCTTGCGCGCGATTCCGGGCCGCCGCGGGAAGCCCGGAGGCGTCGGCGCGAGCTTCGGAACCACCAGCAGCAGTCGCTCGCGCGATCCCCTAACCGGGTACAGCTCGGGCTCGCCGCCACCGAGCAATCGCGCCACCGAGGCGAGATCGCAGTCGAGCGGTCCGCTGAATAGAATCGCCGCCCCACCCGGGCTTACGAGCGGAAGGCACCACTCGAGTGCGACCGGCGGCGGGGCGAGAGCCTTCGCCGTCACCACACCAAAGGAGTCGAGCGCTTGTTCCTCCGCCCGGCCGCAGATCACGCGTAGATTCGGGAACTCTCCGCAGAAGCGCTCGAGAAAGCGGCATTTGCGCATCTGCGACTCGATCAGCGTCACCTCGCGCTCGGGGAAGGCGACTGCGAGCGGGATCCCCGGCGCGCCTCCGCCCGCGCCGACATCGGCGATCGGGCCGGCGAAACGAGCGGCAAGCGGAACCGCTTCCAGGCTGTCGAGGACGTGCTCTCGCCGGGCCGCCTCACGATCTTTGATCGAGGTGAGCCCGGGTGTCTCGAGCAAAGCCCCGAGCCAGTGCTCGAGTCGCGGGTCGTGTTCAGGCTTCATCCGCGGGCAGAACGACGACGTAGCGGTTCGGATCCGTCCCTTCGCTCGTCGTGGTCACCCCGGGGTATTCCTTCAGGCGCTCGTGCACGAGTCGGCGCTCGAACGGACTCATCTGCTCGAGGGCTTGCCGCTCGCCGCTCGAGATCGCACGCTTGGCCGCCTGCAGAGCCGCGTGGCTGAGGGCGACCTTCTGGCGCTCGCGGTAACCGCCGGCGTCGACTGTGATCCGCTTGGACTCGGGCCCGAGCTGGTGATAGACGATCGCATTTGCTAGCTGCTCGATCGCTTCGATCGTCTGGCCGCGCCGGCCGATGAGAACGCCGAGATCGCCTCCGGCGAAGAGGACGGTGATCCCTTCCGCGTCCTCACTCAACTCGACGTGCGACTCCGCTCCGATCGCCCGAGCGACCCGTTCTGCGTAGTCGCGGACCGACACCGCGAGCTCGCTCTCGTCCCGCTTCGGGGGCTCGGACACCTGCGCGAAGGCGACGACTCGTGCCGGTCGTGCTCCGATACCGAGCAGGCCTCGCTCCCCCTCCTCGACGACCTGCAACCTGACATCGTCCTCTTCGACCCAGGGCGCCTGGCGACGGATCTCCTCGATCGCCCGCGCTCGCGCTTCGGCGACATCGGACCCTTCGACTTCGGCTCGCAGCTCGCCCATCAGCGGCGCTTACCCTTCTTGCGCTTGACGAGCCGTGGCGGCTGCGCCGGGTGTTTCTGAACGGTCTGCTCTCGCTCCTCGATCGATGGCGCCCGCGAGGAGCGCTTTGCCGGAGGTGCGGGCTTGGGGATGAGCGTTCTCGTGATCAAGCCCTGCCCGACCGTCCAGAGGTTCGTCGTCGCCCAGTAGAGGACGAGCCCGGTCGGGAACCTCAGGATGAAGGGCAGGATCACGAAGGGCAGCACCATCATCATTACTCGCTGCGACTTCTGCGCCGTGGCCGACATGAAATAGGTCGACGCGAGCTGGCTGCCAACGTAGATAACGAGCAACAGGTAGCCGCTCCAATGCGACATGATGTTGGCGGCGATGTTGGGGAAGAAGTCGTGGCCGAGCCAGGAGAAGTCCCCGCGCGCAACGCATGCCGCTCCGGCCTTCGTGCCCTTGAGGGTTGGAAGGTTGCAGGGTGGGTGCTTGGAAAAGTGCTTCAGGACGAAGTACAGAGAAATGAAGACCGGGAACTGCGCCAGCATCGGCAGGCAGGAGGCCATCGGGTTGATGTTGTTCTCCTTGTAGAAGCGCATCAACTCCTGCTGCTGGCGCTGCTTGTCGTGCTTGTAGCGCTTCTGGAGCTCCTTCATCTCCGGCGCGTGCGCCTGCAGGCTCTGCATAGAGTGGATCTGCTTGACCGTGAGCGGGACGATCAGCACGCGCACGATCACCGTCAGCGCCACGATCGCCCAGGCCCAGGGGAGATGACCGCTGTTGTGCAGCCAGTCGAGGATGGCTCGGAACAGGTTCTCAAGCGGGCTGAGGATGCTGAACAGGATCACGCCGCGTGCCCCCTGTGCGCATGGCAAGGCCGCCCGAACAAGCGCGCGTCTTCTGGCATGTCTACTCCGCCCGAGCTCCACGGGTTGCAACGCAGAAGGCGCCAGCCCGCGAGCAGCACGCCGCGGACGAAGCCATAGCGCTCGAGCACTCCGATTGCGTAGCTGGAGCAGGACGGGTAGTACTTGCAGCTCGGCCGCAAGAACAAACCGAGCGTGTGCCGATACACGTAGACGAGTGCTATCGCCGGGTACTTCACGGGTTTGTCTTTCCGATCACTTCATCCACTCGCTCGATCAGCCACGAGAAGCCGTTCGACTCTGCCGCCTCGGCGAGCCCGGGGCGCGCCACCAGCACGAAATCTAGGCCGCCCGTTCTCTCTTTCGTGCGCCAGACCTCCCGTAGCGTACGCTTGAGACGGTTGCGCTTGACGGCGGTGCCGACACTCTTCGGAATCGCGAGACCCAGCCTCGCCTCGGCACCCCCCTCGCGCGGGAACACGTAGAGAGTGAAGAAGCGGGTCGATGTCGATCTCCCGTGACGGTAGACGGTGTCGAAATCTCGCGAGCGAGAGAGGCGGTAACGGCGCTCCACCTGAGCACGCCTCGCCCGGTCAGGCCGATAGCCGCTTGCGGCCGCGTCCTCGGCGGCGCTTCAAGACCGCCCGTCCGGCACGGGTCTTCATCCGCGCGCGAAAGCCATGCTTGCGCTTGCGACGGCGTACGTTTGGCTGGTAGGTCCGCTTCACGGTATTTGATAGCTGAGAGAAGAGCGGTGTCCATCGGACAACCGAGGCGCCAGTATAGACGAGCGCCGGTGCTCATAAGTTCTCCACAGTTGTTTCCACTCCCTCGAGAGGCCGTCGCTCGAGGTTCTTGGCTGGTTCGAGAGCCCGGGGCGACTGTTTTCCACATCTGTGGAATATCGTGTGGATGTGCCCTAACCCCTGCAAAAGGCGTATATCAATGGATCTCAGCCTGTGGATAACCCCCGTTGTTCGATCGCTAGAGCATTGATATGCTCGCACTTCCGTCGGGGCGGGCGGGGGATCGGGCAGGCGCGTGGAATCATCTATTCGAAACAATGCTGAAAACCTCTGGGGTGCGGTCGCCGAACGACTCCGCGAGTCGCTCAGCGAGACCACGTTCCAGACCTGGTTCGGCGGGGCCGGGGGAAGCGAACTCACTGACGATTTCTTAGTCGTCTCCGTTCCGAACGAGTTCACGCGCGAATGGATCGAGGGCCACTTCCTCGACCTCCTGCGCGCCACGATTCGTGATTTGGCCGGGCGCGAATGCGGCGTGCTCCTGTCGGTGGTCGATCCTCTCGAGGCGCTCATCTCTGAGCCCTCCACTCCAGAGATCGAGCGAGCCGAAGGCGAGTGGACGCGGGTTGGGAGCTCACCCAACGGCGTCAATCCCAAATACACCTTTGACCTCTTCATCATCGGCTCGTCCAACCGTTTCGCGCATGCCGCCGCGCTCGCCGTGGCCGAACGGCCCGCACGCGCCTACAACCCGCTCTTCATCTACGGCGGCACCGGTTTGGGAAAGACCCACCTCCTACACGCGATCGCCCATTACGTTTCCGAGCACTCACGCAACCTGAGCGTCTTCTACGTCACGAGCGAGAACTTCATGAACGACTTCATCGACTCGCTCCGCGACAAGCGCATCGACAGCTTCAAGCAGCGCTATCGCAACTACGACGTGCTGCTCGTCGACGACCTCCAGTTCTTTGAGGGCAAGGAGCGGATCCAGGAGGAGTTCTTCCACACCTTCAATGCTCTTTTTGAGGCGGGCAGCCAGGTCGTGCTCAGCTCCGACCGGCCGCCACGTGAGCTGGCGACGCTCGAGCCGCGCCTGCGCTCGCGTTTCGAGTGGGGTCTCATCACCGACATCCAGCCGCCCGATCTCGAGACCAGGATCGCCATCCTGCGCAAGAAGGTTCACACCGAGGGCATCCATGTCCCCGATCCACAGGTTCTGACCTTCATCGCCAGTCTGATCTCCTCGAACATCCGCGAGCTCGAAGGCGCGCTCACGCGGGTCGTCGCGTTCTCGTCACTTACAGGGAGGCTGATGACCGTCGAGCTCGCTCAGGATGTTCTTCGCGACGTATTCCCGCCAGAGGCCGCCGAGGTCAACATTCATCGGATCCAAGAGGAAGTCGCCGACCGTTTTGGTCTCTCGCTCACCGAGCTCTGTAGTGACAGGCGCTCTCAGAACATCGTTTACCCGCGTCAGGTAGCGATGTACCTCTCACGCGAACTAACGGATTCGTCACTGCCGAAGATCGGTAAGGAGTTTGGCGGACGCGACCACACGACCGTCATCCACGCCACGTCCAAGATCGCCCGTCTCATTCGGGAAGATCGCTCGGTTTACAACCTCGTTCAGGAGCTCACTGCGCGCATAAAGCAGGTGCACTGAGTTGTGGAGGGTTGATGGAAGAGTGTGATCATCTCGAGCGCGGTAGAGCACTTAAGCTTATGTTCTCCCCATATGCTTCTCTTCTCCCCAGCCGCAGTCCTCAGCCCAAAGTCGCTCTGCAAGCGGCGAAAGTAGAGTTTCCCCCGCCCCTAACAGGTCCTACTATGACTACGAGGTTTTAAATCTCATGATTGAAACAGATACAGGACTTCGCTCAGGGATGAAGATCACGTGTTCGAGAGATCACCTCGCTGAGACAGTGGCGATGGTTTCGCGAGCTGTCTCTTCGCGCACCTCAGTACAGGTTCTAGCGGGGATTCTCATTACGGCGGAAAACGGTCAGCTGCGTCTTGCGGCGACGGATATGGAGCTTTCGATCGTGTCGGCGCTCGAGGCGGAGGTCGAGAGTGACGGTGCGAGTGTGGTACCTGGGCGAGTGTTCGTAGATGCTTGTCGCTCACTACCCAGTGGTGAAGAAAAGGTTGTTCTCGAGCACACAGCAGGAGCGCGGATGATCGAGCTCAGTTGCGGTAGCGCGTCCTATCGGCTCAATGTGTCGGCCCCGGATGACTTTCCGCGCTTACCCGAGATAAAAGACGAAGCCACCTTCAAGGTCGATCGGGAAGCCTTCCTCGACACCGCAGCGAGAGTGTCGCGGGCAGCGTCGCGGGATGAGTCGCGGCCGGTTCTGACGGGGATCTTGGTGCAGTTCGAGAAAGGTGAGAATGAAACCAGTAGGAAGCTGACCATGGCTGCGACGGACTCCTACCGCCTGGCGGTGAGAGAGACGACACTCAAGGGCGAGACGCCTGAACTCGAGGCGATTGTGCCGGCGCGGGCGATCGCAGAAATCGCACGAATTCCTTCGAGTGGCTCCGAGCTCGAGTTGGCGATCCACGAGAATCATACGATCTTCCTGGCTGGGAAGACGATGCTCACGACGAGACGCATCGACGGTCAGTTCCCGAACCATCGCCAACTGCATCCCGAGACCTTCGCCCACACGGTCAAACTGCCGCGAGTCGAATTCCTGGAAGTTGTCCGCCGCGCCGCTGTGATGGCACAACGAACGAGTCCCATTCGACTGCGCTTTGAGGATGGGTCGCTGACCGTCTCAGCTCAGACGCAGGACGTCGGCGAGGTGCACGAAACCCTTCCGGTGGCTTTCAGTAGCGAGCCGTTCGAGATCGGCTTCAACGCGGAGTTTCTGCGCGAAGGGATCGAATCGGTGATCGGCGACGAGGTCGAGCTCAACCTGAACGGCCCACTGAATCCCGGGCTTTTGCGAGCGGAGGGCGACAGCTTCTGGTACCTGATCATGCCGATTCGCCTCGCGGGCTGAGCGTTCGCCGTCTCGGGCTGCGTAACTTCCGTTCCTACGAGCAGCTAGAGCTCGAACTGACGGACGGCCTCGTTTTGGTCGTCGGCGCGAACGGATCAGGCAAGACGAACCTGCTCGAATCGGTGCACGTGGGCACACAGGGCTTCTCACCTCGAACACGTTCCGATGTCCAGCTGATTCGCTTCGGGGCCGACTCGGCACGAGTTGCCGTGGTGGTTGATCGACAGCGCAGGAACACCGAGGTAGAGGTTGCGATCGTGCGTGGCGAAGGCAAGCGCGCGCGGATGAACGGAGCCGCACTACGAGCGACCGAGCAGCTTCGCAGCGAGCTTCCAACTCTCGTCTTCACTCCTGACCGTCTCGTGGTGGTGAAGGGCGGCCCGGGTGTGCGCCGAGCATACCTCGATCGAACGCTCTCACGGCTCTTACCGGCGCGAGCGAACCTCCCGATTGCTTACGGAGAGGCACTCGGGCAGAGAAACGCCTGCCTGCGCAAGATCGGGCTCGGGCTGAGTACGAACGAAGCACTTTCCCCCTGGGACGAGCAGGTCGCCACCCTCGGTGCTTCGCTTCAGCTCGTCCGCCGGCAAGCGATCGAGCTACTCTCCCCGCGTTTCGCGGATACCGCTGCGGCGCTCGGGCTCGACGGCTGCAGACTCGATTACACGGGTGAGCCGTTGACGACGCAGCTGCTGGCCCAGAGACTGAGTCGCGACCTGGAGCGCGGGACCACAGGCTGTGGTCCCCATCTGGATGAGATCCTGGTCTGTGCGGGATCGCGCGAGCTTCGCTCCTTCGGATCGCAGGGCGAACAGAGGGCGGCGGTGCTCGCGCTGCTGATTGCCGAGGCGGAGCTCCTAATGGAGCAGACCGGCAGCCCGCCGATCCTGCTTCTCGATGACGTCCTCTCGGAGCTCGACGGCGCTCGCAGACAAGCTCTCGCCGAACGCCTCGCCGTACTCGGGCAGACGATCGTCACGGCGACGAGTGAGAGTACGCTGCCGGTAGAGGCGGACCAGGTCGTCCGCGTGAGCGAAGGAAGTGCGGAGGCCGTCTGATGGACCGTCTCGAGGGAGCGATCCGAAAAGAGGCGAAACGGATCGGCCTGCCGGCTTCGAGTCCGCTCGTGAGCCTGTGGCCAGAATTGGTGGGGGAGACGATCGCGGCGAACGCTTGGCCGGCGCGGCTAACGCGCAAGGGCGTCCTCCAGGTCAACACCAGCTCGTCGACGTGGGCTTTCGAGCTCAAGCATCTGGAGCCGAAGATCCTCTCGCGCCTGCGCGAATCACTCGCAGAGGAGTGCCCGAGCGAGCTTCGCTTCGCGCCCGGCTCGATCCCCAGCCGAGGCCGAAATACCGATTCGGCGAAAGGCGCCGCGGTACCCCAGGCCGGTCATGGCGAGCTCGCACAGGCGCAAAAGCTCGCCGAGCCGATCGGGGACGCGGAGCTACGCGCCTTGGTTGCTCGCGCGGCGGCCGCGAGTCTCGCTCGCAGCGCCGCGAAGTAGCTGTTTGTACGAAGCCTCCAGCCGCTTGTTCTGATACAATTCCCTTAGCCCGCAAGCACGCGATTTGCAGGGCTTTTTTCATGACCGAGACGTCATATACAGCAAAGGACATCACTGTCCTCGAGGGCCTCGAGCCGGTTCGCCTTCGCCCGGGCATGTATATCGGCTCGACCGGCGCGCGCGGCTTGCACCATCTGGTCTACGAGGTCGTGGACAACTCGGTCGACGAGGCGCTGGCAGGGCGTAACAGCCTCATCGAGGTGACTCTTCATCCCGACCACTCGGTGACAGTCAAGGACTTCGGCTCGGGGATCCCCGTCGACCTCATGCCCGAGCAGGGAATGTCGGCGTTGACGGTTGTGCTGACCAAGCTGCACGCGGGCGGTAAGTTCGGCGGCGAGGGCTACAAGGTTTCCGGCGGCCTGCACGGAGTCGGCGTCTCGGTCGTGAACGCGCTCTCGGAGTGGCTGATCGCCGAGGTGCGCCGCGACGGCAAAGTTCACCACCAGGAGTTCGCCCGCGGCGTCCCGACGACCGATGTGGAGGTTGTCGGCAAGGCCTCGGACACTGGTACCACCATTACCTTCCTCCCCGACGCCGAGGTGTTCGAAGAACTCGAGTACTCCGTGCAGGCGCTGGTGCAGCGACTCCGCGAGACGGCCTTCCTCACCCGCGACCTGAAGATCGTCCTGGTCGACGAGCGCGCCGAAGAGGCGCGCTACGAATTCCACTACAAGGGCGGTATCAAGGACTTCGTCAACTACGTCAACCAGACGAAGGAGCCTGTACACAAGCACATCGTCTACTACGAGGGCGGCGACGAGCGGGGCACCGTCGAGGTGGCGATGCAGTGGAACAACTCCTATGTCGAATCGGTGTTCTCGTTTGCGAACAACATCAACACGCACGAGGGCGGCGCGCACCTGACCGGCTTCAAGAGCGCGCTGACCGCGACCCTGAACAAGTACGCGCGCGAGAAGGGCCTGCTCAAGGAGAAGGAGACCAACCTCGAAGGCGAGGATATGCGCGAGGGGCTGGCCGCGGTCATCTCGGTCAAGCTGCGCGATCCGCAGTTCGAGGGGCAGACGAAGACCAAACTCGGCAACCCCTGGGTGGAGGGACTGGTAAAGCAGACCGTCAACCAGAAGCTGGCCGAGTTTTTCGAAGAGAACCCGACCGACGCGCGCCAGATCGTTCAGAAGACGATCTCGGCCTCACGTGCACGCCAGGCCGCCCGCAAGGCGCGCGAGCTAACGCGGCGCAAGAGCGCGCTCGAGGGCTCGTCGCTGCCGGGCAAGCTCGCCGATTGCACGATCCGCGACCCGGAGACGGCCGAGCTCTTCATCGTCGAGGGCGACTCTGCCGGCGGTTCGGCCAAGGCCGGCCGCGACCGCGCCTATCAGGCGATCCTGCCGCTGCGCGGGAAGATCATCAACTCCGAGAAGAACCGCATCAACAAGGTTCTCTCCAACAACGAGATCCAGGCGATGATCACCGCGATCGGCACGAGCATCGGCGACGAGTTCGACATCGCGAAGCTCCGCTACCACCGCGTGATCGTGATGACCGATGCCGATGTCGACGGCTCCCACATTCGCACCCTCATCCTCACCTTCCTCTTCCGGCACATGCCGGAGCTTTTCGACCGCGGCAACGTCTACATCGCAATTCCGCCGCTGTACCGGATCAAGCTCGATAGCCGCGAGTTCTACTTCGAGAAGGACGCCCAACTCGAGGAGCTGCTCGTGCGTGAGCGCATCGGCGATCTGGAGATTCACGGTCGAGAGGGCGAGGAGCTCAAGCTGAGCGAAGCTCGCTGGAAGAAGCTGACAAGCGGCCTACGCTCGCTCGAAGGCTTGGTCGCCCGCCTGCGGGCAGACTTCGGAACGCCGGCGGCGGATTTCGTCGTTGCGCACCGTCTGATCGAGGTACCGGACGAGGCGGCGCAGGACATGGCTCGCGCACTCGAGGCGGTGGGCGAGAACGACTACGAGATCAAGATCGAGTCTTCCGACGCGGACGGTTTCCGGATCAAGGTGATAGAGAAGGAAACCGGAGCCGCCCAGCATTTGACCGTGCCGCAGCAGCTGCTCTACTCGCAGGCCTACCGCGACGCTCGCCGCGTCTACGCGAAGCTTGCGGGGCTCGGCCTGCCGCCGTTCAAGCTCGCGCAGGGCCGCAAGACGCGCACTGCCGAGACCTTCCACGCACTGCGAAGCGAGGCTCTCGAGCTGGCCAAGGAGGGTGTGCAGCTCTCCCGCTTCAAGGGTCTCGGCGAGATGAATCCGGAGCAGCTTTGGGAGACGACGATGGATCCCGAGCGGCGCCTGCTCGTGCGGGTGGACGTAGATGACGCCTCCACCGCCGATCGCGTGTTCTCGATGCTGATGGGCGACCAGGTCGAGCCGAGGCGCGAGTTCATCGAGCAGAACGCGAAGGACGTCAGGTTCCTCGACGTATGAGCGCTTCGCGGAGAGAGGGGTAGGAGTGTCCGAAGTAGACACCGGCGCTCTCGGTCCCGGGCGGATCGAGCTACGCGAGCTCGAAGACGAGATGCGCTCGAGCTTCCTCGATTACGCCATGAGCGTAATCGTGAGCCGTGCGCTCCCCGATGTGCGCGATGGGCTCAAGCCGGTTCACAGGCGCGTGCTTTTCGGAATGCACGAGTCCGGGATGCAGCCGAACCGGCCGTACAAGAAATCCGCCCGCGTCGTCGGCGAGGTGATGGGCTCCTTCCACCCTCACGGTGACTCTGCCATCTACGACACGCTCGTGCGCATGGCGCAGCCGTTCTCGCTCCGTTATCCGCTCGTGGACGGGCAGGGAAACTTCGGCTCGATCGACGACGACCCGGCGGCGGCAATGCGCTACACGGAGTGCCGGCTGGCCAAGATCGCCACCGAGATGCTCAGAGAGATCGAGGCCGACACAGTCGACTTCGTTCCCAACTACGACGAGTCTCGACGCGAACCGGTTGTTCTTCCGAGCCGCTTCCCCAACCTGCTCGTGAACGGCTCTTCGGGAATCGCCGTGGGCATGGCGACGAACATGCCGCCGCACCGGCTTTCGGAGGTCGTCGATGCCGTGCTGGCGATGATCGACGACCCGGACATTTCCGTCGATCAGCTTGCTCAGCACGTGAAGGGACCCGACTTCCCGACCGGAGGCATCATCGTCGGGCGGCAGGGAATCAGGGAGGCTTACCGCTCGGGGCGCGGCCGCATCGTGATGCGGGCGCGGGCTCACATCGAGGAGCTGCGTGGCGGCAAGACGGCGATCGTCGTGACGGAGCTTCCCTATGGCGTCAAGAAGGGCGGCGACGGCGGTGTGATCAAGAAGATCGCCGATCTCGTGCACGAGAAAGTGCTGACGGAGATCGCCGATCTCCAGGATCACTCCGACCGGACGGGAATGCGAATCCAGATCGACCTAAAGCGCGACGCCGTGCCGCAGGTGGCGCTGAACAAGCTCTTCAAGCACACGTCGTTGCAGACGACCTTCGGCTACAACGGGGTCGCGCTGGTCCGCGGTGTTCCGCGCACGCTCTCTCTGCTCGAGCTGGTCCGCGAGTACCTCGACTTCCAGCGCGAGGTGATCGTCAGACGCTCGAAGTACGAGCTACGCCAGGCCGAGCGCCGGGCGCACGTACTCGCCGGTTACCTGATCGCGCTCGACAACCTCGACGCCGTGATCGCTCTGATCCGTTCCTCGAACGACGCCGAGCAGGCACGCACGGGGCTGATGAAGCAGTTCAAGCTCTCCGAGATCCAGGCTCAGGCGATCCTCGACCTTCGGCTCGCCCGGCTGACTCAACTGGAGCGCCAGAAGATCGATGCGGAGTATGCCGAGCTTCAGGAGCTGATCGCCGGCCTACGCGCGATCCTCGGCGATCAGGCCCGCGTCGACGGAATCATCCGCGACGAGCTGCTCGAGCTCAGATCGATCTACGGCAAACGTGACGACCGGCGCACCGAGATCGTCGCCGGCGAGACCGATCTCGAGCTCGAGGACCTGATCGCAGAAGAAGACATGGTGATCGCGATCACTCGCTCGGGCTACATCAAGCGCCTGCCCGTGACCGCCTACCGCGAGCAGAGGCGCGGCGGCGTCGGCGTGATGGGGATGGAGTTGAAGGAGGACGACTACATCGAGCACCTGTTCGTCGCCTCGACGCATGATTACATCCTCTTCTTCACCAACGTGGGCAAGGTCTACAGGCTGAAGGTGCACGAGCTTCCGCTCGGCTCTCGCCAGTCGAAGGGGCGCGCGATCGTCAACCTGCTGCCTTTCCGCCAGGACGAGAAGGTGCGCGCGGTGATCCAGACGCGAGAGTTCAAGGAGGCCGAGTATCTCGTCTTCGCCACCCGCAACGGTCTCGTTAAGAAGACGCGCTTTATCGACTACAACACACCGCTCAAGGCCGACGGAATCATCGCCATCAACCTGCGTGAGGACGACGAGCTGGTCGGCGTTCGCCACTCGACGGGAAGCGATGACATTCTGCTCGTCTCGCGTAAGGGGCAGGCAATCCGCTTCCACGAGACCAATGCTCGCCCGATGGGGCGGCCCACCTCGGGTGTTCAGGGCATGCGCCTGCGCGCGGGAGACGAGGTGATCGCGATCGAGATCGCCCGCGACGACATGGAACTGCTCGTGGTCACCGAGAACGGCTACGGCAAGCGCACGCGTATCGCCGACTACCCGGTGAAGGGACGCGGCGGCCTCGGTGTCAAGACGATCAAGCTGATCGAGGCGCGCGGTCGGTTGGTCGGCGCCCGAGCCGTTCGCGACGGCTACCAGGTGATGCTGATCTCTACCACCGGCACGATGATCAAGATTCCGGTCGAAGACGTACGGCGCATGGGCCGCTCGACTCAGGGAGTGACCGTGATGAGACTTCGTGGCGAGGAGGAACGGGTATCGAGCCTCGCGCCGGTGGTCGAGTCGGAGGAGAACGCCGAAGACGAGTTGTCGGGCTCCGACGCGGAGTTGGTCGACACGGAACCCATCAACGAAGAGCCCGCCGACGCGGAGCCCGCCGGCGAAGAGTCTCCCGACACGGAGCCCATCGACGAAGAGCCTGCCGACGCGGAGCCCGCCGGCTAAAAGCCCCGCCCGTTAACCGCGAAGCCGGGTGGCCGCTTCTCCCGGCTCGAGCGTGTTGACGTAGATCCCGGCGCCGAGCTCGATCCCGGCGAACACGCTCAGCCGCGGCACCAGCTCGAGGTGCCAGTGGCCGTCGCCTTGGAAGTTGTGCAGCCAGAGATTGAAGGGAATTGGCCCCTCGACCGCGTTCAGGCGTCTGATTCCGTCGGCCGCGAGTGCGAGCCCGGCGGCGAGCTGCTCGGTCTCGCCGAAGGCGTCGGCGAGGTGCTCACTCGGCGCGATCAAAAGCTCGTAGGGTGCGCGCCCAGCCGGGGAGACGGCGAGCAAGGCGGTGCCGTTCTCGAGCTCGCGTTCGGCAAGTCGCAGAGCCGGCGGAAGATCCGCGAGAAGGGTGCAAAGCGCGCAGTTGCCGCGGCGAAGACGTGGCGACTCGGCGGCAATCTGCGGCGGTTCCCGGTCGAGCCAGACCGTCTGCGAGTGAGAGTGAGGGAGGCTTGCGCCGGCCGCCTCGCCCTCGTTCACGAACACGAGCAGGTGATCGAAGCCCTCGCTCCAGGCTTCCTCGGCAATCCTCGCCCAAGCCTCGACGATCAGCGCGAGCTGACCGTCGGAGAGATTGCCGAACGAGCGCACGTGATCCGGGGAATGGATCACGACCTGCTGGCGCTCGAAGGCCGGGTAGAGATTGGGCACGGCCCGCACTTTCCAGCCGGGGCTGTCGGGCGCGCGTTCGGGATCGCCGCCGAGAGCAAAGAGCTCCGGAGGTGTCTCGCCCTCGTGTCCCTCGCAAAACGGGCATGTTTCGGCCTCGTCATCTGCCGCCGAAGAAATCAGAGCACTCGAGCTTCCGGGACGCTTCGCTCGCCCGGGCGCGAAGATCACTTCCCGGCCCGAGAGCGGATCGACGGCCACTCGCGCGGCCGGCCGGGCGCCCTCTACCTTCTCCTCGTCGGAGTTACTTCGACCCACCGTCGTCTTTACCGAGCAGCGGCTTGAGCAGGTCGATCGGAGCTGGGAAGACGATCGTCGTCGCCTGGTTGTTGCTGATCTCGAGCAGGGTCTGGAGGTAGCGCAGCTGCAGCGCGATCGGAGTGGCTTCCATCACGAGCGCGGCGTCATGCAGTCGCTCGGAGGCTTGGAACTCGCCTTCGGCGTTGATGACCTTCGCGCGCCTTTCTCGCTCGGCCTCGGCCTGGCGGGCCATCGCCCTTTGCATTCCCGAAGGGATCTCCACGTCTTTGACCTCGACGATCGAGACCTTGATGCCCCAGGGCTGGGTCTGCTCGTCGATGATTCCTTGCAGAATCAGGTTGATCTTCTCGCGCTCGGACAGGAGCTCGTCGAGGACGTGCTGGCCGAGAACCGAGCGCAGCGTCGTCTGCGCGATCTGAGAAGTGGCCATGAGGAAGTTCTCCACCTGCACGATCGCCGCCGAGGGATCGAGGATGCGGAAGTATGCGACCGCGTTCACGCGCGCCGGGACGTTGTCCTTCGTAATCACTTCCTGTGGCGGAATGTTGAGGGTGATCGTGCGCAAGTCGACCCTGACCATCCGGTCGATGATCGGAATGAGAAGAAAGAGACCCGGGCCCTTCGGCTGCGGAAGCAAGCGCCCGAGACGGAAAACCACTCCGCGCTCGTATTCGCGCGCCACTCTGATCGCGGCCGCGATGAGAAGCAGAGCGATGACGCCGACGGCGATCAAGAACACGATGAGCGGCTGCATTAAAAGCTCCTTTCGGGAATCGTTCGCGTTGATCCTATGCCGAAACGCGGCCGTCCAGAGGCCGGACGATCAACTTCATCTCCTCGACGGCTTCGATGTTCACGTGGTCGCCCGGTACCAGCTCGGCGCCGTCCGCCGTCTCGGCGCGCCACAGCTCACCCTTGACGAACACCATCCCGCTTGCGCGTACGACGCCCGTCTGGCCTACGAGCGCGACGACTCCCGTGATGGCCGGGCGGCTTCTCACCCGGACGACCTTGGCGAAGGCGAAGCCGAGGGTCAACGCCAGGATGCCCGAGACGCCGATCAGAACCGGTAGCGAGACTTTGTAGGTCGGCCCGGCGGGACTGAATAGGAGCAATCCGCCGAGAATCAGGCAAACCGCGCCCGCGAGCGTCAGGGCTCCATGCGTGGGTACGAGCAGATCGGTGCCGAAAAGGCCGAACGCGACGAGCATCAGCGCCAGCCCAGCCCAGCTGATCGGAAGCACCGAGAGACCGAAGAGCGCGAGGACGAGAGAGATCACGCCGACCGTACCCAGGAGGGCATGGCCCGGTACGAACAGCTCGATCGTGATCCCGAGCATCCCGAGCGAAAGCAGGATGGTGATCAGAGTCGGGTCGATGAGGGTATTGAGAAAACTCTGCCAGGCCGACATACGCACGTTCTCGATCTCGGCGTCGGCGGTGTGCAGGACGAAGTGCCGCGGCGTCGTGCGAATGCCGTTGATGTCCGTGAGAAGCGCCGGCAACGAGAACGCAACAGCGTCGATCACGTTGCGATTGAGCGCTTCCTCCGCCGTCAGATTGGAGGCCTTGCGCACGGCCGCATCGGCCCAGGCGACGTTACGCCCGTGCGTGTGTGCGAGCGCCCGGAGTGAGGCCGCGGCGTCGTTCACGACCTTGCGTCGTAAGTCAGACGAGATGTTCTCGCCGCTGATGTCGATCGGGGTCGAGGAGCCGATGTTCGAAGCGGGCGCCATCGCCAGGAGATCGGCTGCCTGCGCGATCCAGACACCGGCCGATGCCGCTCTCGCCCCTGTCGGAACGTAAACGATCACGGGAATCTCGGTGTCGAGCTCGGCCTTGACGATGTCGTGCATCGAGCTGGAGAGACCGCCGGGCGTATCGAGAACGATCACGGCCGCGGCGGCTCCATCGCGCTCAGCGCTCTTCAGCGCGCCCTTAAGGTAGTCGGTCGAGACGGGGTTGACATCGGTGGAGAAACTGATGGCGCGCACGAAAGGTCGCGCGCCGAGCGCTGGCGCTGAACCGATCGCGAAAATCCCTGCAGCGACTGCGAGTAGACGTAAGAGACGCCAGGCCACGACTTGGAATTTACCGCGCTTCTGGCTCGTCGCGGTGACGACGAAAAACCGCGGTCGCCGGTGAAAGCGCGTCCGTCAGGTAGCGACCTCGGCCAGCCAGCGCTCGTAGTGATTTTCGAGGCAGCGAAGGATCTGAACGAGCAGTTCGACTCGGTCGGGCGCGGCTCCGAGCTCCAACGCGAGAGAGGTCGCCGGGAAAACAGGGTGCTCGGGCAACTCACCCGCTCCCTGACCGACGTTGACGCCGACCCCGAGGGTGACGCGGCCGAGGCTTGCCTCAGCGATGGTACCGGCCACCTTCCTTCCGGCCAGCAGTACGTCGTTCGGATCCTTGACGGTTGTTTCGGCGCCGGTGACGGTCGTGATCGCGGCGGCGATCGCCTCCGCTGCCACCGGCGTCAACGACGAGAGCCGGATCGTCTCAACTTGCGGGCGTAGGCAGAGCGAGAAAAGAAGGCTCGTTCCACTCGAGGCTTGCCAGGTGCGCCCGCGGCGACCGCGACCATGCCGCTGCTCTTCGGCGATCGCAAGTGCTCCTTCGGGAGCGTCGAACGGGAGCAGATCCTGGGTCGAAAAACAGCGCACCGCGTAGAGGTAGAGAGGGGTACCGAACCGACCTTCCAGGCGCGGCCTGACCTGTCTAGGCGTGAGTGAGATCGCCATCATCTCTACACTAGTCCGGCTGTGAAACCCAGGTCAGCCGATCGCCGTCGAATTACTAGTCCGCTTAGAACGGACCCTGCTCTTCGATACGAAAGGCTCAGCGACCCGATCTTGATCAAACGGGCAAAAGACGGCGATAACAGGGCGCTAGAGGCGATCTGCGCACGCTACGCACCGAGGGTCGAGAGGATCGCGCGGCGCGAGTTGGCGGACTCTCGTGACGCTCAAGATGCGGCGCAGGAGTCGCTGGTCAAGCTCTACCAGCGGATCGGTCAGTTCCGTGGCGACGCGCAGTTCGCCACCTGGCTACATCGCCTCGTCGTCAACACCTGCCACGACACGGCTGCGCGCGAGCGCATCCGCCGCGCGGAGCCACTCGCCGACGAGCTGCAGCTCGAGCATTCGCTCGAGAACGATCCCGTCCGCGAGCTGCTCGCCGCCGAATTGCGCGAAGAGCTATCCGGCTACCTGAGCGACCTTCCCACCGAGCAGGCGCAGGTGGTCGTGCTCAAGGACGCGCTCGGGTTCTCTTTTGAACAGGTCGCCGGCGCGATCCGCATTCCCGTCGGAACGGCCAAGTGCTACGCGCATCGCGCTCGCAAGCGTCTTCGCGAGCGCATCGCCAAGGAGGTTGCGGCATGACGCCCACGCTCCCATTCGGTAAGGCAGAGCTCGAAGCGATTCTTCCGCATCGGGATCCCTTCCTGATGATCGACGAGGTGATCGAGCTGGAGCCTGGCAAACGCGCCGTGGCTCGGAAGACCGTGCGCGCGGACGAGTGGTTTCTCGCCGGGCACTTCCCCGGGCGACCGATCATGCCCGGCGTCCTCATGGTCGAAGGCCTCGCCCAGACGGGCGCTGTCATTGTGCTCACGCTGGAGGAGAACCGGGGCAAGATGGTCCTCTTCGGGGGAATCGACGATGTTCGCTTCAAGCGAATTGTCGAGCCGGGCGACACGCTCGAGTACGTTTGCGAGCTCGAGCTCATGCGTGGCCCGGTCGGGAAGGGCAAGGTCAAGGCGACGGTCCACGGGCAGCTCGCGGTTCGCGGCACATTGGTTTTTATGGTGGAGCAGTGATAGGCGCCTGCACGGGAAGACCTGTCTCGATCACCGGGCTCGGTTGTTACGCACCCGAGCGCGTGCTCTCGAACGACGACCTCGCTCGGATGGTCGATACGAGCGACGAGTGGATCCAGACGCGCACGGGAATCAGAGAGCGCCGGATCGCCGCACCCGAACAGGCAACCTCCGATCTTTGCCTGCCCGCGGCCGAGGCGGCACTTCGCGATGCAGGCGTCCAGGCGATAGACCTCGATCTCGTGATCGTGGCGACGATCACGCCAGACATGCTCTTCCCCTCGACGGCTGCTCTGGTTGCCGATCGCCTCGGTGCTCGCCGCGCTGCGGCCTACGATCTCTCGGCGGGATGCACGGGCTTCGTCTACGGGCTCGCGCAGGGGTACGCGGCGATCGCCGCCGGACTTGCGGCACGAGTACTAGTGATCGGTGCCGACACGCTCTCGCGGATAGTGGATTGGAGCGATCGCGCCACCTGCGTTCTCTTTGGCGACGGCGCCGGGGCAGTCGTCTTGGAGCCGATCGAGAGGCGCGGCTTCCATGCTTTCGAGCTGGGCGCGGACGGAGCCGGAGGATTGGAGCTCTACATGCCATCCGGCGGCTCGCGCCGGCCGTCGAGCGCCGAAACGGTCGCGGCGGGAGAGCATTTCATGCGGATGAACGGCCGCGAGGTGTACAAATTCGCAACCAGAGTGCTACTGAGCTCGGCTCGGGCGGTGCTCGATATCTCGGGGAAAAGCGTCGGAGACATCGACCTCTACGTCCCGCACCAGGCAAACCTTCGTATCATCGAGCGCGCTGCCAAGAAACTGAAAATCGAAGAGGAGCGGGTTTTCGTCAACGTCGATCGCTACGGCAACACCTCGTCGGCCTCGATCCCTCTTGCACTTGAGGATGCGCGAGCAGAAGGACGTCTAAAAGACGGAATGCTCGTGCTCATGACCGGGATGGGCTCGGGGTTGACCTGGGGGTCGAGCGTGATTACGTGGACGGAAGGGAGAGAAGATGAACGCTGACGGTGTAGAGGGCCAAACAAGAGGGAAGGTCGCCTTCTGCTTCCCCGGGCAGGGATCGCTCGAGGCCGGGATGGGTCGCGAGATCGCCGAGGCGGTTCCCGAGGCGATGGCGGTATTTGAGCGCGGAAGCGAGTCTTGTGGTCTCGACCTGCGCACGCTCTGCTTCTCGAGCCCGGTTGAAGACATGGTCGACACGTCGATCCAGCAGCCGGCTCTGCTCGCAACCAGCCTGGCGATTCTGGCCGCGATTGAATCGCTCGGCTTCATGCCGGACTATGTCGTCGGGCACTCGGTCGGCGAGTTCGCCGCCCTGTCGGCCGGAAAGGCCATCGAGGCCGAGGACGCGATCGCGCTGGTGCGTGAGCGCGGGCTGGCGATGGCCGAGGTTGCGAAGGAGAACCCCGGTGCGATGGCGGCGATCCTCGGGCTCGAAGACGAGGTCGTCGAGAAGCTCTGCCGAGAGATCCACTGCGTCTGGCCGGCGAACTACAACTGCCCCGGTCAGATCGTCATCTCCGGCCAGACCGAAGCGGTTGAGGAGTGCTGCGAGGAGGCCGAGCGTGAAGGTGCGCGACGGACGGTGAAGCTGCCGATCTCGGGCGCATTCCACAGCCCGCTTGTGGCCCGAGCAGCCGAGCGCTTCCGCCCGGCGCTCGCGAAGGTACGCTTCGGAGAGCTCCAGATCCCGTTCATGTCCACCGTCACCGCCTGCCTCGAGAGCCGCCAGAAGCTCTCCTCGCTGCTTGTCGACCAGCTCACGGCACCGGTGCGCTTCACCCAGGCGACGAGAGGACTGATTGCAGACGGTGTGCGCACCTTCGTCGAGATCGGCCCCGGCAACGTTCTATCGGGATTGGTCAAGCGGATCGACCGCAGCGTCGAGACGATCTCGGTCAACAACCTGGCTTCGCTCAAGAAGGCAGAGGAGGTGCTGACGGTTGTCTGACGGCTTCGGTTCTCTGGAGGGAAAGCGCGCTCTTGTTACCGGCGCTGCGCGCGGCATCGGTCGCGCTATCGCCAACGAGCTGGCCTCGGCCGGTGCCGAGGTTCTCTGCTGCGACCTGCCCGGTACGGGCGAGACCGAAGACGTCGCGCGTGAGGTTGGCGGGCGAGCTCTATATGCCGACGTCACCAAGGCGGACGACGTAGAGAAGCTGATCGCCGACGCCGGCGAGATCGATTTCCTGATCAACAACGCGGGCATCACTCGCGACGGTCTGCTGGCTCGGATGTCGGAGGAAGACTGGCGGGCGGTGATCGACATCAACCTCACCAGCGTGTTCCTGATGTGCCACGCGGCGATCCGGGGCATGATGAAGCGCCGGTCCGGCTCGATCGTCAATCTCTCGAGCGTCGTCGGCTTGCACGGTAACTTCGGTCAGACCAACTACGCTGCTTCGAAAGCGGGCATCGTCGGCTTCACCAAGTCGCTGGCGCGTGAGGCCGGCACTCGCGGCGTACGGGTCAACGCGATAGCGCCCGGATACATCGAGACTCGCCTCACCGATGTTCTGCCCGACGAAGTCAAGCAGACGATGCTCAAGGCCACCTCGCTCGGCCGCTTCGGTCAGCCCGAGGACGTGGCCCGAGCGGTGCGCTTTCTCTGCTCGGACGCGGCGGCATTCGTCACAGGAGAGGTACTCGTAGTCGACGGTGGGATGGCGATGTAGAGATGCAGAACGGACGAAAGAGGGTCGTCATCACCGGGCTCGGCCTGGTCAACTCGCTCGGGAACGACCTCGAGACCGCCTGGAGCAACCTGCTCGCCGGTGAGTCTGGGGCTGGCCCGATCACGCTTTTTGACACCAGCGGCTACGCGGTCGACTTCGCTTGTGAGCTTAAGGATTTCGATCCCACCCTGTGGATCGACCGCAAGCAGACCCGGCGCATGGATCGATTCGCGCTGATGGTTCTCGCGGCGGCACGGCAAGCCGAGGGAGACAGTGGTATCGACATCGCCAAGGAGCGCGACCGAATCGGCGCGGCGATCGCGACCGGCGTCGGCGGGCTCCAATCGTTCCAGGATTGCACGCTGACGCTTTTCAACCGCGGTGCCGACCGGATCAGCCCGTTCTCGATCCCCTCGATCATCCCGAACATGGGCGCGGCCTGGGTTTCGATGGAGCTGGGCACGCGCGGGCCGCTGCTGGCGGAGTGCTCCGCCTGCGCCGCCTCGAATATGGCGATCGGCGACGCCACCGATGCGATCCGGCTCGGCCGAGCGGACGTGATGATCGCGGGCGGCAGCGAGGCCGGCATCACGCCCGTGGGGATCGCGGGCTTCGCGGCCATGCGGGCGCTATCGCGGCGGGTCGAGGATCCGAAGCGCGCCAGCCGCCCCTTCGACCGCGACCGCGACGGCTTTGTGATGGGTGAGGGCGCAGCCGTTCTCGTGCTCGAGGATTTGGAGCACGCGAAGGCGCGTGGCGCCAAGATCTACGCGGAAGTGCGGGGCTACGGAGTGTCGTCGGACGCACTTCACATCACCGAGCCCGACTCCACCGGCGAGAACCCGGCTCGGGCCATGAAGATGGCCTTCGCCGACGCCGGAATCGAGCCGTCCGAGATCGATTACATCAACGCGCACGGAACCTCGACGCCGCTCGGAGACTTGAGCGAGACGAAGGTGATCAAGAACGCTCTCGGAGAGGAGGCGGCCTACAAGACGCCGATCTCTTCGACGAAGGGCGCGACCGGTCATTGTCTTGGCGGCGCCGGCGCGGTCGAGGCGATTTTCTCGGTTCTGGCAATCAGGGACGGCATGCTTCCGCCCACGATCAACCAGGAGAACCCCGACCCGGAGTGCGACCTCGATTACATACCCAACCAGGCGCGCAAAGCCGACGTACGAGTCGCAGTCTCGAACTCGTTCGGGTTCGGCGGGCACAACGCCTCGATCGTGCTGCGACGTTTCGAGGATTGAAACGGAGACGATTCCCGCGCGACATCTGACCCGCGCAACCGCGCCCCGGCGGCGGATATCGCCGGTTGCAACCGTTGCCGGCGCGGCCTTGTCTAACTCCGCGGGCTAAACTTCCCAGGCTCTATGGCCAGTCGTATAGACGTCTCGATCGAACACAAGCACGCGCCGCCGGATCCCAGCGGCTCGAAGAAGCACCCCAACACCTGCCCCAAGTGCAGCTCTCACTACCGTGAAGACGAGCTGATTTCGAACCTGCGCGTCTGCGCGCAGTGCGGCTATCACTTCCCGGTCGGCGCACTCGAGCGGATCCAACAGCTTCTCGATTCCGACAGCTTCATCGAGGAGGCGAAGGAGTTACGCTCCGCCGACCCGCTGAGTTTCTTCGATCTCCGCTCCTACAAGGAGAGAATCGCCGAAGCCGAGCTCAAGACCGGTCTCGGTGACGCGCTCCTGATGGGCCAGGCGAAGATTGAAGACCAAGACTGCCAGCTGACCGTGATGGACTTCTCCTTCATGGGCGGCTCGATGGGAAGTGTCGTCGGCGAGAAGTTCGCGCGCGCCTGTGAGCGGGCGATCGAGCGTAACGTCCCGCTCGTGTCGGTGAATGCCTCGGGCGGCGCACGCATGCAGGAGGGGATCTTCTCGCTCATGCAAGTACCCAAGACGGTCTGCGCGGTCGAGAACATGCACGACGCCCGCGTTCCTTTCATCAACGTGCTCACGCATCCCACGACGGCCGGGCTCCTGGCCAGCTTTGCGACTCTCGGGGACGTGACGATCGCCGAGCCGGGCACGCTGATGTGCTTCACAGGCCCGCGCGTCGTTCAACAGACCGTTCGCGAGGATCTCCCCGATGACTTCGGCCGTGCCGAGGCGAACTATCGCTTCGGTCATCTGGACGCGATCGTCCAACGCCAGGAGCTCAGGGCCGTGCTCGGAAAGCTTCTACGCCTCTTCAACCATGGCCGGTGAGCTCGAGCTCAGACTCCGCGATCGCCTCGCCAAGCTGAGGGGGTTGCACCTTCCCGGCTCCAGCGTGTCGGACGAAGTCCGGCGCATCGAGCAGCAGATCGAGGTAATGGAGACCGGCGACGAACGCAGCGAAGACGAGATCTGGAATTCGGTCGAGCTCGCCCGCCATCCGGAGCGCCCTTACACGCTCGACTACATCGAGCGGTTGATCTCAGACTGGTTCGAGTTGCACGGCGATCGCGCGCGTATGGACGATCCCGCGATCGTGTCGGGCCTCGGCAGCTTCGCCGGTCGCACCGTGGCTGTGATCGGTCACCAGAAGGGTCGCGGCGACGCCGTGAAGAGAGTGAAGCGCAATTTCGGCATGGCGAACCCGGAGGGCTATCGCAAGGCGATGCGAGTGATGGCGATCGCCGACCGTCACGGCTTTCCGGTGATCACCCTCGTGGACACCCCCGGCGCCTACCCGGGCGTGGCGGCCGAGCAGCATGGTCAGGGTGGCGCGCTCGCTGCCTCACAAGCGACCATGGCTCGCTTGCTGGTGCCGACCGTGGCCTGCGTGATTGGCGAAGGTGGATCCGGAGGTGCCGTCGCCTTCGCTCTCGCCGACCGCGTGCTGATGCAGCAACACGCGATCTATTCGGTGATCTCGCCCGAGGGCTGCGCGACGATTCTCTGGCGCGACGCCGGTCAAGCGCGCAAGGCCGCCGCCGCCTTCAAGCCCGACGCCGCTCACTGCCTGGAACTGGGTGTGATCGACGGGATTATCCCTGAGCCGGAGGGCGGTGCTCACACCGACTTCGACGCCGCTGCGATCATGCTCGGGCAATCCGTGCGCTCGGCGCTCGAAGAGCTGGGGCAGGTGGATGCGGGGGAGCTCCGCCGCCGCCGCCGCGCTCGTTTCCGCTCAATCGGCGTCGTGAGCTCTTAAGAGCCCGTCCCGGTTACCGGATTCGGTGGCTCGGAGGGCCTTTCTCCGAACAGCCGTACGGGTGTATTCCACAGAATTAACAGTTTCTTACCCAGCTCGGGGTCCGACTTTCTACAGGCGGTGGAAAACGGCGCGCACACAACGATATCGCGATTACCAGGGTGTTTCTTCCGAGCGGCGGCGCCAGAGGAGCTCGAGAAGCGCCACGATACCTTAAGACAAAACCTAGTGAGCCTAGGTAAGCGCCACTGTCGCCTATTGCGCAAAGACAAGGCGGGTGAAGTTTGACGAGAGGATCCATCTTCTGGTAAATCGACTACTACTGTGATTCCCGAGGCGGCAAACGAGACGATTGGGCGACGACTGCGGCGTCTCCGCAGAGAGCGAGGCTTGGCGCAGCGTGAGCTGACAGGGCCGGGCGTTTCGCACGCGTACGTGTCGCGGATCGAGGCCGACCTCAGGACACCATCGGTCAAGGCGATCCGCAAGCTGGCCGCCAAGCTCGGAGTCAGCCCCGATTATCTGGAGCGGGGACTGGACGTGGACGTCGCCGAGGAGCGTGAGCTGCGGGTCTTGAACTGCGAGCTCGCGCTTCGTTTTGGAGGAGACGCTACGGAAGCGGAGCGGACCCTTTCGGAAGCCGCGGAAGAGGCGTCCAGAGACGGCGATACGCCGGGACTGACGAGAACGATGATCAGTCTCGGCGATCTGGCACTCGCGCGTGGCGATCACGAGCAAGCACTCCGGTGTTTCGAGCAGGCGCTGGTCTCGGACAAGGTCTCACCCGCGAGCCATCCGCAGCTCTATACGGACACCGCCTTCTGCCATAACGAACTGGGGCTTCCCGGTCGCGCAGAGTCCTTCCTGTGCGACGCGATCGAGCGACTGGAGAATGAAGCGCCGGGGAGTGCCTCGCTGCGCGCGCGCCTCGAACTGGCTCTCGGTCTCACGCTGATCGATCTGGGGCGAGACACCGAAGCCAACGATCTGCTTGCCAGCGCAACCCGAGGGTTACGAGCCGATGGCGACCCGGAGCAGACGATCCGAGCACTCTGGGCGCAGGCGCGATTCGACTCGGGAGCCGATCGGCACAGAGCGGCGCTGAACAAGATGAGGAAGGCGACGGTGCTGCTCGAGGCAATGGACGATCGCCGCTCGCTCACCGCCTCGCACGCTCTTCTCGCCGAAGCACTGAACGATCGCGCCGGAGCGGGTCGATAACGCTCCGCCAGGCGACGTACTCTTCGCGTTTTGAGCTTGCGGCTCTAGCCGGCGTCCGTCAGGATTCGGTGTCCGGCGTGCCGGTCTCTTTGGAAACCGGCGCGAGCTTGTAACCGACGCCGAAGCGTGTCTGGATGAAGGTGTGGACGGAGGCTCGTCGGTCGATCTTGTCGCGTAAGCGCTTGATACAGACGTCGACGGTGCGATCGCGGTAGGAACGGCGCCGGCCCCAGATCTTCTGCAGTAGCTCGTCGCGCGTGATCACGCGCCCGGCGTCGAGTGCCAACGCGTACAGCACCTTGAACTCGGTCGGAGTCAGCTCGGCGCTTGAGCCGTCGACGTAGGCCTGGACGTCGCGAGGCTCGATCCGAAGCTCCTCGATCTGGATCGCTTCTCCATCTTGACGCGTCAGGGCGCTGTGACCGCGGCGAGCGGCGGCCTGGACGTGGGCAACCAGCTCCTTCATCGAGACGGGCTTGACAAGGTAGTCGTCGGCTCCGATCTCGAGCGCATGAATGCGATCGTGCTCGGTACCGCGGGCACTGACGACGACGATCGGGGTTCCGATTCCTTCCGCCCGCGCTAGCTCGATGATTCGCCAGCCGTCCAGCTCGGGCAGCATCAGGTCGAGTACGCAGACGTCGGGAGTCTCGTAGCGCAGCCGTGCCAGCGCCACGTCGCCCTTCGTCACCAGAATCGGGTCGTGGCCGGCGTCGGCGAGAGAGTCGGCCATTCCGCGCCCCAGTAGCTCATCGTCCTCGACGATTAGTACCTTGGCCATGTCTCGTACGGTACTGCGAGCCGGGCTGGTTGCGGGTTGAACATCGGTTACGAACTGGTGAATGTTCGGTATCGGACCGCGGCCAGCGGAAGGGAGCATCAGGTCGTCTTGGTGGCCTCGAGGAGCTTATCGACGGGCCGGGGGTGGCTCCACTGCGGTGTAAAGGGTGCGCGAATCTACTGCTGCTGTCGGCTTTTTCGCCCGGCGGCAGCGCTCTGTTCTTGACCGGCTCTCAGGTTGCCCACTTCTCGGGGACGGAGTCCAGGCACGAGCGGCAGATGGGCTCGATGGGGACGAATTCGCCTCGATGGGCGAACCCACAGCCACGACTCTCGCACGTAGGGCCCATCCCGCCAGGCCCACACGCCCTTAGCGATCTGAAGACGATCGATCGGGAACGACCAGATCCTCATGCAACCCTCCTGAGCGGCGACTGGATCCAGCGATTGGCTCCGCAGATCGGGCATCGGGCGGGCGCCTTGTCAACGGTGATTCCGTACCCGCAGTCGGCGCACACGCGATCGTCCAAATGCCGCGGTATAGCGCTTTCTCTCTTTGTTTTTGTGGTCATGTCCTGAACGTAGCGCCGCCACGATCGCTACTGGGTATCGTCGTGGTGACGTTCGTGTTCCGTTCTGGAGCGACGCCTGCGGTTACGCTCTTGTCGATGCGTTTATTCCCTCGAGTCCAAACCGCGGCCGTCGATCAGGAGCCCGAGCAAACGGTGGATCTCGCTCGGACGCTGCTCGAGTACGGAGAGCTGGTGGCTCTCGTCCTCGACGGCGAAGAGAAGCTGGTCGACGCGAGCAGCCGCGCACGCGAGCTTTTCCCCGCACTCGAGCTGGGGAAAGAGATTCCCGAAGTAGTCGAGCTAGCAAATGCGCGCCGCGTTAGCTACGAGCAAAAAGGGGAGCGGCGGACACTGATCGTGGCGCCGCTCGTCGATCAGGCGGCCTACGAAGAGCTCCGCGTCGGTTTCACGGCCGCGGTCTCGCACGAGCTTCGCACGCCGCTGGCACGATTGCTCGTGCTGCTCGAGACGATCGAGCGGAGGCCAGAGGAAGCAGTCTCGATCTCGGAGCGGGCTCGCCAAGAGGTCGAGCAGATGAACGAACTCCTGAACGACGTGCTCTTCCTGAGCGAGCTGGAGAGCGGGCGCGAGGTTGTGGCTCTGGGCGCGACCACGGCGGCGCGCGTTCTGAGCGAAGTCGTGCAGGAGCTGAGCGATCGTGCGGAGCTCGCCGGTGTGTCGCTGCGCGTGACGGGAGACCCCGCGCTCGAGTTGCCGCTTCGGCCGCGTATGCTCGCTGTGGTTGCGCGAAACCTGACTTCCAACGCCATTCGCTATGCAGGCGAAGGAGCAACCTGCACACTCCTGGTTCAGCGCGCCCCGGAGGGTGGCGTCGAGCTGACGGTCGCGGACGACGGCGTCGGTGTTAACCCCCGGCATCTCCCTCGTCTCTTCGAACGCTTCTATCGCGCCGATCGAGCACGGACTAGTCGCGGTACCGGCCTCGGCCTCGCGATCGTCAAGCACGTGGTGGCCTCCGCCGGCGGCAGTGTCAGCGCCGCCGGTGCGTCCGGCGAGGGCCTGACCGTTCGTTGCCTCTTCCCCGGCTAGCGGTTACCGAGATACGAAAACGGGCGCCGGGCGATTGGCCCAGGCGCCCGTTTCTCGGAAAGAAGCGGCCCTAGCTGTGGATCTGGCTGAGCAGCCCCAGCGAGGTCTTCCGAACCGCCTTGGGAATCGCGACGAAGCGAAGCGGGGGGCCGTAGGTGCTTCCCTGGCCCTTGGTCAATGCCCACGTGAAGAAGGTCTTGAGGGCATCGGCCTGACTCGCCTGCTTGGGCACGATCACGTAGGTGAAGGTGCAGATCGGGTAGGCGATCGCGAGTTTCTTGTTCTTCGTGCGTGCCTTGGCGAGCACGTTCGCTCGGTACTTGAGGATCTTCGCTCGCTGGCTTTGGCTCTTCGTCGTGATCGGCTTGAACTTAGGCAGCGAGGGCTTGGGTGGATCGACGACGCTGAGCACGAGGCCGTTGCTGTCGGCCTTGGCGGTCGTGATCAGGCCGGCCGTGGCTGTGATCTGCCTCAAACCGGGCAACTCGAACTTACCCGTACGGTTCTCGATCGCGAAGATCCCAAAGCCGCTCTTGAGAGCGTAGGCGACGTCCACGTAGCAGATGCCGCCGTTCGTTTTCGTCAGAAGAGCCGAGACGCCGGAGCTCTTCGCCCCGCCGACACCGGCCGGGAAGGCAGGCTGTGTTCCGACGCCGATCTTCGACTTCCACTCGGAATCGACAGCCGAGAGGTACTCAGAGAAGTTGTAGCTGGTACCGCTCGCATCGCTGCGGAAGATCGGTGTGATGGTCTTGTCCGGAAGAGTGACTCCGGGGTTCAGGTTTTTGATTGCAGGATCCGACCAGTTCTTGATCTTGCCGAGGTAGATATCGGCGAGGACCGGGCCGGTGATGTTCAGGTGCGGCGGAAGACCGCTTCCGTTGTAAGCGACCGCGGTCGCCGAGAATGCCCACGGGATCGTGAGGCAGCCGTTGCAGGCCGTCTGCTGGTCGGGCGTGAGCGGGGCATCGCTGGCACCGAAGTCGACGGAGCGATTCGAGACCGCCGCGATTCCGGCGCCGCTGCCGATCGAGTTGTAGTTGACGGTCATGCCTGAAGCACTCTTGAAAGCCGGCTCCCAGGCCGAGACGAGCGGAAACACGAACGAGCTCCCGCCGCCGTTCAGGGTTGCTGCGGCGCGTTTCGTGCTGGCGCCGCTTGCGTAGCTGACGCTCGTCATGAGAGCGAGCGCGAGCGCGAAGAAACTTACGAGGAACCCACGTCGGGTCATCTCTTTTATCTCCTTGGTGTTTGTTTTCACGTTGAAGAAAGCGTGCCATCGGTATTCCCGCTCGTGGGCAAGGGGGTGGTGGCGATGTGGTTACAAGATGGTGAAGACCGTCCCGCGCCCGCGCTCGCCTGTCTAGGCTGAGTTGCGTCGTGGCTGTTTCACACGCACCGGAGAAGCCCGCGCTCCAGCGCACTCGTGGCCGGCTCGATCGACTGGGTGACCCGGCGTTGAAGGCGATCACTTTCGGCGCGGCGGCGCTCGCAGTGCTCGTCCTCGTTCTGATCGCCTACGAGCTGGCCACTGGCTCCGATCTCGCCTTTCGTAAGTTCGGCCTGCACTTTCTTGTTTCGCAGACCTGGGATACCATTCACAACCAGTTCGGCGCTCTCTCGCTGATCTTCGGAACAGCCGTCACGGCTGTGCTCGCGATCCTGATCGCAACACCGCTCGCGATCGCGATCGCCCTCTTCCTGACTGAATTGGCACCAAAGCCGGTGCGCGCACTCTTGGGAGCGCTGGTGGAAATGCTGGCTGCGATCCCGAGCGTCATTCTCGGTCTGTGGGGAATCCTCGTTCTCGGCCCGTTCGTACAGAACCAGTTGGAGCCGGTCCTGGGCTCGACGCTCGGATTCCTTCCTTTCTTCCGCGGGCAGCACTCCCCCACCGGAATCCTGACCGCCGTGCTCGTCTTGACGATCATGGTCGTGCCGATCGTCGCCAGCGTCACCCGTGAGCTCTTCACTACCGCGCCGCTCGAGCTGCGCGAAGGGGCGCTCGCGCTTGGCGCTACGCGCTGGGAGATGGTGCGCGGCGTCCTGCTCCCGGCTGCGCGCCCGGGAATCTTCGCGGCCGTGGCGCTCGGCTTCGGTCGTGCCGTGGGCGAGGCGATGGCGGTCTTGATGGTGATCGGAGGCACGACCGGGATACATCTCTCGCTGTTCGGTCACAGCGATACGCTCGCCGCCCGTATTGCCGGGCAATACAACGGCGCATCGACGAACCTGCAGACCTCGTCGCTCGTCTATCTGGCGGCGATTCTGCTCGTGATCTCGCTTGTCGTGAACATCGGCGCTCAGCTACTGATCAAGCCGATCGACACGCGCCCGCGCCGGCGCAGGATCGCGGTCGACCGGGCATTCGAGACTCAAGGACTGAGTGCCGACTGATGAGCGAGCCTGCTTTCTCTCTGAGTGCGAGCGGCCGCCTACGCCGTCGCCAGCTAGTGAACCGGATGATGGGCGCGCTCGCCCTTGGGGCGGCTCTGCTCGCCGTGGCCGTACTCGTGATCGTGGTGGTCTCCGTCGCCAGTCGCGGAGCCAGTGCGCTCAACCTCGACTTCTTCACCAAAAACCAGGCGCAGGGGTTCAATCCCAAGGGCGGCGGCATTCTCTTCGCGATCGTCGGAACCGGCGTCTTGGTCGGCTTCGCGACTCTGATCGCGCTTCCGCTGGGAGTGCTGACGGCGATCTACATCAGCGAGCTGGCACCTCCAAAGCTGGCGCGCATCGCGCGAGTCGCGCTTGATATCACCAACGGCATTCCCACGATCGTGATCGGGATTTTCGTTTTCACGTTACTCGCTCACCGTCAGAGTGCCCTCGCCGGCTCGCTCGCTCTCGCGATCATCATGGTGCCGCTTGTTGCCCGGTCGACCGAGGAGGTGCTCCTGCTCGTCCCGTCCGCTCAGCGTGAGGCCAGCCTGGCGCTGGGCGTGAGCCGCTGGCGGACGACCTTCGGTGTCGTCGTTCCCTCGGCGATAGGGGGCATTTTCACCGGGACGACGCTCGCGATAGCGCGCGCCGCCGGGGAGACCGCGCCGCTACTCTTTCTGACCTCACTCGGGTTGACCAGCCAGGCCGACGTCAACCCGCTCCATCAGCTGCAGTCGATGACGCTTGTGATCTTCGAGTACTCCGATCAAGCCGATCCGGCCTATCAGGCCAAGGCCTGGGCGGCCGCCTTCACGCTGATGTGCTTCGTGCTCCTGACCAGCCTGAGCGCGAAGCTTGCCCTCGCCCACTACAGGAAAAAGCTGGGAGGATAGGCGCGTGGAGGCGATCAGGACCAAGATCGACGTTTCCGGCCGCGACCGCTCGCCGGCAGCGGAAACGCGCGAAGCAGTGTTCGAGGCGCGGGAGCTGTGCGTGTTCTACGGTGGCCAGCTTGCGATCGACAACGTCAACGTCGACATCTACCGGCATCTGATCACGGCGATCATCGGACCATCGGGCTGCGGCAAGAGCACCTTCATCCGCACGCTCAACCGTATGACCGATCTCGTCCCGGGAGCCCGCCTGAGCGGACAGGTGCGTTACCGGGGCATCGATCTGTACGGACCCGGAGTCGACGCGGTCGAGGTCCGAAGGCGGATCGGCATGGTTTTCCAGAAGCCGAATCCCTTCCCGAAGTCGATCTACGACAACGTCGCCTACGGCCTGCGCATCCTCGGCATGAGGAACGGCCTCGATGAACGCGTCGAACGCGCCCTGCGCTCGGCGGCGCTCTGGGACGAGGTCAAAGACCGGCTTGGTGACACTGCACTCGGGCTCTCGGGAGGACAGCAGCAACGACTCTGCATCGCCCGAGCGATCGCCGTCGAGCCCGAGGTCATCCTGTTCGACGAGCCGGCCTCGGCGCTCGATCCGATCTCGACCTCGGCGATCGAAGATCTCATGCACGAGCTGAAGCGCGACTACACGCTTGTGATCGTCACCCACAACATGCAGCAGGCGGCTCGTGTCGCCGACATGACCGCCTTCTTCGGGCTCGAGGTCGCGCCCGACGAAAGCCGGCGCGGCGTCCTGGTCGAGTACGACGAGACCGAGAAGATCTTTACCAATCCTTCCGACAAGCGTACGGAGGGCTACGTGACGGGGCGGTTCGGATGAGAGAGCTATACGGAACTGAGCTGGAGGAGCTAGAAAGCCTGCTGCTCGACGAGGGTCAGTTGGTTGACCGGGCGATTCGTGGCGCGCTCAACGCGCTCGCCCGCGACGACCTGGAGCTGGCAGACGAGCTGATTTCCTTCGACGACGAGATCGACCACCGTTACCTCACGATCGAGCAGGGGATTCCCTCGTTGCTGGCGCGCCAGACACCGGTTGCCGGCGACCTACGTCTGGTGCTGGCGATCCTCTACATCAATCTCCACCTCGAGCGGATCGCCGATTACTGCGTCACCGTCGCGAAGCTGACAAAGCTCTCGCACGACCTGCCGCGGGACACAGCCTCGCTCGAAGCACTGGAGGAGATGGGCGAGCGCTGCCGCGAGATGCTCGCCACCGGACTCGAAGACTTCCACGCTCGCGACGTTCGCCATCCACAGGCGCTTGTCGACATGGACAGGCCGATCGACCGAGCCAACCGCAAGCTGGTCGATCGCTTCGTCGCCTTCGGCACGGACGAGCCGCAGCGCGAGTGGGCGATGCGGATGATGCTCGTCTCGCGCTGCCTGGAGCGGATCGGCGATCACGCCGTCGATATCGGCGAGCAGACCTCCTACCTCGTCGGCGGGCAGTTTGAGGAGTTCACCGACGCCTCGCACCCGACACCGCGGCCGACGAAGTAGGCTGCGCGTCCCCGGCGCTACGACATAGGTGAGAAGCTCAGCAGTACGGAAAAAGTAGAGCGCCGGTAGCGCTCGCAGCGTTGGGCGTAGAGCTCTGTCCCGGCTCCTCGATCCACCACTTGTCGTGAATGACGCTTCGCACTGGACGGCTCGGGCGAGAACCGGACTCCTCGCTCCACCAGGTGTCATGTACCGACGGTGTCGTCAGTGCGGGTTTCGGCATGTTGCGGGTGGGCGCTTCGGCGACACCAAGCGCGGCGGGCAGCCTGTTCATGCGACTCGTTTCTCGGAGGTGTTCATCATCATCTGAAACTCACGAGCTAGAGCTGAGTCGAACTGCGTTCCCGCTCGGCGCGCGATTTCGCGTAGAGGTTCTTCCTCGGTCTTCGTCGCTCTAAACGGCCTCGGTGAGGTCATCGCGATGAAGGCGTCGCAGATGGCGACGATGCGGCTCTCGATGTGATGGTGGCCGGAAACGCGGCGTCCATCGCCGCGACCGACGCGGCGAGCACGGCTCATCCGACGCCGTTCCCACCGTGACTACTCCGTCCACACTCACCGCTGAACCGCAGCGCGACTAAAAGCAGGAAAGACAGCGCCAAAGGTGCGGCGGCTCGCCCCGATGAGACCGCCGCCGAAAGTCGCCATGTTCTCCGCAGGAAAGAGGACTTTCGGCAGATATCGGGTCGTGAAGGATTCGAACCTTTACCTTGGGGAAAAAAGGAGACTCGCGCTTATCTCGCGTTCGCAGAGTCGGGTCGCGATCCTCATCGAAACGGCGCACGAACTGTTCGTAGCGGGCTCAACTCTATGACCCCGGCAAAGGTCACAAAGCCCTGAGATGACGGGCAGCAACTAGTAAAAAAAGCAGCCTGGAGCGTCGAGTGCGACAGGGCCCAGGCCACCCTATATCGTGATCTCATCTACTCCGAAAAATGCGTTCCAAATTAGGCTCGATCCGACTAAACTCAGTCGCACACGTCGTAAGGACGTAAGCTCCCGACCCGGACCCGGCTCTGCGAATCTTCGGAGATCACACAGATGCCAGCATGAGCGTAGACGTGAGAGGTCCTCGGAGACTCAAACAGAAGACGGTCCCCAAACACCACCAAGGAGGCGCGGCAATGATTGGTAAACGGCGAGCCAGGAGTGGCTTGTTGGTTTTTTCCCTTTTCGTAGCGGTCGTGCTGGTAGGCGTGGCGAGCACGGGCTCGCCAAACGCGGCAGCAAAAAAGACAGTGACCCTCGACGTTGAGCTCGCCATCGACACCACTGGAAGCATGGCGTCGGCAATCACACAGGCTCAGACAGACGCAAAGGGCCTGGTGTCGGACATCCGCGCTCGGTACGCGACCGCTGAGTTCGCGACCGTTCAGTTCAAGGACTCCTCTGACACACCCGAGTACCAGATCATGCAGGCGATGAGCGGCGATGCCACGGCCGTCGACACTTCGATCGACGGGCTTTCGGCTGATGGCGGTGGCGACTACCCGGAGGCGCTCAACCTCGTCTTTCAAAACGCACTGGATCCCGCCAATCCGATCGGCTGGAGAGCAGGTTCTAAGCGGATCCTCGTCGTCATCAGCGACGCCGAGCCGCACGGCGCCGGTACAGCCGGTTTCGCGGGCTGCACCGACACCTCGGCCGATTCGCACGGCCTCAACACACGCACGGCTCTGGCAAATCTGAAGGCAGCCGGCGTCACCCTCCTGATGGTCAGGCAGGCTTCAGCATCCGCCTCGGCGACTCTCGCTTGCTACCAGTCGCTCGTGGCAGCCGGTTACGCTGGAGGTGCGGCGAAGAACGGCGGCGACAAGCTGATCGACGTCGTCGAGGCCATGATCGTCAAGGTCGTTACGAACGCTTCGCCCTCGCCGGTTGGTCTCTGGCGATGGGGCACCCGCCGCTACCGTTGGGTCAAGATTCCGAAAGGATTCGAAGCGCGAAGCCTGACGCCTCATAAGCTGGCGAACGGGTGCTTGGTGCGCTCGGGAGATTCCGTAGATCGCTATTTCCCGGAAAGCAGCAATCTCTACAGGGTTGCGTATCGGTACTGGTATCGCGGGCGAGGCGGTCCAGGGAAGGCTGGGAAGAACTGCACGAAGCGCTGGAAGGCGACCGAGGCGACGGTGAAGATCCTCGTCACTTCCACGCGGATGACGGTCTCCTGCGACAACAAGTTGGGGAAAGTCTGCGTCGTGTACCGAAGGGTCGGCAGCTAGGGCGAGCGACCCTTCAACTTCGATCTGAGCGAGAGCGCCGGTAACGGCGCTCTCGCCGGCTCACCATCAGCGAGGACACGAGCTCGCGCGATTTTCGCGCCTCCTGAGGTTTCGAGGACGCCGAGGGGGGACCCAGTTGTCGCAACGGCGTGAGCACCCGAAGAGCCTCAGCCAGACGAGCTAATTCTCGTTCGCCAACTCCAGGGTTCAAGGAGGTGACCCGGATTCTGCCAGCGCGTAGTCTCAATAGGGATGAATTGAGCAGGGCCTGGCTCTCTCCCTGGAGTTAATCGGGTTGTGTCGGACTCGAACCAGACTGCCGAAGAAGCTCCGGGCACGTGGATCGGTTTTGAGCCGGTACATCCCGAGTGACGTGGCCCTCGCGGCGCGATATCGAACGAAGGCCGAAATAACTATCCGTTTCGCCCTATCGCGCACAATGTCTGATCGATCTCACAGCAGGATTTCATGGTGTTGTTTTGCTGCAGATTATCTCGCTCGCGTTACGTCAACCGCCGAGGCTTCTGTGAGGCGATCGATTGTGGAGATCATCGCAGTGAGATTGCGTCACTCTAGGCTTTTCGAAGTCGCATCACCTGTGCTTCGTACTCGAATTTTCTCGGGCCATCTCGAGCTCCGAAACGCTCGCTGCGATCGCGTGCTTCGATACACCGTAGGGTCACTTAAGATCCCCCATTTGCGTTATGGCTGTAACTATAGTCATGGCCGAAGCTGTGTCAGCGCGTAGCGGCCAACCCAGAAACGCGTAAGCGGCAAAACGAGCACATACGCCCCCCCACGCCAAGTTTGCTACTCGGAGAAGATCGCCGAGTGGGACTTGCGGTATGCGGAAGAGAGCTCAGGAATGACCAAGCGTCGAACTATGAACCTGTCGACGGCTCGCCGAAGTCGATGCGATTGCAGTTTCGGCAAACAGAGCGAGTTCACGTTCGAATACCAGCTGACGAGCAATAGCGGCGGGATACCTACTGCACGATCGCGGATCGAGGCGGGATCTTGAGTACGCGATCAGTAGCGAAAAAGGTCGCGGTGAAACTCACGGCTGAGTCGCGAAACGGTTCGGCGCCGATCACGGGCGCTCTCGAGTCGCAGTGCTGGATCGACAGGTGGCTCTCCACCTGCCACGACCTCGCGAACCTAGAGCTCTCGAATCCGATGATGGACGCTGTCATTGACGAGATCGACGGCCGAATGATTCGCGTCGGCGAGCGGTGGCTCGCCGATTTCGCTTCCTGTAACTACCTCGGCTTCGATCTCGAGAGCGAGATCATCGCGGCGGTGCCTGCCTACCTCGAGCGCTGGGGCACGCATCCGAGTTGGTCGCGGATGCTTGGAAGCCCCGTTCTGTACGAGCAGATCGAAGAGCGCTTGTGCGAGCTTCTCGGTTGCGAGGACGCCCTCGTGCTACCGACGATCACCCTGATCCACATGTCCGTCATTCCAGTGCTGGCCGGCGGCGGGACGATCTTCATGGAGAACCGAGCTCACAAGACTATTTACGACGGCTGCCATTACGCGGCTGCCAGGGGCGCCACGCTCAAGCGGTTTCAATCAGATGCCCCGGACGACCTAGAGCGGCTTTTGCTAGAGGACAACTCGAAGCCGCGCTTGATCTGCGTTGACGGGATCAACAGCATGACTGGGAACGCTACCGATCTCGAGGTCCTTGCTCACCTCGCACGTACCTACGATGCCCTGCTCTATGTAGACGACGCCCACGGTTTCGGTGTGATCGGCGAGCGTGACCCGAGCGAGCTCTGTCCGTACGGAAACCGAGGTAACGGAATTGTCCGTCACCTCGGCGAGAATTACGACCAGATTGTTCTCGTCTCGGGCTTCTCGAAGTCGTATTCCTCACTCGCCGCCTTCCTGACCTGCACGCCGGCGTTGAAGCGGCTGCTGAAGACGGCCGCGCCTCCGTATCTGTACTCGGGTCCATCGCCGATCGCATCTCTCGCGACGACGCTTGCCGGATTCGACCTGAACGAGAAGCGCGGCGATCTGCTCCGTGCCGATCTTTGGCGAAAAACCGCGACTGTTCTCGAGTGTCTCGACGAACTCGGTATTCACACGCCAAACCGCTCGGGACACCCGATCATCGAGGTTCCGCTGGCCGATCACGAAGACATAGGCGCTGCCGGACGTTTTCTGTTCGAGAACGGAATCTACGTAACGCTTGCCGCGTACCCGCTCGTGCCTAGAAACGAAGTGGGCTTCCGGATCCAGGTCACTGCGTCGAACTCGCAGGCCGAGATCGATCAGCTCGTCGACGTTCTCGGCAAGCTCGCGAACGGGTTCGACTTGCAGCCGTCGAAGCGAGCGGAGGAGGCAGCATGAATCGTCCTACACTTCGCGGTGTCTGGAGAGCGCCTGCCTGGATCTGGTACCTGGCGATAACGGGAACACTGGCGCTCCTTTACCTCTTTGCCCCGTCCCTTGCAGGCAATGCGCTGCTGATGAACGCGCTCGGCTTGTCGATGCCGATCGCGATCGTAATCGGGATCCGGCTAAACAAGCCGAAGGCGCGGGCGGCTTGGTGGCTGTTCTTCGCCGGCCAGTTCCTTTTCTTCAGCGGTGACGTTTACACCTACACCTACCCGAAATTGCTCGGCGGCGACGTCGGATTCCCGTCCTTCGGCGACGCGCTCTATCTCGCCGTCTACCCGGTTCTAATGCTCGGTCTGCTCGTGCTCGTAAGACGGCGCAATCCGCACCGCGATCGCGCTGCGCTGATCGACGCGGCAATCCTCACTATTGGCGTAGGTCTTCTCGCATGGGTATTCCTGATTGCTCCGAACGTTCACCTCTCCGGACTGACGTGGCTCGCCAAGACCGTTTCGGTTCTCTACCCGCTCGGAGACGTGCTCCTGCTCGCAGCGGCGATCCGGCTCGCTGTCGGCTCGGGTAAGCGCGCGCCCGCTTTTTACCTCCTCGTCGCGAGCATCATCTGTTTGCTCACGACCGATTCCGCTTACAACTACGCACTGCTCGTCAACGCCTATCACCACCAGCTCAGCTTCGATGCGGGCTGGATCGCGTACTACCTGCTCTGGGGTACGGCCGCGCTCCATCCTTCGATGCTGACGCTCGAGGAACCGGCGACCGACTCGCGTCTCCGGCTGACAAACGTACGTCTTCTGTTGCTCGGTGGTGCGTGCTTGATTGCGCCAGCGATCCGCTTCTTCCAGGATTTTCAGAACCCCGATGTGCTAGTCATCATTATCGGGTCGGCGCTGCTCTTCCTCTTGGTCGTTACGAGGATGGCGGGGCTCGTTCGTCGAGAGGAGAGGGCCGTCGCTCGCGAACGCACGCTCAGGGAAGCGGGAACCGATCTCGTAGTAGCTGCGGGTCATGAGCAGGTCTACCAAGCCGCAATCGCGGGCACTCAGCACCTGCTCGAAGAGGAGGCCTCGATTCGGCTCACACTGGTGTCTGACGGGTCCGCTGCTGTGGTTGCCTCTTCAGATGAAGGTGGCTGGGAACTCGACGAGATCACGGCAGATTGGCTCCATCAGATGAGCTCCTCGTCGCGCCAGCTCCGCTATTCAGCAGTTCCGGCTTCGGTGCGCGGCGACCTACTGCTGTTCAGCGGCCATACGGTGCTCGTGCTTCCGCTCTCGAGCCGTTCGATGGTTCGAGGGTTGCTCATCGTTTGTTTAGCGACGACTCTCTCACCCGAATTCACCGACGCACTCGAGGCGCTTGGAGCGAAGGTTTCGCTTGCCCTCGAGGGCGTATCCCTTGCCGAGGATCTCCACCGGCGACAGAGTGAGGCGCGCTTCCACTCCCTTGTTGCCCATTCGAGCGACCTGATCACTGTGCTCGACGTAGATGGCATCGTCACCTACCAGAGCCCGTCGATCGAAAGCGTGCTCGGCTATCGGGTCGAAGAAGTCGAAGGGAAACGGTTCGACTGGATCCTGAGCGACGAGGATCGACCGCGACTCGGACAGCTGATCAAGAGCGCAGGTAAGCGTATGGCCGAAACGCGCGCGGTCGAGTACACGTTTATGCACCGCGACGGAAAAGCCATGAACTTCCAAGTGCAGCTCACGAACCTGCTCGAAGACGAGCATGTCCGTGGGATCGTCGTGAACGGACGCGACGTGAGCGAGCGCAAGGCGTTCGAAGATCAGCTAGCTCACGAAGCGTTTCACGACGGGCTTACTGGGTTGGCAAACCGGGCGCTATTCTCAGATCGTGTCGAGCATGCGCTCGCTCGTGCTCAACGAGGGCTGCCCGATGTCGCCATCCTGTTTATCGACCTGGACGACTTCAAAACCGTCAACGACAGTCTTGGCCACGGCGCCGGCGATCTCGTACTGCAGGAGGTTGCCCGAAGGCTGCAAATCATCCTTCGTCCGACCGACACGGTCGCTCGCTTCGGGGGCGACGAGTTCGCGGTCTTGCTCGAAGGAGTCGTGGACTCTCCCGAGGCTGCCGACGCGGCCACGCGGGTCCTTCAGGCGCTCGAGATCCCAATGGAGATCGATACCAAGCAGGTTTTCCCACGAGCCAGCATTGGGATCTGTCTTGTCGACCGCAAGCATCCGACTCCAAACGCGGCCGACCTGCTTCGCGACGCCGACGCCGCAATGTATATGGCGAAACGCGATAAGAAGGGGAGCTATCGCCTCTTCGAGCCCGAGATGCACGAGCGTGTCGTCGAGCGGCTCGAGCTTCGAGCCGAGCTTCAGGAGGCAATCGACGAGAAGCAGTTCGAGCTGTACTATCAGCCGCTCGTTCGTCTAGAAGGGCACGAAGTCGCCGGCGTGGAAGCGCTCCTGCGCTGGAATCACAAGACACGCGGCTTGATTCCGCCGGACGAGTTCATCGGGCTCGCGGAAGAGACCGCGCTCATCATTCCTATCGGCCGCTGGGTACTCGAGAGCGCTTGCCGCGAAGTCGCGGAGATCCGCGCCAGGTTTGGTGACATGACCTCGTTCGTCGTCAGCGTCAACCTGTCTGCCCGTCAGCTCCAGTCCGATTCGATCATCAGCGATGTGCGTTATGCGCTCAAGGAAACCGGCTTGGCGCCGTCGGCACTGGTGCTCGAGATCACCGAGTCGGTGATCATGGACGACACCGACTTTGCGGTCCGGCGGCTGCAGGATCTCAAGGCGCTTGGAATCCGGCTGGCGATGGACGACTTCGGGACAGGCTACTCGTCGCTGAGTTACCTCAGCCGGTTCCCCATCGACATCCTGAAGATGGATCGCTCGTTCGTGGGGCTGAATGGAAACGAGGCTCTGGCATCCGCGATCATCACGCTGGGCGCGAGTCTCAATCTCGAAGTAGTCGTGGAGGGGATCGAGCTTCAGGAGGAGGAGGACTCGATGCACCAACTCGGTTGCGAGCTCGGACAGGGCTACCTGTACGGCCACCCGATGACTCCCGCGGCGCTGGTCGACCTCCTCTCGCGACGACCTGAGTTTGCAGGCGTCGGTAACGGGAGCCTGGCGTCCAATGCAACACAGTCACGAAGCGCTTGATCGCTCCGGGGGCTTCGCGAGAGCCCGCCTGATCTCTCCTCTGACCCACAGAGATTTCCGCGTGCTCTGGATGGGTATGACGGCATCGCTAATCGGCGATGGCGTCTTTTTGATCGCGATGGTGTGGGAGACCTATCTGCTCTGGAACGCCCCGGCGGCACTTTCGATTGTCGCCATCGGGATGACAGTTCCGACCATCGTCTTCCTTCTCGTAGGTGGAGTGGTGAGCGACCGTCATGACCGCCGCCGCGTCATGCTCTGCGCGGATGCTGTTCGAGCGGTTGCGGTCGGAGCGCTGGCTGTACTCGCTCTCTCGGGCACGTTACGGTTCTGGGAGCTCATCGCGCTCGTGGCGATCTACGGCAGCGGCACTGCGTTCTTCACGCCGGCCTTCGAAGCAATCGTTCCTAGCCTGCTTCCCAAGGCCGATCTGGCGGCGGCGAACTCGCTCGATCAGCTCGTCCGGCCGATTGCTCTCAGACTCGCCGGCCCTCTGCTCGGCGGCGTGCTTGTCGCGCTCAGCCCGGGGCTTGCCTTCTCAATCGACGCGGCGTCGTTCGGTGCTTCTGCACTAGCGGTTCTGATGGTGCGCTCCCGGTTCTCGATCCGAGAGGAGGGTGCCGTATCCAGCTTCGCCGCCGTCAAGGAAGGCCTCAGCTTCGTGCGTCGGCGAGTCTGGCTCTGGGGAACGCTCGCAGCTGCTGCCGTGAGCTATCTGGTCTTCCTCGGTCCGACTGAGGTGCTGCTTCCCTACGTGGTCAAGAACAGCCTGCATGGATCGGCCAACGCGCTCGGGGCTGTGTTCGCTGCAGGTGGTGTCGGAGCCGTTGGTGCGGCGTTCTGGGTGGGCCAACGCGGACATCCGCGCCGCGACGTGACTGTCATGTATGTGACGTGGACACTGGCGACTCTTGCAGTCGCCGGATACGGGATCGCCACGGCCGTCTGGCAGTTGATGCTGGCGTGCCTTGTCTTCAACGCGTTCGAGGCAGGCGGAACGATTATCTGGGCGACTATCAAGCAACACCATGTTCCAAGCGGGATGTTGGGCCGAGTCTCGAGCCTAGACTGGCTGATCTCGATCGGTCTTGTCCCGATCTCTCTCGCCCTCACGGCTCCGGCTGTCGCGGTTATCGGCGTTAGCGCCACGCTCATTGGAGCGGCTCTGATCGGTTCGGCTATTACGCTCGGTGCGCTCTTCCTACCGGGCATGCGCGACATAGAGCGTGCTTCGAGCGAACAAACTCACGGGGACAAAGACGCCGTTCCTTCGGGCGCTCGGCATCGTGTGACAGCGACAGTCGCGAACTGACTGAGGGTCGAGGTTGGGCGTCAGCCGCCGCAGGAAGGAGCTCGATCAACGAGAATCACCCCTCGCTTTCTCGGGGCGTCGCTGGCGGTGCGCGAGCTCGGAGAGGCCAGCTTTTTCGGTGATGTGTAACGAGACAAAAAGGGGGCTCCGAAACGGGCCCGAGCCCGGTGGACAGAGGCAGAGCGGGTTCCAAGCACCATCTCCTCGTCGATGCCTCGGGCATCCCGCTCGCCTACAGCGTCACAGACGGCAACCGTAACGACGTCACCCGGCTGATCCCGCTGATCGACTCGGTACCGCCTGTACGCGGAGCTGCTGGCAGGCCGCGCCAAAGACTCGATCGGGTGTACGCCGATCGCGGCTACGACCACGACTCCTACCGGCGCCAGGTCAGATCACGAGGGATCAAACCGGTGATCGCCCGTCGAGGGACGCCTCATGGCTCGGGACTGGGTCGCTATCGCTGGGTAGTCGAGCGCACCTTCGCCTGGCTACACCACTTCAAGCTATTGCTAGTCCGCTACGACCGCAGCCACGAGATCCACCGAGCATTCCTTGCCATCGCTTGCTGCCTCGTCTGCTACCGACGGCTGGAGAGCTCATTTTGATTCAGGTTCTAAGCCCTCTACGCTGCTCGCCCCCGCACGGTCTCAGCCTGCGCGAGCTACCGCGCCGCAGGTTTTATCTCGCCGGGCTACCTGGTAGCGTAGCCTCGAACTGACCGCCGCGCCCGTCACCCAGTCCCCCGGCCGCGCGTTCGCGTCGCTGCGCATACCCTCGTTCCGCTGGTGGTTCATCGCCCAGATCCTGTCGGGCTCAGGCGGTATGGCGCAGGCAGTCGGCCAAGCGTGGCTGATCCTGAAGCTCACCGGTAGCGGGCTCGACCTGGGACTCCTGTCTGCGGCGACGTTCGGGCCGGTGCTTCTCGCGAGCGCGTGGGCGGGCGCGCTCCTCGATCACCTCGACGTTCGAAAGACTCTCATCGCCACCCAGGTGCTCGCCGGGTCACTGGCCCTCATTCTTGCCGTGCTGGTAATGACCGATTCCGTTCAAGTGTGGATGGTCTTCGTTCTTGCCGTCGCAAACGGGTTCGTCTTCGCGATCGATCAACCCGCACGCCAGCTCTACGTCGTCAATCTCGTTGGTCGCGACCGGGTCGCGAGCGCAGTTGGACTCTACGAGGTGATCATCAATGCTTCGCGGGTAATCGGCCCGGCGGTCGGTGGCGTGATGATCGCGACTGCCGGGGTGGCGGCCTGCTTCCTCGTCAACGCTGCGTCGTTCGTCCCGCCCCTGCTCGTCCTGCTCTGGTATCGCGAAAGAGGCCTCCGGGCCGAGCGCTCGCCGCGGCCACGCACTCTGTCGGCACTTCGAGAAGGGCTCCACTACGTGCGCCACTCGCCGGCGATAGCCGCCTGCCTCGCGATGGCTGCCGCGTCCGGGATGATCTTCAACCTCGGGACGGCCCTACCCGTTCTGGCAACGAGGACGTTCGGTCTCGGCGGGATGGGCTACGGTGCCCTCACGGCGTGCTTCGGTATCGGAGCGATCCCGGGAGGCTTCGCCGCCGCTTACTCCAAAGGCCAATCCCTCGGACGGAAGGTAAGGCTGCTGTGCCTGATCACGGGGGTGGCTGTCCTCGCAACCGCCTGTGCTCCAGTGGTGGCCGCCGCGTTCCCACTACTGATGCTCGAGGGCTTCGTGTCTATTTGGATGATCGCCCTGGCGAACACGCTCGTCCAGCTTCGGCCTCACCCGAGCCTGCGGGGGCGTGTTATGGGTCTCTGGACGATGGCTCTTCCCGGCCTCACTCCGATCACAGGCGTCCTGGTCGGCGCGACCACACAGTTCTTAGGCCCTCGCGAAGGGTTCGGCGTCGGCGGCGTTGCGCTGGTGGCCGCTTCGATCGTCGGCTGGCGCGCTCTCGCGGACTAACGGCGGCAGCCCGGCGGGTATGGGCCGTGCAGGAATCGAACCTGCGACCTTGGGATTAAGAGTCCCCTGCTCTACCAGCTGAGCTAACGGCCCGCGGGGACGTACTCTAGCGTCGAGACGGCGGCGCTTGCGCGAGATAGATTCGCCATCGTGGTGACCGGCAGAACAGCCGGCACTCCTACGCCGAGAGAAGCACTCGCCTCGTCGGAGCGCGTACTGTTGCGCCTGACCGTAGTACGTCGCAGAAGGAGACGATCGATGCGGGTTCTCTCCGTCGTCGGCAACAGGCCTCAATTCATCAAGTCGGCTCCGCTTTCGGCGGCGCTCAAGCGGACGGGGATCGACGAGGTTTTGCTGCACACCGGTCAGCACTACGATCGCGAGCTTTCTCAGCTCTTCTTCGAGGAGCTCGAGCTGGGCGAGCCGAATTACAGACTCGAGGCGGGCGCGTTACCGCGCGAGGAGATGATCGAGCGAATGCGGCCCGGGATCGCGGCGGCGATCGAGGCCGAGAAGCCCGACTGGGTGCTCGTCTACGGCGACACGAACTCGACGCTCGCGGGGGCACTCGCGGCTGTAGACACGGGTGCTCGTATCGCGCACGTCGAAGCGGGCCTACGCTCGGGAGACTGGTCGATGCCGGAGGAACGTAACCGCGTCGAGGTGGACAGGCTGGCGGAGCTTCTCCTCTGTCCCGACGAGCGCTCGCAGCGGATACTCGCCGCCGAGGAGGTGGCCGGAGAGGCGCTGGTGGTCGGCGACGTGATGGCGGATGCGGCTCGGCTCTTCGGCCCTCTCGCGCGTATGCGCTCGGATGCGCTCCGGCGGCTGTCGCTGGAATCGGGGGAGTTCGTTCTCGCCACCGTTCACCGCGAGGCGAACGCGCTCCAGCCCCGGCTCGGGCGGATCGTAGAGGGCCTGAACGCGATCGCCGGCGAAGTCGTCTTTCCGATTCACCCGCGCACGCGAGGCGCGATCGAGCGCGAAGGACTGACGCTTGCTCCGAACATCACCGCGCTGGCGCCGCTCGGCTATCTCGACCTGACGGCTCTGGCCTCGCAGGCGCGAGCGATCGCCACCGATTCGGGCGGTCTGCAGAAGGAGGCCTACTGGTTCGGCGTGCCGTGCGTGACGATGCGCCCGTCGACGGAGTGGGTGGACACGGTCGAGCTGGGGGCGAATGTGCTCGTGGATGACGACCCGGAACGGCTCGCGCAGGCTGTTGCTACGGCCCGTATGCCGGCGAACCTTCCGGAGCTCTACGGCGACGGACGCGCCTCCGAGCGGATCGCAACGGCTCTGAGCGCACGAGCCTAGTCGCTATAGACTGTCTCCGGGCTTTCAGCGCCGGTAGGGTATTCCTTGCGTATGTCTAGAAAGGTCGCAATCGTCGGCGCCGGTTACGTTGGTGTCCCTCTTGCACAGGTCTTTGCCGAGGCCGGTAACGACGTGCTGCTCGTGGATGTCAGTCCCGAGCGAGTTGCCCGGATCAACAACGGCGACAGCTACATCGAAGACGTCCCCTCGCCGATTCTTGGGTCGCTGGTCGAGTCTGGGCACCTCAAGGCAACCACCGACTACGACGCCCTGCGCGAGGTCGAGGCGATCCTGATCGCCCTGCCGACGCCGCTCTCCAAGCAGCGCGAGCCAGATCTCACGATCGTCATGTCCGCGATCGAGCAGATTGCGACTCGTCTGCAGCCGGGCCAGATGGTGGTGCTGGAGTCGACCACGTACCCCGGAACGACACGCGACCTGCTCAGGCCGGCGCTCGAGGAAGGCAGCGGGCTCGTGGAGGGCAAGGACTTCTTCCTGGCCTTCTCACCCGAGCGCGTCGATCCCGGCCGCGAGGACTGGACGACCAAGACGACGCCCAAGGTGGTCGGCGGGCTCGAAGAGGCCTCGACCAAGAAGGTCGCCGATCTCTACCGCAGCTCGATCGACACGATTATCGAAGTCTCTTCGCCCGAGTCGGCCGAGATGACGAAGCTGCTCGAGAACGTCTTCCGCTCGGTCAACATTGCGCTGGCGAACGAGCTCGCACAGCTCTGCGACCGCATGGGGCTGGATGTCTGGGAGATCATCGACGCGGCGGCGACCAAGCCGTTCGGGTTCATGAAGTTCGCACCCGGGCCTGGGCTCGGCGGCCACTGCATCCCGATCGACCCCTTCTATCTCACCTGGAAGGCGCGCGAATTCAACTTCTACACCGAGTTCATCGAGCTGGCCGGCAAGATCAACGAGAACATGCCCTACTTTTGCCGCGGCAAGATCATGCGCGCACTCAACTCGGTGCCCAAGCCGATCCGCGGCTCGAAGATCCTGGTGCTCGGCGTGGCCTATAAGAAGGACATTTCCGACATGCGTGAGTCGCCGGCTCTCAAGCTGATCCAGCTCCTGCGCCAACAGGGCGCGCTCGTCTCCTATCACGACCCGTTCGTGCCCGAGCTGCCCGATCTCTTTCCGGAGTCGGTCGAGCTACCGACAGTAGGACTCCAGTCGGTCGAGCTCAAGCCCGAGGATTACGACTGCGTTGCGATCGTCACCGATCATTCTTCGATCGACTACGAAGACGTCGTCGCCCGCGCTCAGCTGGTTATCGACTTCCGTAACGCAACCAAGGCGCAAGCGCCTCGAGAAGGAAAGGTCTGGAAGCTCTAGTGAACGTTGGCGTCGCCGGTCTGGGCTACTGGGGGCCGAACCTGGCCCGAAACTTCGATCTTCTGACCGAGCTGCGCTGGATCTGCGATGCGTCGCCGGAACTGCTCGAGAAGCAGGCGAAGCGTTACCCGCGAGCTCGCGCAACCACTCGCTTCCAGGATCTGCTCGAAGATCCCGAGCTCGACGCCGTCGTTATCGCCACGCCGGTACCCACGCACGCGGCGCTGGCCAAGCAGGCACTCGAGGCCGGCAAGCACGTCTTCGTCGAGAAGCCGATGGCGATGAACGGGGCCGACGCCGAGGAGATCGTCGCACTGGCCGAGGCGCGCGATCTCGTGCTCATGCCCGGCCACCTGCTGCTCTACCACCCCGGCGTTCTGATGCTGAAGACGATCATCGACTCGGGCGATCTGGGCGACATCCTCTACCTGTACGGAAACCGCCAGAACCTGGGCAAGATCCGCCGCGACGAGAACGCGCTCTGGTCACTCGGCGTGCACGACCTCTCGGTGATCCTCTATCTGGTCGGCGAGGAGCCGAGCGCGGTCTGGGCGCACGGGCAATCGTTTTTGACCGAGGGCGTCCAGGATGTCGTCTTCTGCTATCTCCGCTTCCCCTCCGGACGGGTTGCGCACATGCAACTGTCCTGGCTCGATCCACAAAAGATGCGCAGGATGACCGTCGTCGGGCGCGAGAAGATGGTCGTCTTCGACGACATGGAGCTCGATCACAAGATCACCATCTACGACAAGGCGCCCGAGCAGCCGACCGATACCTACGGCGAGTGGCGTACGCGAACCGGCGACAAGTACTCGCCGAAGATCCCGAACGACGAGCCCCTGCGTCTCGAGTGCCAGGCCTTCCTCGACCTGCTGGACGGTGGAGGAGACCGGCTCTCCGTAGCCCGTAACGGGCTTGCGGTTTCGCGCACGCTCGATCAGCTCCAGAGCTCGCTCGTCGCAGGTCAATGAGCGGCGAGGGCGCCGAGATCGCGGAGAGCGCCGTCGTCTATTCGGGCACGGTGCTCGGAGACGGCTGCAGGATTCTCGACAACGCCGTGGTCGGGAAGCAGCCCTCGCTCGGTCAGCGCTCGACGGCGAAACGAGATCCTCTTCCGCCCGCGGTCATCGGCGCAGGAGCGACGATCTCGACCGGCGCGATCGTCTTCGCCGGCGCCACAGTCGGCGAGAACTCCATCGTCGGCGACCAGGCCTGCGTGCGCGAGCGGGTGACCCTCGGCGCTAGCACCGTTGTCGGTCGCGGCTCGCTGGTCGAGAACGACACCACGATCGGCGATCGCACCCGCGTCCAGGCGAACGCATACATCACGGCCTACACGACGATCGAGGAAGACGTCTTCATCGCTCCCTGTGTGCAGACGACCAACGACAACTTCATGGGTCGCACCGAGAAGCGCCTGGCACTGATGAAGGGCCCGACCATTCGTCGCGCGGCCCGCGTCGGAGGAGGTGCGGTGCTCTGCCCGGGCGTCGAGATCGGCGA